>DATKLX010000118.1:0-7482 GCA_035542155.1 Anaerolineaceae bacterium
CGCCAGCCCCATCATCTGCGACACTTTGGTGATCGCCGCCGTCAGCGTCGTTTTCCCATGGTCGATGTGTCCCATCGTCCCCACGTTCAGATGCGGCTTCGACCGATCAAATTTCTGCTTGGCCATCGTTCCTTCTCTCCTGGATGTGCATCAAAAAGTGAAATGCTTTCTGCTTTATGCGTTGATAATTTTTTGCGCTACCGTTTCGGAAACCGGCGCGTAATGATCGAATTCCATGGTGAATACACCCCGGCCCTGGGTTGCCGAGCGCAGCTCGGTGGCGTATCCAAACATCTCGGCCAGCGGAACGGTTGCCCGAACCGCCTGGGCGTTACCCGGGCGGATTTCCGTACCCTGGATCAGGCCGCGGCGAGAGCTGATCTGGCCGAGGATATCTCCCAGGAATTCTTCGGGGACGATCACTTCAACCCTCATGATCGGCTCCAGCAGGACGGGTGCGCCTTTCTGTACGCCTTCCTTAAAGCCAAAGATAGCTGCCATCTTGAAGGCCATTTCGCTCGAGTCGACTTCATGGTAAGACCCATCGATCAGGGCTACCGATAGATCGGTCATCGGGTAACCCGCCAGCACGCCGCTTTCGGCTGCTTCGCGGACCCCTTTTTCCACCGCAGGGATGTATTCCTTGGGAATGGCTCCCCCTATGATGTCGTTTTCAAATTGGATCCCACTCCCTGGCTGTCCGGGTTCGAGATTGAACACGACGTGCCCGTACTGCCCGTGGCCGCCGGTCTGTTTGACGTATTTATAGCTGGATTTATTCACCGGCCGGGTGATCGTCTCGCGGTAAGCCACCCGTGGGCGGCCTACGTTCGCCTGCACGCGGAATTCACGCAGCATGCGGTCGACAAGGACGTCCAGGTGAAGCTCACCCATTCCCGAAACCTGCGTCTGCCCGGTGTTCTCGTCCGAGCGGACTCGAAACGTCGGGTCTTCCTCCGAGAGCTTGCGCAGCGCATCCGCCATTTTGTCTTGATCGGCGGTGGTTTTAGGTTCGAGAGCGATGGTGATCACCGGCTCAGGGAAGGTGATGTTTTCCAGGATGATCGCCTGGGTTGGCTCGCAGAGCGTATCACCGGTGAAAGTTTCTTTCAACCCGAGGACTGCGGCGATATCCCCGGCCATCACTTCGGTGATATCTTCACGCCGGTCGGCATACATCCGGATCAAACGCCCGATCCGCTCGCGTTTTCCTTTGGTCGAGTTATAGACCATAGAGCCCTGGGTGATTTTCCCGGAATAGACCCGGAAGTACGCCAGGCGCCCCACGTAGGGGTCGGTGACGATCTTGAAGACCAACGCGCTCAGAGGGGCATTGTCATCCGCCGGGCGCTCGACCTCTTCTCCGCTCTCTGGAACCACTCCTTTGACCGCGGGGATATCGACCGGGGAAGGCAGAAAGTCGATCACCGCATCCAGCAGCGGTTGCACGCCTTTATTGCGCAGCGAGCTGCCGCAGAAACAGGGCGTCACCGCACCCGCGACCACTCCCTTGCGCAGGCCGGCCTTGAGCTCATCGATGCTCAGCTCTTCGCCTTCCAGATACTTGACGATCAGGGTGTCATCCAGCTCGGCGATCTGTTCGACCATTGCGGCGCGGGCTTCTTCAGCCTGAACGCGCAATTCCTCAGGAATCTCGCCATAGCGGGGTTCTTTTCCCAGCTCGTCTTCAAAATAGATCGCCTGCATGCTGAGCAGGTCGATCATGCCTTTAAAATTCGCTTCGCTGCCAATGGGAAGCTGCATGGCGACCGGCCTGGCGCCGAGGCGATCCTGGATAGTCGCCATGGTGCGCTCAAAGGAGGCGCCGACGCGGTCCATCTTATTGACAAAACAAATTCGCGGCACGTGGTAGCGGTCGGCCTGTCGCCAGACCGTTTCGCTCTGCGGCTCGACGCCCTGGACGGCATCGAAGACCACCACCCCACCGTCCAGCACCCGCAAGGAACGCTGCACTTCGGCAGTGAAGTCAATGTGTCCGGGCGTATCGATGATATTGATTTGATAGCCCTTCCATTCGGCGGAGACGGCAGCGGAGACGATCGTAATTCCCCGTTCGCGCTCCTGTTCCATCCAGTCAGTGACGGTGGTGCCTTCATCGACTGAACCAATCCGGTAGGTTTTACCGGTATAGAACAGGATCCGCTCCGTGGTTGTCGTCTTACCGGCATCGATATGCGCGATGATGCCGATATTCCGATACCGCTCTAGAGGGAAATTACGAGGCATTCAAAAATTCCTTTACTTACGATTCAGGCCAGACTATACGCGGTAATGGGAGAAGGCCCGGTTAGCTTCGGCCATCTTATGGGCTTCCTCGCGCTTACGCACCGCGGCGCCCAGGTTGTTGGCTGCATCGATGAATTCACCGGCCAGTTTCTCGGCGAAGGATTTCCCCGCCCGAGCTTTTGCGGCATCGATGATCCAGCGCATGGCCAATGTGGCCCGGCGATTGGCCGGAACTTCCATCGGAACCTGGTAGGTCGCGCCGCCAACGCGGCGGGGGCGAACTTCCATGATCGGGCCAACGTTTTTCAGCGCCAGGTCGACGACTTCGATCGGATTCTTACCGGTTTTATCCTCGACCAGCTCCAACGAGTCGTACATGGCCCGCGTGGCCGTGCTTTTCTTACCCCGGCGCATCATCCGGTGGATGAACGCCTGGACGTAGATATTGTTATAGCGGACGTCGGGATTCAGTTCCCGAGCTTCGGGTTTTGCGCGTCGCGACATGAAACCATCTCCATTTGATCCGTCAGATCAATTATTTATTTTGGCCGTTTGGCGCCATACTTCGAGCGCCCCTGCTGTCGCTTGGCGACACCGGTGGTATCCAATGTCCCGCGGACGATGTGATAGCGCACACCGGGCAGGTCCTTAACGCGGCCGCCGCGTACGAGAACCACGGAGTGCTCCTGCAGTTGATGCCCTTCGCCAGGGATATACGCGGTCACTTCGATGCCGTTCGAGAGCCGGACGCGGGCAATCTTGCGCAGCGCAGAGTTCGGTTTCTTCGGGGTCATGGTTCGTACCACGGTGCACACACCGCGCTTTTGGGGGGCGCCATCCGCCTGGCGTACGCGGCGCTGTTTCTTTGTATTCAGGGTGTATAACAGTGCGGGCGCCTTGCTCTTGATCCTCTTCGACTGGCGGCCTTTTCGAATCAGTTGGTTAATTGTGGGCACGTCTTAGCCTCCAAAAACTTTCATCTCTTTGGTTATCCCCAAAGTGAGGCCATCGTTCTTGCGGATGGCCTCACCTTGGCTTGTGTACGCGTATCCGTCGGGCAGTGTTTAATCATCTTGAAGCCCACGATATGGGCAACGGGGAGCGATTTTACCACTCCTCTGGACCTTCGTCAAGCCCCTCGATTATCCAAAATCACTAAAATCTTCGCCCAACCCCAGGAGCCCGGTTTCCATCTTGGGAGGACGCACCCGCTCTTCGTCCTTCCCAAACCGGATCACCTCGCCGTTTTCCATCACCGCTTCCACTGCCAGACCAAGGCTTTGCAGCTCTTTGACCAGCACGCGGAACGAGGCCGGGATGCTCGGCTCCTCAATCGGCTCGCCCTTGACAATCGCTTCGTAGGTGTTCACCCGGCCCTGCACGTCATCAGATTTGACCGTGAGCATTTCCTGCAGGGTATAGGCAGCCCCATAGGCTTCCAGCGCCCAGACTTCCATTTCGCCAAAGCGCTGTCCGCCGAATTGAGCTTTACCACCCAGCGGCTGCTGGGTCACCAGGCTGTAGGGGCCTGTCGAGCGAGCGTGGACTTTATCCTCCACCAAATGGTGCAGTTTGAGCATGGTCATCACGCCCACCGTGACCGGCTGGTCATACGGATCGCCGGTTTTGCCATCCCGGAGGACCTGCTTGCCTAGGGTTGGGATGGGGATGCCGGTTTGGGCAGTTACTTTTTGCGCGCGAGTGAGCAGATTCTGATCCGAAATCTCGCTTGCATCCACGTCCATTCGCTCCAGCCACAGCCGCAGGCAGACGTTTAGCGCCCGCTGGTCCTGTTCGGTCTCGGCTTCCAGCGAAACCTGCATGTCCTCGAAGTGAAGCGTCAGGTCGGGGTCGTATCCCTGGTCACGCAGCCATTCGCGCGCCGTCGATCGCCGCGCATAGGTCTGGTCCGAGCTGATTTCGTAGATATCGTACCCCCGCTCACCCAGCCACTGCTCCAGATAGAGCAGGCGGACCTCATCGTCATCCGTTATGTTTTCTGGTGTGTATTCTTCGCTCTCTTTGATCCAGTCCCAGGCTTTCGCGGCTGTCTCTTTCCAGGCTTCATCGACGATCCAGGCGCGGGCCAGCTCCGCTTCGATTTCGCTTTCGTTGGCCCCATCGAATACGGGTGTCATCACCCTGAAACCCAGCCGGCTGGCTGCCCAGCCGAGATGGGTCTCAAGGACTTGGCCGATATTCATTCGGCCCGGGACGCCCAATGGGTTCAGAATAATGTCGACCGGCGTGCCGTCGTCGAGGAAGGGCATATCCTCCACCGGGACGACCTTCGAAACCACGCCCTTGTTGCCATGGCGGCCGGCCATTTTATCGCCCGCGGTGATCTTGCGCCGCTGGGCTACCGAGACCCGCACCATCATGTCCACGCCCGCAGAAAGATCAGTGTTGTCTTCGCGGGTAAAAACCTTGACGTCGACCACTTTTCCGCGCTCGCCATGCGGCATGCGCAGCGAAGTGTCTTTCACGTCCCGCGACTTCTCGCCGAAGATCGCCCGCAGCAGCCGTTCTTCTGGGGTCAGCTCTTTTTCACCTTTCGGGGTGATCTTGCCTACCAGGATGTCGTTCGGTCCGACTTCCGCGCCAATACGGATGATGCCGTGCTCGTCCAGATCTTTGATCGCATCCTCACCCACGTTGGGGATATCCCGGGTGATCTCTTCGGGGCCAAGCTTGGTATCGCGGGCCTCGACTTCATACTTCTCGATGTGCACTGAGGTAAAGCGGTCATCTTGCACCAACCGCTCGGAGATCAGAATGGCATCCTCGAAGTTGCCGCCTTCCCAGGAGACAAAGGCTACCACTGCGTTTTGGCCCAGGGCCAGCTCACCGCCTTCGGTCGAGGAGGAGTCGGCGATGATGTCGCCGTGATGCACCCGCTGGCCTTTCACGACGGCCGGGCGCTGGTCGATGCAGGTGCTCTGATTGGAGCGCTGGTATTTGCGCAGGTTATAGGTGCGCGTGCCATCATGCCCGCGCACGGTGATTTGCTTGCCGGTCACCGAGATCACTTCGCCATCGTCTTCGGCGACGATGACCTGACCGGAGTCAAGTGCGGCGTGATATTCCATACCGGTCGAGATCAGGGGCACGTCAGGCTGGATCAGGGGGACAGCCTGGGCTTGCATGTTCGAGCCCATCAACGCGCGGTTCGCGTCGTCGTGCTCGAGGAAGGGGATGAGGGCCGCGCTAATTCCGACCACCTGGTGGGGAGCCACGTCCATGTAGTTGATGCTGTCCGGGTTCGAGAAAACGAACCCGGAGTGATAGCGGCAGGAAACCCGCCCGCGGACGAACTCGCGCTCGATGGTCAACGGCGCGTTGGCTTGAGCAATGACGAATTTGTCCTCGGCATCCGCTGAGAGGTACTCGAATTCATCCGAGACGAAGGGGGCCACGAAAACGGTCGTCTTCGGAAGATTTTGAATCGCCGTCAACTGGTTTTCGTTGATCCGCTCGCCGGATTTGATGATCACCTTGCCCGACTCGGGATCGGTGATCGTATCGCGTACCTCACGCTGAAGCAGGCGCGGGTCGGTCGAAGGCAGAGCCTTGATCACCCGGCGGTAGGGTGTCTCGATAAAGCCATACTCATTCACTCGCGCAAAGGAGGCCAGGCGGCCGATTAAACCGATGTTCGGGCCTTCCGGGGTCTCGATTGGGCAGATCCGCCCGTAATGCGAGTGATGCACGTCACGGACATCGAACCCTGCTCGTTCGCGGCGTAGACCGCCCGGGCCAAGGGCCGAGAGCGTCCGTTTGTGGCGCAGCTCAGCCAGGGGGTTGGTCTGGTCCATGAACTGTGAGAGCTGGCTGGAGCCAAAGAACTCGCGCAGGGCGGCGACAACCGGGCGGATGTTGATCAGGCTGACCGGCGATGTCTGGTCCTGGTCACGAATCGACATGCGTTCCTTGATCACCCGCTCCATCCGGCGCAGGCCAATCCGCAGCTTATTCTGGATTAGCTCGCCGACGGTCTTGACCCGCCGGTTTCCAAGGTGGTCGATATCGTCCGGCGGCTCGATCCCGTTGTTGATCATGATCATCCGCCGCACCAGGCGGACCACGTCCCACTTGGTGACGGTACGGTGTTGGACCGGGATCTCGTCCTGCAGATCCAGTTTCTGGTTGAGCTTATAGCGCCCGACTCGCTCGAGGTCGTAGTGCCGCTGGTCGAAGAGCTGTTCTTCGAGAAACTGGCGGGCGTTATCCAATGTTGCCGGGTCGCCCGGGCGCATGCGTTTGAAGAACTCGATCAGGGCTGCTTCTGCGATGGTGATCCCACCGGAGAGATCCCAGGCCGGTTCCTGGCGCAGCGACGAGGCGATGAACATGCGGTCCGGATTGTTGTCAATATCCTGGAACAGGGAGAGGATTTCCTCGTCCGAGCCGGTTGTGAGAGGCGAGTCGCTCAGGCCATCATCGACGGCTGCCAGCGCGCGCAGGAACACAGTGATCGGCACCGTGCGCTTGCGGTTGAATTTCAAAATAATATAATCGTTCTTTCGCGTCTCAAATTCCATCCAGGCGCCGCGATCTGGGATCAGCTTGGCCATCGCCAGCGGCCGGCCAGTCGCCCGGTCGGTTGGGGCTTCGAAATAGACGCCTGGCGAGCGGATCAACTGCGAGACAACCACACGCTCGGTACCATTAATGATGAAAGTCCCCTTTTCCGTCATTTCGGGAAAATCCCCCAGGAATATGTCCTGGCGAATGGGGTCCGGCACTTCAGGGCCGGCGAGCAATACGGAAACATACAGTGGGCTGGAATATGTCAGGTCCCGCTCGACACATTCTTCAATGGAATGTTTCGGTTCCCCGAACCAGTAGGTCAGCCCCCATTGCTGTGATTCACGACTGTGGCTTGGGAAATAGAGTTTCATCCCCTTGTTATAGGATTCGATGGGGGAGATTTCGTTGAAAAGGTCAGCCAGTCCTTCGCGTTTGAGCCTTTCGAAAGAATCGAGCTGGACTTCGATAAGTTTGGGAAGCTGTAGCGAAACCGGAATTCGTGCATAATTCTTAAGAGGTAAAGCAGAAGCCATTGGGTTTCTCCTGGTTTTCACAACCTGGGTTAAAAATAAATAATTAAACCCTTAGCCTTTCTGGAGAAAGGGCATAATACGCAATCGTTGATTATAGCAAAGAATATACAAGAGGTCAATAACGAATTTTCGGTGATTACCCACAAATAGGAAGGGAATAGAAAGCTCTGCT
>DATKLX010000119.1:0-6821 GCA_035542155.1 Anaerolineaceae bacterium
AAAAAAGAGACCTGGTTAGCTGGTTTGGAGAACGCCGTGGCGGGTGCGGCCCGAATCTAAGGCGGGAACTGCCTTTCGCAAAGCAGTTCCCGCCTCGATTTTCCTGCTCGACTTTCGCTCAAAGAGCCAAAGTCCAGGGAAGGTGAAAATCACGGGAATCTCATTTATCCCTGGGAACCGCTGGAGGATGGCGTGGTCGTGGGCGTTACATTGGGGGTGCCATTCGAGCCGTTCGGGGCAAACCCCGGGCCGCCAAAGCCGTGCCGGTCGCCCGGTCCACCAAAGTCATATCCCGGGAAACCACCCATGGCTGGCTGATCCTTCAAGAGCTGGTCGGCCTGGGCCTGGGTGATCACCCCGTCCGTTACCGCCTGCTGGACCGCCGTCTGGAAAGCGGACTTCATGCTGTCCTGGAACCTGGAGTTGCTGTAGAGGGCGCTCCGTCCCTGGATCAGGTCGGCCTGGGCCTGGGTCAGCGTTCCATTCTGGACCGCCGTGGCTAGGCTCGAAGCCAGGGCTTTCTGGCGAGCAGAATTCAGTTGATCAGTGCTGATCCCCAGGGCCTTGGCCAGCAAGGCGTGATCGTCTATCGTGCTGCCGGGCATGCCGTGGAATCGCTCACCGTTCTGAGCCATCTGGTCGGCCTGCGCCTGGGTGATCAGGCCCTGGGCAACCGCATCTTTCAGGGCTTCGGTATTCGCGGTCCGGTAAGCGGCGCTGAGCTGGTCGGTGGTGATCCCTAGAGCTGCGGCCAGGTCCGCATCCGAAACGCCGCCCGGACCTGGGCCGTGCTTCCCCCGGTCAAAACCGGGCAGCGCCGGGCCGTTGGGCTGCGCAGGGGCGCTGGTTGTAGGTGAAGCAGTCTGAGCAAACACCGAGCGGACCGCTCCGACCCCCAAAAAGGCCCCCACAGCCAGCACGCCGACTGCGATGATGGGTATGATTATTCTTCGTTTCAACATATGTCTCCTTTCGAACAGGTTTGGTATTTTGATCCTCGAAGAGCGGATCTGTTCGATAGGATAGCAAAGACTTCTTCAGATTTGCTGAAGAAGTCTTATAGAAACGGTATAAGGTAGTTAAAAAAACGCCAGACATCTGGGTGAGGGGGGCACCCAAATGTCCGACAGAGGTATTATAGCACATTCTTGAAAATCACGCGTAAAATCAGCGTAAATTTTTCCCGCCTCAAACAAACCCCTTACCCGGCAGATTCAGGGGTTTGTTGACCGGCAGAACCCAAGAATCTCAGGTCACCCGATAGCGACCCGCTCCAGGATCACCAGGCGAATTCCTTCACCCCAAACGCTCCACCTGGCCTGGACTCTTTTCACTTCCTCAGCGTCCATGGAGACCCACACAGCGGTGACGTCATCAGAGATCGAAAGGGCTTAACGCAGGCCATCCAGGGCAGTGATCTAACCCACCCGCACAGTCGATCCGCGCAAACCCTTTTCCACTTCGATCCGGTTAGGGAAAGCGTCCTTCATTTCCTCCAGGTGGGTGATCACCAGGATCTTGGCGAAATCATCGCGGACCAGGTTGATCGCTTCGATCAGGCGCTGGCGGCCCAGGGCATCCTGGCTGCCGAAGCCTTCGTCGATGACCAGGGTCTGCAGCCTCGCGCCGGCGCGCTGGGCTAACACCTTGGAGAGCGCCAGGCGGATGGCAAAGTTGACCCGGAAAGCCTCTCCTCCCGAAAACAGCTCGTAATCTCGCGTCCCCGCCCCATCGCTGATCAGGATATCCAACGTCTCGCGCAGATCGTCCCGCTTCTTGTCGCGGTACTCGCGTTGGGTGGCGAAAGAAACCGACATCATCCCGCTCGAAAGCCGGTCGAGGAACTCGTTGGCCTGACCTTCGATCTCAGGTAGGGCCTGCTCGATCAACAACGCTGGCACCCCATCCTTGGAGAACGCCCGCTCGAGAGTCTTGTGCCGGGCGATCTGGCGGTTGAGGCCATCCCTCTTGTGGTTCAGCTCGGCCTGGCGGGCGCGTAAATCGTCCAGCACCAGCACCTTCTGGCGGGCTGCCCCCACCTCCATGCGTAACTGGTTTTCTTTGGCTCTCACGTTCATCAAACCGACTTCGGCCTGATCCACGTCCGGGACTTGAGCCGCCGCGGCGGCATAGGCGCTGGCTGCCTGGAAGTAGACCTGCTGCTGGCGGTCGAGGTCGGCAGTGAGACCTTTCACCTGCTCGGCCAGGCCACCGATCTCCCGCTCCAGCGGTCCCAGAGCGGCGCGAGCATTCTCCAGGCTGCGCAGGTCAGCTTCGGAGGTGCGCCCATCTATCTCCGCCCGCCGGACTTCATCGTGGGAAGCAGCGTCGTAGCCCATGGCCTTCAATTCCAGGTCGATCGTTTCCAGCTCCACCTGCGCTTCGCGAGCATAATCGTTCTCCGCCAGGCAGCGCTCAACGGCGCTCAGACGCGGCCCACCATTGGCCACCCATTCCGCCTCTTTCTCGGCGATCTGCAGCCGGCGCGCCTGGATCCCGTCCAGCAGGCGGCTTTGCCTGCGCAGCTCGTCCTCAGCACCGGCCAGCTCCGCCAGCTCAACTTCCTTGGTACGCAGGCGGTTCTCAAAATCCTTGAGCAGATCCTGGTTTTTGCGGTAGCGGTCGCCCATCGTCTTCCCTTGCTGCCGCAGCGACTCGATCAGAGCAGCCTTCTCGTCCGCGGAGAGCGGCTGGCCGCAGACCGGGCAGTTGGCGCCCTCAATCTGCTCGAGTTGGCCGATGCGCTCCTTCAACTCGTCCATATCGGCTTTGAGACGCGGATTTTCCGCGCGTGAGTCGGCCTGCTGCTGGTGAAGGTCGCGCAGCGCACCATCCAACTCTCCCCGCCGGCCTGCTATGGCCTGGAGGCGAGCAATCTCCCGCTCGAACGCCTCAGCCTGCTCGCCCAGGGAAATCGCCTGGGCGCGTTCGGCCTCGATTACCGCCCGCTGGTTTTCCAGGGATTGGGCTTCGACCTGTAACCGGGTACGCGCGTTCTCGATCTCCTGGAGCGGCTTCAGGCGCCGTTTTTCCTGCTCGCGGAAGCGAGCGGCCACCTCGTCCCAGCGCTCCAGATCCTGGCGCGCCTTGACCCACGCCTGGTAGGCTGCTTCAATCTCCGCGGCCCGTTCCAACCGGCTGGCATAGGCAGACCTTTCCTGCTGGCGATCTTCCAAACGGCGCTGCAGGATGTCCAGGTTCTGGCGGTCTGTCGCGAGCTGGCGGCTCTGCGCTTCGACCAGTTCGCGCTGCTGGGCCAGCGAAGCCGCCAGCCGGCGCAGGCTTTCTAACGCGTTCTCCTGGCTCTCGCGCGCCTGGGCCAGCCTCTCCAGGTCGCTCTCCAGCTCCTGGAGGCGCGCCCGCCGTCCCGTTTCTTCGCCCAGCTCAACCTGGATCTCGTGCAACCTTCCGTCGATTTTCTGGCATTCGGTCTCCAGCGCTTTGCGGCGCTCGTTGACCTCTTCCCGGTAGGTTTCCCAGATCTCCAATCCGAGGATACTGCTCAGGATGCGCTTGCGCTCGCTGGGCCGCTGCTGGGCAAACTGGTCAGCCTTTCCCTGTAGAAAAAAGGAAGCGTTGGTGAAGGTGTCGTAATCCATGCGCAGCGTATCGACGATGCACGCCTCGGTCTCGCGAATCGAGCGCTCGGTCAACGGCTTCCACGGCGCGCCCTCATCCGCGCGGTATTGGCCCGGATCCTGGCAGATAAAGAACTCGAGCAGAGCAGCCTTTTCCTTTGGCTTGGTGCGCTGGATGCGGTAGATGTTGCCTTCGTATTTGAAATCCAGGCGGATTTCAGCCGCGGATGAGGCGTGATTGATCAGCGAGTCATCCCGCCGGCGAGCCTGGCCAAACAGGGCCCAGGTGATGGCGTCGAGCAGCGAAGATTTTCCCGCGCCGTTCGCACCAGTAATACTTGCCAGGCTGAAGGTGGAAAAATCCAGATCGACCGGATCGCGGTAGGAGAGAAAGCCGGAGATACGCAGGTAGAGAGGGATCATATGAAGAAGTAACCAGTGATCAGGAAAATCCTCAAAGCAGATTGTTCGGATGAAGAACCCGGTTCAACGATACCGGTCAGGATGGACTGCCCTGGATGATCGATTTTGCCAGTTCTTGCAGTGCCTGGGCCTCGTCCGGGTCGGTGTGGCTGGCCAGCCAGTATTTCTCCAGCAGCTCCAGAGCGGTCAGGCTGCTGATGCCCTGATCCTGCGGCAGGCGGATCCGCGCCTCGACCTGGGGACGCTTGACGAGGTGGAACTCAAAGGTTTGGGAAACGTATTCGCGCAGGGCGGCCTCATCCAGCAGGGTCTCCCAGTCGCGCGGGTATTCGACGTTCAGGCGGACGATGGCCCCATCCATGCGCCCGGGATCCGGCAGCGCGCCACGCAATTGGTCGGGGACGTTTTCCGGATTTTCTATACGGACGTAGCGGTCGATAAAGGGACGCACGCCCTCCAGCTTACGCCACTCGACGCGGGTATTGCCACGGTTCACTTGGGCAATCACAAAAAAGCGGTCTTCCTTCGCCTCGCTGAAATCGACCCGCTCGATCGAACCCGGGTAAATCACCGGCGGATAACTGTCTTTGTTCAGATCCTGGGGCTTGTGAATGTGACCCAGGGCCACGTAATCCAGGCGTGGATCGCGGACCAGCGAGCCGGGGAGAACCAGGTCTCCGCCGAGCATCACCGCGCGCTCTCCGCCGTAGGTCGCTCCCTGGACCGAGCAGTGCGCGGTGAGGATCACCGGCAGGTCCGGGTCGACCTGTTCCAGCCAGACCTCAACCAGGTTGGCCAGGCGGTTCTCCAGCTCGGCGTACAACTGGGTCGGGTCCACCGCGCTGAGGCCCAGGGTACCCATCATCGCCGAGCGGTTGACCCAGGGAAGGGCTAGCACCTGGAGAGGCAGGTCTTCCAGTTCAGCCGGTTTGAGAAAACACGGGCGTGAGAGGACCTGGACGTGGGGTATCTCCAGGGTTTCGAATTCCTGGATAGCGTGGGCGCGGCCCATCGAAGGGGATAGATCGTGGTTGCCGACCAGGAGCAGAGTAGGGATCCCGGCCCGGCTGAGGCGCATCATCCGCCGGCCCCACTCGCGTTGGAAGGTCGGCGCGGGGGTGCGGTCTTTATAAGCGTCACCGGCAAACAGCACCAGGTCGACCTGCTCCTGTATGGCGGTGTCGACGATGGTATCGAGTGATTTCAGGAAATCGAGGACTCGCATCGGCAGGCCGCTCTCCGGATCGTGCCGGCCGTAATTGGCCATGTCGATATGCGCGTCGGCAAAATGAAGGATTTTAGGCATCTCAGTTACCGGCTCCCAGGCTTTGGAGCTCTTCCAGTGCCGGGACAAAGCCTTCGTGGTACTTCAGGGCGTTGTGCAGGTCGTCGATCGCAGTTTTCGTGTCGCCCAGGACCGCTTCGGCGCGCGCTTTCCAAACCCAGCTTTCTTCAAGGGTGGGCTCATTGCTGAGATAATCGAGGGTGGTCCTGGCCAGGTTGATCACGTCCTGGTAGCGGCCGGTGTAATAATAGGCAAAGTATGGGCCGGTTTGGTACCAGATGTTCCGCCAGGGGCGGTCCTTTTCAGCGATGGTCGGGTAAACATTGAAGGCTTCATCATAGGCCTGGGCCGCCCCGGCATAATCGCCCAGGTTGACCAGGTTGGTCCCGCGGTTGTACCAGGCAAAATAAAGGGCGCGCCCATTCGTTTGCACGGTCTCGTTCGAGGCTACCAGAACGGCCTCCTGGAACGCGGTGGTCTCATCGGCAGCCGGCCCGAGGACGGCCATGACTTCCTGTTCGCGGTCGGGGGGATAGATCACCAGGTACAGGTAATTGAAGTTCTGCCAGAAGGTTTGCATCTCCTGATAAGGCACCGGCAGATTGGCCATGATGTAGGAGTCCTGGGTGATAAACTGAGCCTTCGCATCGTTATACCCGTTGACGACCTCATAATGCCCCATCCAACCCTCTTTAGAGACCACGAAGCCCTTTTCCACCACCACCGGGAAACCCGCCGCGATCAGCCGCTTGAGCAGGTCGAGGTCCCCTCCCACTCGCACCACGGCGCGAAATTTAGTCTGGGTATCGACGTAGTCCTTCATTTCATACGGCATAACGTTCTTGTCGCGGTCGTTGGGCTTCAGGTACGGCGCGGTATCGCGCTGGTCTCCCTTCCAGCCCCAGTAGGTCAGCGCCATT
Organism: Anaerolineaceae bacterium; assembly: GCA_035542155.1. GTDB lineage: Bacteria > Chloroflexota > Anaerolineae > Anaerolineales > Anaerolineaceae > DATKLX01. The sequence continues at coordinate 6,207 of DATKLX010000119.1, forward strand.
GCCAGGGTCGCCGGGCCGCAGTTATTCCATTTCTGGTACTCGTGGATGATGCCCTTCAAATCCACTTCGCCAGGAATAGGCGTGGGGACGAGGGTGGCGGTTGGTGAGACTTGTGGGGTCTGAGTCTCGGCTGGGGCCGCGGTCGGGCTTGGCGAGGCTGTCGCGGTGGGCATGCGGGTCGGGGTCAGCGCTGCCAGGGTGGCCTGGACGACCCGGTCGATCTGGTCCTGGGGGACAAAAATCACCTGTTCGGGCGGCGAGAAAGTATATTTGATCTTCGACTGCAGGGCATCCAGCCGCCAGGCTAACCGTTCCTGAATGGGAGGGATCTGGTATAAGGCGAAACCTGCCACGCTCAACACAACCAGAGTTGCCAGCGCGCCGAAGAAAAAACTGCCCACTTTTCGCATAGGGTGATTATATCATCAGAATAAAAGACAGATTTAGAACAGGTGATCTGAGAAAGAACACCAACTGGAGTTTGGCCTTTTGCCCAGGGTAGTTGAAAAATAGAAGCCTCTTGAGTACAGTATGGTTACCAGGCCACACGAAAACTCAGGAGGCTTCTAATATGAAGGATAGCACAAAAACCACCCGAACAGACCCTTTAATTAA
>DATKLX010000120.1:0-20143 GCA_035542155.1 Anaerolineaceae bacterium
ATTGGGCCTCTCCTCGGATCGGGATGGCCCGTATTGGCTGCTGCGGGGAATTTCCGCGGTGATTGTCACAACAATGACCCTCTCGTTTGTTTTTTTGCATCCTTTTCCTTTTGGGGAGGATACTTATGGGTAATCACCGATGATTTTTGACATGTTTTGGAAAAAATGGGAACGGTGAACCAGGCAACCCGTTGACAAATTCCTTCTTCTGGGTTATAATAATAACGGTCGTTCGTTTTTATTTTGGAGCTGCCATGTCCCCCAGACTCACCCCCAAAGGCGAGAACGCCCGCCAGCAAATCCTCGAAGCGGCATACCGGGTCTTCCTCGAAAAAGGCTATCACGCCGCCTCGATGCGCGATATCGCCGGGCGCTGCGGGATGACCACCGGCGGTTTGTACGCCCACTACGCCGGCAAAGAGGAGATCTTCACCGCGGTCCTCGCCGCGAATAATCCCTTTATGCGCGTCCTCCCCGCCCTGCAAGAGGCGGATGGCGAGACGGTCGAGGCCATCCTCCACGACGCCGCCCGCCGCATGGTTACCGCCCTGGGCGCCGACCGCGAGGCGCTCAACCTGATGTTCATCGAGATCGTCGAGTTCCAGTGCGCGCATCTCAGCGACCTGTTCCCGGTCGTCTTTCCCCAGATCCTGCACCTCCTCGGCCGCGTCGCCGGCCTGCAAGGCGACCTGCGCCCCGAAATCCCCCTGCCCGTGCTGGGACGTTCCTTCTTTGGCCTGATCTTCTCCTATTTCATGACCAATATCGTCCTGTCAGACCGCCTGCCCTTCGATCCAGAGACCCTCGACCAGTTTGTCGACATTTATCTGTATGGCATCCTGGCCTCCGGGCCGGCTGAAGGCGTCCCGGACGGCTCCCATCCAAACGAGGCGCAGCCATGAGCGAAGCCACGCGAACTCAAACGACCTGGATCCTTCCCCTGGAATCCGAGCAGGCGACCCTGCCTTTCGCCGGCGGGAAAGGAGCCAACCTTGCCCACCTGACTCGCGCCGGGCTGCCCGTCCCCGGCGGCTTTCTGGTCACCACCCAGGCCTACCAGGCCTTTGTCGAAGCGAACCACCTCACCGGTCAGATCCAGGCTGCCCTGCACGCCGGTGCGGTCGAAGACCCGGAGGCCCTCGAGCAGGCCTCCGCGCGCATCCGCGCCCTGTTCGCGGCAGGGACATTTCCCCCTGGCCTGGAAGAGGACCTCCTCGCCGCGTACGCCGGCCTCTCTGCAAGGGCTGACCGGGGCACCGGCCCGGAAAATCAGGGGGCGCAGACAGGTGAGCTCCTACCAGAATCTGGCCCGGTTCCCGTCGCGGTACGTTCCTCCGCCACCGCCGAAGACCTGCCGGACATGTCCTTCGCTGGCCAGCAGGACACCTATCTGAACGTGGTCGGCGGCCCGGTTCTGCTCCGGGCCGTGGTGAGCTGCTGGAGCAGCCTGTGGACCACGCGCGCCATCGGCTACCGCGCCCGCAACCACATCGACTCCCGGGAGGTTTCCCTGGCGGTGGTCGTCCAGGAGATGGTCCAGAGCCAGGCCTCCGGCGTGCTCTTTACCGCCAACCCGCTTAGCGGTCTGCGCAGCGAGACGGTCATCGACGCGACCCTCGGCCTGGGCGAAGCCCTGGTTTCCGGCCAGGTCGAGCCGGACCATTACGTGGTCGACACTACCTCAGGCCAGATCCGCTCGCGGAAACCGGGCGCCAAGGCCATCTCGATCCGCAGCCGGGCCGGCGGCGGGACGGTGACCGTTATGGAGAAGGCCCACGATCATCCGGCTCTTGCTGACGAGCAGGTCCTCGAGTTGGCCCACCTCGGACAGCAGGTCACCGCCCTGTATAGCCAGCCCCAGGACATCGAGTGGGCCTGGGCCGGCGGCCGCCTCTTCCTGCTCCAGTCCCGGCCGATCACCTCGCTCTACCCTGTTCCGGAGGGTTTTGGTCCCGACGACCTGCACGTGTTTTTTTCTTTCGGCGCCGTGCAGGGCATGCTCGACCCGATCACCCCCTTAGGCCTGGATGTATGGAAAACGATCTTCGCGGCTGGCGCGGGCCTGTTTGGCTACCATGTCAACGCCACCACGCAGATCGTGTTGTATTCGGCCGGCGAGCGCCTGTGGATCAATATCACCGGCCTGATCCGCAACACCGTCGGAAGGAAAATCGTTCCGGTCGCCCTGGAGATGATTGAGCCGTCCACCCGGCAGGCGCTCCTTTCGATCCTCGACGATCCCCGCCTCCAGCCCCAGCGCAGCGGCATCCGCCCGCGCACCGCGCTGCGCCTGACCGGTTTCGCCGCCCCCATGCTGGCCAACGTGCTGCTCAACCTGGCCGCGCCGGAAAAACGCCGGGCATCGATCGTTGCGGGCGGAGAACAGGTCCTGGAGCTGATGCGCGAGCGAGTCCTGGCTGCGCAAAACACCCCCGATCGCGACGCCCGCCTGGCCGAGATCGCGGGTCTGCTGCCTCGGCTCGAGGAACAGAACCTGCGCTCCAACCTGATCCGCTTCGTTTCCACAGTCGTCGCCGGAATCGCGTCGTTCAACATCGTCGACCTACTGTCGAGGGGCCATTCCTCCGCGCAGACACCGGCAGAAGAGATTGGCTGGCAAAATGCGGTCCTCGAAATCTATCGCGGCCTGCCCCATAACCCGACCACGGAGATGGACCTGGAGCTGTGGAAGGCCGCCCAGGCCATCCACTCAGACCCCTCCTCTCTGCGGCTCTTCGAACAGCTTTCCCCCAGCGATCTGGCCGCCCGCTACCTGGCCGGCGACCTGCCGGAACCGGCCATGCGCGCGATCGGCGCGTTTCTCGAGCGCTACGGCAGCCGCGGCCTGGGCGAGATCGATCCTGGCCGCCCACGCTGGCGCGAGGAACCCACCCACGTGATCGATGCGATCGGCAGCTTCCTCCAGATCGATGACCCCCAGCGCGCTCCGGATCAGGTCTTCGCGCGTAGCGCAGAGAGCGCGGAAGAGGCAGTCGCCAGCCTGGTCGAGACTGCGCGCCGCTCCCGCGGCGGCTGGCTCAAAGCTCGCCTGGTGAGCTTCTTTGCCCGGCGGGCTCGCGCCCTCCTCGGGGCGCGGGAAAGCCCCAAGTTCTTCGCTGTGCGCATGTTCGCCATCCAGCGCCAGGCTCTGCTCGAGATCGGGGAGGAATACGTCCAGGCCGGCGAGCTGGACCGCGCTGACGACCTGGTCTATCTCACCCTGGACGAGATCGAGCGCTTTGCCCGCGGCCCGGCAGAGCAGCGAGCCGGTCTGCGCGACGAGGCGAGCTGCCGCCGCGCGGTCTACCAGCGCGAGATGCTCCGCCGCCAGGTCCCGCGGCTGCTGCTCAGCGACGGGCGCGCCTTTTACAAGGGCGTGAGCCGCGCGGAATCCGGCCTTCAGGCCATCCAGGGCAGCCCGGTCTCGCCCGGGACCGCCGCCGGCCGGGTTCGGGTGGTGTTCGACCCCCGCCAGGCGCACCTCCAGCCGGGAGAAATCCTGGTCTGCCCGGGAACCGATCCCTCCTGGACCCCGCTCTTCCTGGCTGCATCGGGCCTGGTGATGGAGGTCGGCGGGATGATGACCCACGGCGCGGTGGTCGCGCGGGAATACGGCATCCCCGCCATCGTCGGGGTCGATCAGGCCACTCAGCGCCTCCAAACCGGTCAGAAGATCCGCATCGACGGCTCGACGGGCGAGATTGATGTGTTAGAAGAACGAGATCCGAGAACCGAGAACTGAGAACTACCCGTTACCCACTACCCCCTGCTTTTCGCTGCACTTTACGGTCTTCCGCTGACAGCTAACGACTGATCACTACCCGCCCCATCAGCCAGCCGACAAGCGCCATCACAAATATCAGGACAACGAGGATGGAAGGGGAGGAGGCCATCCCTGTTAGGTTCGCAATAAGGGTAAAACCGGCCACAGGCACTGCCCAGATCAAGGCCAGGCTGATGACGAGCTTCGTTAGAGCCTTGATCGGCAGAGCAGGGTCTTCCTGGCGCAGGGCCAGTGCGCTGGCCAGCCCGCCGACACCGCCGGCAAGAAAACTGCCCAGCAGCCGGCCAAGGGCTTTGCCTAGCTCCACAGTGGCATCCCAGCCAAGAAGGGTGTAATTGATGCCTGGAAAACTTTCAGCGAAAGATGCGGATAGCGCATCGGAAAATACCCCATCCAGGACCCAGGTGATGGCAAAACCGGAGATCAAGAGGATCAGGATAATCCCGAAAGATCGTTTCTCCTGGCTCAGAGCCAGCCCGATCGCCATGCCGCTGATTGCCCCACCCACCAGGAAGCCAACCGTTATGCTTTGGGTATTCCAGGCGATCAGCCCTGCGACCAACCCACCCAAGGCCCAGCCTGCGGCGATCATCAGGATCTTCTTCTGCCGCGACCCTTGAAAAGCCTTCGCGAGAAAAGCGATCGTTCCATCCAATAACTGCCTACCGGTTTTCTGAACGGCGCCCGCGGGGTAGGCATTGACCGCGGCTGGCAGGGCCGTCTCTGGCTCAACGCCCGGCGCAGCCGCCGCCTCGCTGGCTGTTTCGGGAAGGATCTCTGCCTTTGGCTGTTCAGCCTCTGGAGCCTCAGCGGTAGAAGGAACAGCCTGCTGTCCAGCAGGCGCCGCTTCACCTGTCATGGGCGCTTCCCCCAGGCTCTCCGCGGCGGAGGAGGCCACCCGTCGGCTGTCGTCCTCGGCGAGGCGGGCGAGCGCTTCGCGCGCCGCCAGCGCCAGCCCGGGAGAGCTGGTTTGCAGCAGCCGTGCCAACTCGCGCACGGCTCCCTCGCGCACCCACGGTCGCGGGTCCTCGATGGTCTGCTGCAAATCAGGAGGAAGCGCGGCGGCACGGACCACCGGATGGGGGTTATGGGCGATGACGATATCGCCCTGCTGCCCGTACGACCACTTGCTCGGCGTCTGGCGTGGGGTCGCGCTGATCACCTGCTCGTAGACGTAGTCGTACAGCTCGTCGAGCGTGATCTGGCCGTCGCTGTCCAGGTCGGCCTTTCCGCTGCTCAGCCCCTCGATCAAATGCCTGGTAAAGACCGAGTTCTCGGCCTGGCCGATCACCTGGTCGCCCTCCCAGGCATACTGGGTCGAATCGGTGGCGGTCAGAACCACCCGTCCAAAACCCGTCCCCTGGAAAGCCGCCGCGGTGCCCACGCTGCTCCCCGGCGCGCCCTTCATCCCCCGCGAGAAAGCCCCGCTGTGGCAGCAGTCCAGGATCAGCACCTGGCGCTTCGAGCGGCTGTTATCCATTTCCTCGGTAATAAAGCCGGCCGGGATCGCAGTCCCGCGCAGCAGGTTGGGCTCAGTGTCCTTGACCGCCAGGAAGAGCTGCCCGCGGTCGTCGCAGATGCCGTGGCCCGAAAAATACAGCACCAGGAGATCATCCCGGCCGCGGCCGGCGAAAAATTCCGAGATCGCCCGGCGGACGACCGCGCCCGGCTGGTTGACCAGGGCGGTCACCTCGTCGAAGCTGCCTACCTCGCTGCTGCGCAGGACTTCGGCCAGGCCGTTGACGTCGCTGTCCGGGGTGACCAGCCGTGAAAGCTGGGCGTCGCCATATTCGCTGTTTCCGATTACCAGGGCAAGCTTACGTCCTTCCATGGACACCCCCTTGATTCACTCGCTCGAAGCGCTTTTGGCGGCTGGCTGCAGTGCCTGGTTGATGGTGGTGACGAGCTGGTTGAGCTGAGCAGGCGACAGCGCGGTGGGCGAATATTCCAACTCGATCGAGCGGTCCGCCACCTGGGATTTGATTTTCACCGTCCGATTTTCGGCGCGCATCGTCCAGGACTGCAAAAGTTCGATGACTTTAGGCACAACCGCCGGAAGCATCACCACCGCCAGCGAGCCCAGCGTCACCAGGTCGGCAGATTTTGCGCCTTGCGGAGCGGGCCCACCTCTGACCAGCCCGGCCGACTCAACGTCCAGGTCCTGGAGCTCGATCAGCAACTGGCGCGCCAGGCGGTCGAGCGTGTCGGGGTCTTCATCCGGACCCATTCCGAGCTGCAGGGTCAGGCTCACGGGTGTTTCGGAGGTTGGCATCACAGCACTCCTTTTATTATGACTGTTTTTACCATTGTACTACTAATACGGAAGAGCGAGAATCAGAAAAGAGAACGGAGAGCAGAGAGCAGTAAAATGTCCGAGTTGGGAATGGTGAGACGGAATTTGTGAAACCGGTTTAAGATTGACCTGAAGAACTCCAAAGAAACCGTTAAAATAAACAATGAACGCCAGTGGGGTTTTCCACTGTGCTCCGTTCTCTTTTTTTATCTTACCTCCAGAATAGGAGTTACTTCCATGCCTTTAGAGCCCGGTTTGGTTGGGGAATATGAGATGGTCGTCCAGGACAGCGACACGGCGCGCACCTCGGGCGGGGAAAGCCTGCCGCCAGTGTTGAGCACCCCGCGCATGATCAGCCGGATGGAATTGACGGCGCACACCGCCATCCAGCCCTTCCTTAGTGATGGGCAGACCAGCGTGGGAACGCTGGTCAACGTCCGCCATCTCGGCGCGACGCCGGTGGGGATGCAGGTCCGCTTCCGCGCCGAGCTGCTCGAGGTCGACCGGCGGCGTCTGCGCTTCAAGGTCGAGGCCTGGGACGAGGTAGAAAAGGTCGGCGAAGGGGAGCACGAGCGCTTCATCATCGACGCGGCTCGTTTCACCGAGCGCCTCGAGCAGAAGCGCGAGAGGTCCTCATAGCCATATAGTCCGGAAGAAATTTCTCTGGACGATCGTTTAGAGTGCTTTCTTCATCACCAGCACCACGCAATCTTTGATCCCGAAGCGCCGCGGCGGCCTTTTCTCGATCACGTGGAAGCCCATCTTTTCCCAGAAGGCGAGACCGCGGGTGTTCTGCTCGACCACCCCGAGCAGGATCGCCCGCGCCCCGCGCTGCCGGCACCACCCCGCCACAGCCCGGTAGAGCTGCCCGCCGGTCCCCTGCCCGCGATACGCCGGGTCGAGCTGCATCAGGCCGATAAACCAGTCCTCTGCTTCGGGATAGCCCCGGATCATGTCGACCAGCCCGATCATCTTTTCCGGCCCCGCGAAGGCGCCGATCACGAACTTATCTGCCGGGCTCTTCCCCGGCGGGAGATCGACCAGGACAGCCGCTGCCTCCTCCTCCGTGGGAGGCAGCCCGCTCACCAGCAGGCTGAAATCCTCGCAGCGCTGGTCCAGATCGAAGATCAGCGCTTCATCACCCGGGTGTAGATAGCGGGTGGTGAAACCGGGGATCGTAAACAGGTCCTTCTTATCTTTTTCCACGGGTTCAATTATCGCACAGTCCGGGCTTCCAGGTGAGTAACCCGGCCGTTGGTTTTAGCCATCTCCCAGCGCACCTCGTACTCACAGCAGCTCGCTCCATCGTGCATGCACTTCGTCTTGGTGATCGTGGGGATGCCGCCCGCCGCGTCGATCACGCCTTCCATCCAGCCGACGTGGTTGTAGGTGCAGCGTTCGCGTGGCTGTTTTTTCCCCATGTCGACCTCCATGCGCACGTGGTTTTCCGCCAGGTTGAAGATGCGCACGATCACCCCCTCGCCCCAGTTGTGCTGCAGGCACAGATCCATGCGCCGGATAGTAAACCCCGGGTCGCCTGGCCTGAAGTGCTGGGCCAGCGGGCCGCCCGGCTGGATATCGAATTTTGCCCGGTAGCGCGTCATCTCGCGCAGGATGTCGTCGCTCCCCCCGGCCAGCTCCATGCGGATGGCCTCAGTCAGGCAGCCCAGCAGTTCGGGCGGATATGCGCCTTCCGGGTCGATCGGACCGCTGAGAATGCGCTGTTGATCGGGCTTCATCCGTTTCAGAACGCGGGCCAGGGCCGCCTCGCCGTATTTCTCCTTGACAAAGTCGATCCGCCCGAGCAGGGCGTTGCCGCGGCTCACCTTTCCGCTCACCTGGGCCGTGGACAGCTTGAGGGCGTGCTGCTGCATCGTCACGGCTCGTTCGCTCATCCTCTCGATCGAGCCGGCCACCTGCTCGACCTGGTCGCTCACCTGGCGGGCCGTCGCGGTGACTTCGACCACCATCTGGCTGTTGTGCTCGCTCAGGCTCTGGTAAATGCGCACCGCTTCGCCTACATCCGCGGAGCCGGCGGTGATCTCTTCGGTCGCGGCGGTATTTTCTTCCACCACCGCGGAGACGGTGTCCATGGTGGAGAGGAGGGTGTTGGTCGCCGCGCTGATCTCCTGCGTTGCCTGCGAGATCTGTACCATCTGCGCGCCGATCGATTCCACTGTTTGAACCATCGTGTCCAGCGCCCCGACCGCGGCGCTGGCCTGAGCCGCGCCGGCTTCCACCTCGGCCGTTTCCGCGGCGATCGCCTCCGCCGTCTCGCCCACGGTATACTGGATCCCCTGGATCAGGCCGGCGATCTCTTTGGTTGCCGTGGATGATTTTTCGGCCAGTTTGCGCACCTCGTCGGCCACCACGGCGAAACCCTTGCCGTGCTCCCCGGCCCGCGCCGCCTCGATCGCGGCGTTCAGGGCCAGCAGATTGGTCTGCGAGGCGATCTCCTCGATCGTTTCCAGGATCGTGCCGATCTGCTCCGAGCGCTGGCCCATCAGATCGACCTTTTCGCGCACGTGGAGCGTGGACTGCTTGATATTTTCCATGCGCTTCACGCTGCCGCCGATTGTCGCGGCGCTGTCGTGAGCGGTCTGTGCGGCGGCCTGGGCGTTCGCGCTTCCCACCTGGGCATGATCCGCCACCCGCTTGATCCGTTCGGTGATATTCGCGGTCACCTGGGCGGCCTCGCCGACGGCCTGAGCCTGCTCCTGCGCTCCGCGGCCCATCTCATTGATCCCCTGGACCATGTGCGCGACGGCCAGGGTGGTCGATTTCAAGGTCTCCTGCTGGCTAGCCTGGTCGGCGGCGATCTGCTGAAGATGAGAGGTAATCCGCTCCACAGCCTGGCTGGCCTGCCCAGAGGCCGCCGAGATCGAGCCGTATTCTTTGCTCACATAGCTCACATCGTCGCTCACCTCCCGGATGGCTTTGCTCAGGCTTTGGATCATCCCGGCCAGGGCATTCCCCAGCACATCCCGGTCGGAGGCCGGAGTGACCGCAACCGACAGGTTCCCCGCGGCAATTTTGTCGGTGGTCCCCGCCAGGCTCAACAAATAGGAGCGCAGCCGGGCAAAGGCCTGGAGCAGATCCTGGATTTCATCCCAGCCTTTCACATCGCATTCGGTGTGGATGTCCCCCATGGAAATGGCCAGGGCGATGCAGGAGATTTTTTTAACCGGCTCGATGATCCTCCGCAGCATCAGGATCAGCAACAGATAGGTCGGCCCAACCAGCGCCACGGCGATGACGAACGCCAGTGGAGTCAGACCCTGCTTGCCAAAGATAAAGCCGGCGGTCGCCGCCGCGGCGGTCATCAACACCACACACGAGCTGACCCGCAGGGCAATCCCCCGCCGGTACATCAGATAAGTCACCCCCATGCAAAATGCAGCCACCAGGACTACCAGCCCAATAAAGGCAAGGATATCAATCTGCATACGTTCCTCCCAGAAAATGCGAAACTGCCAGATAGCCTGGCCCGCGGGTCAGCTTTCAAGCGCGATAATCAACTTTAGCATTTTCTGTTTTGGAATTCAGTAAAGGGGGTATAAAAAGGATGTGGCGATATTCGCGCCGGTCAGATCGGTTGAGATACTTTTTTTCATAACTCCTCTGGCTATCCCCATTGTACTCAGGATTCACTGCCGGGGGATTGAATTTCTGGCCAAACCGTGCTACGGTATTGTATAGACAAATGGTAGATTGAGTATAGATTTTCTTGGGCATCCAAGGGAGATGGCATGATTACCTTGGAGCTGGCGACCACCCAGCAGCACTTCCCGCTATCAGGGCCGGGTGGTTTGGATCGAGCTCGACGTGCATGAATCCAACCCGCGCGCCAAAGCGCACTACGGTCGGTTGAATTTCACGGTGGCAGGATATCAGGAAGACTCGGGATTCTACCGGATGCGAAAGTCGTGCAGGATCGGAAGGAGGCCAGTTCATCATGGATGTGCGAATAGGGACGGTCACTCACTATTTCACCCGGATCGGCGTCGCCGTGCTGCAACTCAGCGGAGATATCCGCCTGGGCGATACGGTTCTGATCCTGGGGCACACCACCGAATTCACTCAGAAGGTCAGCTCCCTGGAGATCGACCACCGCCAGGTGCCGGCGGCCCACGCCGGCATGGAGGTCGCCCTCCTGGTCGCCGAGCCGGTCCGCAAGGGCGATTTGGTCTACCGGGTCATAGAAGGAGCCTTTGAAAAGGCGTAGAGACCAGAAAGCAAAGGCCGCCGGGACATTCCGGCGGCCTGATACGCCCGTTGCCTCCGCTAGCTCAACAAAAACGGCCCCATCGAAGCCCATTTCTCCTTCCAGACGACCGGGATCAGTTGCTGGGTGACCACCGGCGGGACGACTGCGGCCCACTCAGCCCGGTCCGTTTCGGAAAGGTTGTAGAAGACAAAGGGTAGAACGAGGTAATCCGGCGCGATATGCTTTACGCCGTGCTCCGCCATTTTCTGGCCGATTTCATTTTGCTCGTAAGCCTGGAACGCCGCGTTCACCTTCTTCAGGCTGAAGACGTCCTCCTCGACGTGGATGTGGCTGTTCCACAGCGTATTCAACTGGTCCAGCTCCCGGGTCAATGCCGGCAGCACCTCCGTGTCGCTGGCGCCGTTCTGCGCCTTTTCCAGCAGCGGGTTGATCCGGTCCAGGATCGTCTGCATCTGCTCGTGATGGATGCACAGTTGATCCACCGGCTCGCCCGGCATTTTGATACGCGCCATTGGAAAGGCAATCTCATCCTCCCCCAGGTGGTGCGCGTGAAGCAACGAGGTCAGGCTGTGGATGTAGTTATAGAAACCTTCGCGGGTAGCCGGATCGGGGAAGCCCTTCTGGGCAAACTCCACGCTGGAATCCAGCGCCACTTTGATGGCCCGGGTGACGACCCGGTGAATGCGGAGTAGATCCTGCGCCAGCGAACCTTTTACTGCCTGTTCCATGCTTCATCTCCTTTCGTAATAACCTGGTAGTAGAAAGAGGGTTGATATCGGTGAACCTGCCATGAGCCACTTAATAGTGAATCTAAGCGGTATATTTGATCTATTTTATCACAAATAATTGTCATTCCAGAATGGAATATAATGACGGTACAGGCTGTTCTCATCTTCCTGGCGCGCAACTGACCGTCCCTATCGAAAGTCGCATGCAGATCCGTTCCGTTTTGCTCGCCTTGATTGTGTTCCTGTTCGCTGCCGGCCTGACGGTCCTCTCGCTCGGCTTTGTTCGCCCCGCGCACTGTCTAAGCAACTGCGGCGAAGATGAAGCAACCTGCTCCAGCGGCGCCTGCCGCATCGGAGACCAGCGCGCCGGCCTGCCCCTCCCCATCGTGATTGATTCCGGGGGCAGCTCCCCGACCGGCGGCTGGGGCCACCTCGGTCCAGAAGACCTGCCCAACCCGGCTTCCTTCGTCCTCGACGTCCTCTTCTACGCCTCGCTGATCTGGCTGGTCGCAGCCTGGATCAATTCCCTTCGAAAAAAAGAAAGGCTTCTGGATGGACCCTTAATCGCTGTTCCCGCCGGCCTGGTCCTGATCTGCCTGACTTTCGGCCTGTACCTCTACATTCCTGTGCTGTTCCGCTAAATCCTATCCCTCCCACCGTTACGCTTTGGCTGGCATGCCGGATGATGCCTTTTGTGGCATCATTTTCGTCTTGACTGTTCTCGGTTCTCGTTATCCCAAATTATACGGATACGGCCGCTCCATTTGGCTGGCCCGATCGAGACAGTCCATCTGCTCCGGGCTCAACGACCACCTGGTGGCCCCCAGGCTGCCTTCGAGCTGTTCCAGAGTGCGCGCCCCGATGATCGGCGCGGTCACCCCAGGGCGGTTGAGCAACCAATTGATCGCTGCCTGCGCCGGCGTCCGCCCAGATTCCTGGGCTACCTCAAACAGTGCGTCGATCGTCTTCCAGGTGTGCTCGTTGTTGTACGCGTTCCACGACTCTGACCAACCTTTCAAGCTGGCCTCCTCCACCCGCGTGCCCTCCGGCGGGGCGGACATCCCCCTCCGGTACTTGCCGCTCAGCCAGCCGCCGCGCAGCGGGCTCCACGGGATCACCCCCAACCCTTCGTTCTGGCAGACCGGGATCAGCTCCCATTCCGTCGCCCGGTCGAGCAGGTTGTAGAGCGGCTGCAGGCAGCGGAACGGCTCCCAGCTCATCCGCCGGCTGAGATCGACCGCCTTCTGCAATTGCCAGCCGCTGAAATTGCTCGCCCCGATGTAACGCGCCTTCCCCGCCCGCACCAGGCTGTCCAGCGTCCCCAGCGTCTCCTCCAGCGGGGTCCCCGCGTGCCAGGCGTGCACCTGGTACAGGTCGACGTAGTCCGTCCCCAGCCGGCGCAGGCTGCCCTCGACCGCGTCCAGGATGTGCTTGCGGCTCAGCCCCGAGCGGTTGGGCCCCTCCCCCACCGGGTAGCGCACCTTGGTAGCGATCACCAGGTCCTCGCGGCGCTTACCCTTCAGCCAGCGCCCCAGGATTTCCTCGGAACGACCGTCCGCGTACACGTTGGCCGTATCGAAAAAGTTTCCCCCCGCCTCCACGAAGCGGTCCAGGATCTGGACGCTCACCTCCTCGCTGGCCTCGCGACCAAAGGTCATCGCCCCCAGACACAGCCGGCTGACCTGCAAGCCCGTTTGCCCAAGATTGGTATATTCCATCGTGTTTCCTCCTAAAATTCAAAAGCTTTAACCACAGAGAACACGGAGAATGACTGAGAAGAACAGAGAACCGTGACAAAGAAGAGAACAGATAATGTAGAACTGTCATTCAAGCCCTTTTCTCCGTTCTCTGTTCTCCCTTTTTCTTCTCTGAGATTCTCTGTGCCCTCTGCGGTGAATCTTTTTGACTGCAAGACTAAATTTTCTAAAGTATATCTTATTAGAACAAGTTCTTTACAGTTTTCCCAGGAAAATCCTCATCTCCTCCGGGTGCGTTATAATCCCACTATCTCGTATTCGATCATTCTAATGAAGAACAGCAGGAGGGGCAGGCATGGCGAAACACACTACAGTTCCGCACGAGCACAGATCTGTGACCCATCATGCGGCTGGCGCAGACCGAGCTGGGATTCTCCCGCGCACCGAGATTGGGCTGCAGCGCATCATCTACTTCAGCGACGCAGTGATTGCGATCGCCATCACCCTGCTGGCGATCGAGATCCGCCTGCCCGACACCCCTATTGACCCATCCCGGCTGATGTCTGCGCTTCTGGCGCTGTCTCCGCGCTATGTCAGCTTTTTCATCAGCTTCTTTGTGATCGGCCAATTCTGGATGAGCCACCACCGTGTCTTTGAATACATCCAGACCTACGACAACCGTATGATCTGGATTAATCTGATCTTCCTCTTCCTGGTGGCCTTCGTCCCATTCCCCACCGCTGTCCTCGGCAGCTATCCTGCTCAACTGCCCTCGGTGATCTTCTACGCCTCGTTGATGGTTGGCCTGTCCCTGGTTCGCATCGGTTTCTGGTGGTATGTGTACTACCGGGCGCGTCTCGTCCGCCCGGAAACCAATCCGCGAATCGGGCGCTATGAATTTTCCCGCGCTGTCGGGACTGCGGGCGTTTTCGGCGCCTCGATCCTGATTGCCCTGTGGAACCCAATCTGGGCGATGTGGTCATGGCTCCTGTTAATCCCGATTACCCTGATGATCCGCACCCCGAGGGTAGGGAGCTGATCAAATATCCAGGATTTGAAAATCGAAAATCTTCTCCTGATCCTTTGTAATTCTCTGCCATGCGCCTCAACCGCGGTTACCCCGCCCTCTTCCTCACCCTCCTCATCTGGGGCTCGACCTTCGTCGTCACCAAGGTCATCCTCCACGAGATCGCTCCTCTCGCCCTGACCTTTACCCGTTTCGCCATCGCCTTCGCCGTTCTGGCCCCGCTGGCCTGTCGCCAGGGCTACCGCCTGCGCGACACTTTCCGCCCCTCTTTCCTCCTCTTCGGCCTGACCGGCACGACCCTCTTCTACGCCCTGCAGAACCTGGGGCTGAAGTACACCTCGGTCAGCAGCACCGTCCTGATCCAGTCCTCCATCCCCGCCATCACCGCCGTCCTGGCCGTGATCGTCCTCAAAGAGCGCCTCTCCGCCCGCCAGATCGCCGGCATCGCCCTGGTCACCCTGGGCGTGATCCTGGTCGGCCTTGCCGGCGAGGAGCCCTCGGCGAGCAGCCCGCATCCTGCCCTGGGCAACCTGCTCATCTTCGGCACCGCGCTCTCCTGGGCCGCCTATACCATCCAGGGGCGAAAAATGGCCGGCGAGCGCCCGGCCCTGGTCATGACTGCCGCCAGCACGGGGGCGGGTCTGCTCTTCCTCCTCCCCTTCACTGCCTGGGAGCTCTCCACAACCGGCCTGCCCCACCTCAGCCCGGGCGGCGCGCTCGGCGTCGCCTACCTGGGCCTGGTCGCCTCCGGCCTGACCATGTTCCTCTGGAACTACGCCCTGCACTTCCTCCCCGCCAGCGTCGCCACCCCCTTCATTAACCTGATTCCCATCATCGGCCTGGTCAGCGCCCTGATCCTCGGCGAGCAGCCACCCCTGGTCCAGGTCGCCGGCGGCGCGCTGGCCATCCTCGGCGTCTGGCTGAGCAGTGTATTGCAGAAAGAAGAACCTATACCCCAGAACCCGTTAAAGCAAAGTGAGCAGAGGCGCATCTCGTAATCTCCGTCCGCGAAGGTCGGGAAATCCGGCTTCGCCTCGAAATAGCCCGCGCGAATGTAGCGATAGACCTTGCCCATCATCTGCTTGAAGGTGTCCGGGAAGCCTTCCTGGTGCCCGCCCGGGTAGGAGATCACCTCGCGCACCTCCGGCGCTACCAGCGAGAGGTCCTTCATCAGCACCCCGTTGGGGCCATCCCGCCGCCCGATCCACAGGTCGTTGGGATGCTCCGAATCCCAGGCCAGCGAGCTTTTCGCAGATCACATGCTTCCCCGCCAGCAAGGCGGCTTTCGCCTGGCTGAAGTGCAGGTAATTCGGCGTCGCCAGGTGGACGGCGCTGATCTACGGGTCCGCGATCATCGTCTCGAAGGAGGGATAAGCGCACTCGATCCCCAGCTCGGCCGCTTTCTGCCGGGACAGCTCGGGCGTCGCCTCCGCCAGCCCATAGACGGTTCCGTTAATGCGGCGCAGCGCCTCCAGGTGCGCCGGCCCAATAAACCCCGTGCCTGCCAATCCGACCAGAATGTCCTTTGCCATGCTCCACCTCGTGTTGGATTCGGGATTTTTGTAGTTCAGGGTTTCCTTCCCGAACTCCTATGGACGGATTGCTTCCACTTCCAGGCGGGCCATTTTCACGGTCAGCGCGCCGTCCGCGTCCGCCGGGTGGCCTGCCCTGTACTCCGCGATGATCTGCTCGATAAAAGCGTCCCGCTGCCCGGCGGGCACCCGCAGCGTATAGGGCATCCAGGTGGTGCGGATCCACCCCGCCAGGGTGTCGTGATCGGGATGGACCATGTCTTTGGGGATCAGCTCGACCCGTACCGGCTCCAGCCCCGCCTCACGCAGCCAGACGGTATAGTCCTCCGGGCTGTGGAAGCCGTACGGAGAGACGAAATCACCGAAATACCCCGCCCACTCCGGGAGCTGTATCAACCGGTCCACGCAGGCGATGATCTCGGCGGCGTTGCCGCGCCCGCCCATCTGCAGCAGGATCTTACCCCCCGGCTTCAGGCTACGCTGGATCCCCGCCAGCACCGGGTGGTGATCGCAGATCCAGTGCAGGGTGGCGTTGGAGAAGACGCGTGTAAACTGCGCGCTGTACGGCAGATGGCTCGCGTCGGCCTGCTCGAAGCTCAGGTTGGGGAAATCGCCCTCGGGGTAGCGCCGACTCGCCAGGTCGATCATCTCTGCCGAGAGGTCCACCCCAGTGACCCGCCCGTTCGGCAGCCGCGCCGCGATCTCCGCGGTGACCTTGCCGTCCCCGCAGCCAATATCCAGCAGGATCTCATCCCCGCGCAGGTTCAGCTTTTCGATCAGCTCGCGCCCCCAGGCCTGCTGGTTGGTAGAATGTTTTTCGTAATCGGAAGCATCCCACCGGACGTTCTGCATTTTCCGATTATAACGGAGAATTGGGCAGGTGGGGATTCGTTGCTCAGGCGTTTAGTTGCTTCGTTACTTGGTTGCTTAGGGGCTTGGGAATGAGCGTGCGACCCGAAACCAGGTGGCAACGCTCTTTCTTTTCATACCAGTCATGTCATTGCGAGACCCACTGGGTGCTCTTCCCAGTGGGTCGTGGCAATCTCCAAGCTCACCAAGCAAGGGGACGTTTCGTCTGGAAGATTCTGAGGGACCAGGCAACCCATTAACCCCGGTTTCCCCAAAAGGGGTGATAGAATCAAGAGATCCATTATCGGCTTTATTTCTATATCGCCTTGAAAACAGCCTGAATTTCGAGTTAGGAGTAAACCTCGGCTCATGTGAGCTTTTTAGTTCGATTCATAAGGAGAGTCACATGCAGGCCACGGGCATCCTCTCGTCGCTCGCCTTGATTGTTTCCGCACTTTTCCCGCTGAGGACCCAGACGCTCATCCATTCGATCGCGGGCAAAGCCCATATCTTCTTCGTTGGCTTTTTCCTGACCTTTTCGGCAACCGTCTTCCTCAAGCATCCTTCCACATGGGAGCGTTTACTCGCCCCTCCACCAACCCTATGCCAGCTACGGTGAGCTTTTTAAATCAGCAATCTACAATCAACAATCAGCAATTTCTTCTACTGTTCTCGTTCTTCCCAATCGAAAATCGAAAATGGAAAATTCCCTTGACTCCTCCCCAATTGTCATGTTACACTGTCCACAATTGTGAGGCAAATGCAATGATCTTCGAAAATTCGAACGTATTCGTATCGCTGTGCGCCAGGACAGGAGGGGTAGACCCGACCTTATCGGAGTGCGCCTGCTGATCGTTCGGTTATACGCATAGATTTCAAGCCGCGGCGCGCTCCAGCCCGCGGCTTTTTGTTTTCCTTTTCCGTTTGTCACCCGCCAGCCGTGGGCAGCCTGTCCCGGCTGGCTTTTTTATCTTTGGAACCGTTCCAGAAAGTTTTTGAGGAAGTATGTCTATTCTCAGCGCTGAAAACCTGGGTGTCTCCTTCGGAGCCTTCGACCTATTCCGCGGGATTTCCCTCTCGATCGCCAACGACAGCAAGATCGGCCTGATCGGCTCGAACGGCGTCGGCAAGACCACTCTCCTCCTGATCCTGGCGGGCATCACCCAGCCCACCACCGGTAAGGTCGCCCTGGCCCGCGGGCGGCGCATCGGCTACCTGCGCCAGGAGGCAGTGGACGCCTTCGCTGACCGCGACAACAATGTCTACGCGGAGATGCTCACCGTCTTCGCCGGCCTGCAGGAGCAGCAGGACCGCCTCAACGAGATGGAGGCCGAGATGTCTAGCGGTGGCTACACCCCCGCGCTGCTCGAGGAGTACGGCCGCCTTCAGGAAGCCTTCGAGCTCGCCGGCGGTTACGACTATGACGTGCGCATCCAGCAGACCCTCGCGGGACTGGGCCTCGGTCGTGCCTTCTGGGAAACGCCGCTCAACCATCTCAGCGGCGGGCAGAAGACCCGCGCGCTCCTCGCCCGCCTGCTCCTCGAAAAACCCGACCTGCTGATGCTCGACGAGCCGACCAACCACCTCGACATTGAGGCCGTCGAGTGGCTCGAGCGCGCCCTGCGTGACTGGAGCGGCGCGGTCCTCATCGTCAGCCACGACCGCTTTTTCCTCGATAACACCGTCACCACCGTCTGGGAGATGACCCCCAACGGCATCGAGGCCTACGCGGGGAACTACAGCGCCTACCTGCTCCAGCGCCAGGAGCGTTGGGAGTACCACGAGCGGGTCTTCGACGAGGAAAAAGCCCGCCTGCTCAAAGAGGTCGACTTCATCCAGCGCAACTGGGTCCGCGCCAGCACTCACGGTCGCGCCCTCGGCCTGCTCCGCCGCCTTTCCCGCGACCTGGCGATCGTCGATACTTACGGCATCCTCGCCCTGCGCAGCGGCAGGAGCTGGTCCGAGATGGATCTCAGCGCCGACCGGCCCCTGGACGTGGTCGAGGCGATCCGCAAGGTCAACGCCCTCAGCCTGCCCGGCAGCCGCCCGCCGCGGATCAAGCCGCGCCTCTCCGCCAGCCATACCAGCGGGACGATCATTCTGCGCGCCAACCAGGCGACCATCGGCTACCCCGGCAACGAGCTCTTCACGGTCAGAGACCTCGAGCTGCGCCGCGGCGAGTGCGCCGCCCTGATCGGCCCCAACGGCAGCGGGAAGACCACGTTCCTCAAGGCCCTCCTCGGGCAGATCGAGCCGCTGCGAGGCTCGGTCCAGCTTGGCGCCAGCCTTAAGATCGGCTACTTCGCCCAGGCCCAGGATTTCCCCGACCCCGAGGCCACGATCCTCGACGAGCTGGGCCGCCATAAGTCCATGCTCCCTCAGGCAGGGCGCGCTTACCTGGCCCAGTACCTCTTCCGCGGCGATGATGTATATAAGCCCGTCGGCCGCTTGAGCGGCGGCGAGCGCGCCCGCCTGGGCCTGGCCATCCTCGCCCTGGAGGGTGCCAACTTCCTCCTCCTCGACGAGCCGACCAACCACCTCGACATCCCCGCCCGCGAGGCGCTCCAGGAAGTGCTCGAAAATTTCCCCGGCGCCATCCTGCTCGTCTCGCACGACCGTTACCTGATCGACCGCCTGGCCACCCAGGTCTGGGACTTGCGCGGCAGCCGGCTGGAGGTCTTCCAGGGCAGCTACCGCGAGTTCATCCTACGTGGCGCAGCGAGCAGCCCGGGTGCTGCCGGCAGCGGTTCCACCGCCAGGCAGGTCCTCCTGCCCCCCAAACCCCTCGTCCGCGGCGACAGCCGCGAAGAACGCCGCAAGATCCAGGAGATGGAGCAGCTCGAGGAGCGCATCCGCGCCCAGGAGGCCGCCGTCCAGCGCCTTTCCGGCCAGCTCCAGAAAACGACCGACTTCGAGCGCGCTCACCAGATCTCCTGGCAGATCGCCAGGGCCCAGGCCGCCCTCGACGGCCTCATCGCCGACTGGGAACGCATCGCGAGTTGAAGGAAAGAGGACAGATAAAGAAAGAGCGGCATATCGAATCCGCGCCTGGGGGGTTATTATCTGTGCTGGCGCGCATGTGAAACGCTTCACCAGAAACCATGCGGTCACCCTCCTGGCATGCTTTTTGCTGGAAAGAAATAGGCCGAGTCACACCCCAGGAATAGACCCGGAGTTCGATGCGCCGGCACTTGGGTAGGCTATACTACGATTAACAGTAATCTCGTTCGTCTTTGCAGCTCCATCGATAAAGGAAAGTTCATGATCATCAAAAAGACCCTGTTCTGGTTCTCCAAACCCGTCGTCAGCACCTATACCGGCACCATGCTGCAAATGGAAGTGCGCAAGCATGCCCAGATCCCCGAGGGGGCCAAGATCATCGCCGCCAACCACCCCTCCACCACCGATCCCTTCTTCGTCGCGGCGATGCTGCGCAAGCAGTGCTTTATCCTGATCAAGGACGTACTCTTCCAGGTTCCGGTCTTCGGCGAGTACCTGCGCCGCCTGGGGCACATCCCTGTCAGAGCCGGCAAAGGCCAGGAGGCCATCGACGCCGCCCTCGCCTACCTGCGCGCCGGGCAGACGATCATGATCTTCCCTGAAGGCGACCTCAGCCCCTGGAACGGCGGCTTCCACCAGGCGAAAACCGGCGTCGCCCGCATCGCCCTGGCCAGCGGCGCGCCGGTCATCCCCGTCGGCATCCACCTCGTCCGCGAGCGGATCTTGCCCCTGCGCTCCACCGTCCGCGGCCAGGTCGAAGACAGCCGCTGGTACCTGGCCGGCCCCTACCACATGACCGTCGGGACCGCACTGCGCTACACCGGCGACGTCGAGGACCGCCCCCACGTCCGCGCCGTCTCCGACAACGTCATGCACCACATTATCGAGCTCGCCCGCGAAAGCGAAAACCGCCTCAACCGCGCCCCCGGCGCCCTGGCCGGAGCTTTGCAGGCCTCTTGACATTCCTTTTCTTCATTGGCCGTGACGCGCGAGAAAGGTCTCGCG
>DATKLX010000121.1:0-33549 GCA_035542155.1 Anaerolineaceae bacterium
ATTGGGCCTCTCCTCGGATCGGGATGGCCCGTATTGGCTGCTGCGGGGAATTTCCGCGGTGATTGTCACAACAATGACCCTCTCGTTTGTTTTTTTGCATCCTTTTCCTTTTGGGGAGGATACTTATGGGTAATCACCGAAGAAAATAGCGCGTACCTCAGGACCAGGCCGGGCTGGTCGAACCGCTCAGCCCGCGCGAGGTGGATGTGCTGCTCCTGGTCGACCAGGAGCTTTCCAACCCGGAAATCGCCGCATGGCGGGCGATCGCCGAGAGCACGTATCCGGTGAGAGTCAGCCTGGCCCCAGACGTGCCTTCCTCGACCAGGACGGCCCGCTCGGGCGAACCGGCTTTGAAATACGGGCCTTCGGTCAGGGCGGGGGTGGTGCCGGCCGGTGCGTCGCAGTGGCTGTTCCCGCCGGGTTCGAGGCAGTCACGGGGATCTGCGCCGAGCTGGCCGCGCGCTGCAAGGTGATATCGACCTCCAGGGTGATGTGGTCTTCTACGCTGAGCACGACCGGGACGCGCGGCTGCTGGAGATTAAAATCCTCAAAAGTAAAACTGGTCGTGGCGGTGCCTTTCGCCGTGTCGCCCTGGATGGCGCCGTTCACGTCCCAGGTAACCGGTTTGGTCACGTCGCGGACGGTCAGATCTCCCGTCAGCTTGAAGCTCACCTGGCCGCTGGCTGGAAGCGGAGAAGGAAGCCCGCTGGCCTGCTTGGGGACGAATACCGCGTTGGGATACTTGCTGGTAAGAAGAATGTTGCGGCTGACGAAGCCGTCCCGCATCCCCTTGTCGCTTTGCAGTGAGGTCAGATCCACGGTAATCTTGCTGCTGGCCGAATCGATGGTTCCATCCGCGTTCATCGCGATCGACCCCGAGATTTGCTTCGTTCTGCCGATTGCGTCGCTGGGCAGGTCCACGTTAGCCAACTGCTCGCGCACCCGGTAGCGGGCTTCGCTCTGGTCGGCGACGATCTGGTATACGATCGCGCCGCTGGCGCCCGCTCCGCCGGTTGCTATTGGAGTGGTGACCGGCGTAGTCCCCAGAGGGACGCCGGTTGCCGGGGCCGTGGTGGCTGCAGCGTGCGGGGCGGAGGTGGCAACCGGTTGCGCAGGCGCAGATTGGGTGGGGTTGTTCTGACTGCTGCAGGCGGTCACGAGAATGAAAATCAGCAGGCCGCTGATCCAGATGGTGTTTTTCGCTTTCTTCATCCTGTAGGTTTCCTCTCAGGGGAGTATACGGGAAGAAGATGACAATTGGATGAAAAATCTCTAAAACATCAACAATTTGATCTGAATGATTGGACTCAATCGGAAGGTTGCCAAATTATTTCAGACAGGGTATGATCTTACGAGCAAAAACCTGATAACCCAAAAAACTCGAGGCCCCATGTCCCCTGCCCCTGCCATTGAGATTACCCGAACCGCTCGCAAGAGCGGCGAATGGCTGAGCGACCTGCCGGCCGCTGCATTCGATTTCACTCCGCAACCGGAGCTGCCCTCCATCCTGGTCGACCCGGTCCGCCGCTTCCAGACGATTATCGGCTTTGGTGGAGCGTTCACCGAGGCCGCCGCGGTGACGTTTGCCAAATTGGATGCGGCGTCGCAGGCGTCGATCCTTAAAGCCTGTTTCGACCCGCGGGAGGGCAACGCCTACAGTCTCTGCCGCACGCACATCAACTCCTGCGACTTCTCCCTGGGTAACTACGCTTATGACGAGGTAGACGGCGACGTCGAGCTGGCCCATTTTTCTATCGAGCGCGACCAGCGCGCGCTCATCCCGCTGATCCATGCCGCGATGCAGGCTGCGGGGGGAGCGCTCCGGTTGGTCGCATCGCCGTGGAGCCCGCCGGCCTGGATGAAGACCAGCGGCGTGATGAACTACGGCGGTAAGCTCCGCGCCGAATACCGCGCGGTCTGGGCGCGCTATTACACCCGCTTCGTCCAGGCATATGCGGAGGAAGGCATCCCGATTTGGGGGCTGACCGTCCAGAACGAGCCCGACGCGATGCAGTTCTGGGACTCGTGCATTTACTCGGCGGAAGAGGAGCGGGATTTCGTCCGCGATTTCCTGGGGCCCGAGCTGGCCCGGGCGGGACTGGGCCACCTGCGGCTGATCGTCCACGACCACAACCGTGACTACCTCTACCAGCGCGCCAGCGTCATCTACGCCGACCCCGAGGCGGCGAAATATGTGTGGGGAGCCGGGTTCCACTGGTACGTGGGTGACCATTTCGACAACGTCCAGCTTCTTCACGACGCCTACCCGGAAAAGCACCTGATCTTTACCGAGGGGAGCCAGGAGGGTGGGCCGCATCAGGGCGATTGGGCGGTCGGCGAGCGTTACGGGCGGTCTCTCATCAACGATCTGAACCGCTGGACCGAGGCCTGGGTCGATTGGAATCTGCTCCTCGACGAGCAGGGCGGTCCCAACCATGCAGAGAACTACTGTTCCGCGCCGATCCTGGCCAGCACCCACGACTGCGGCGAGGCATGGGTCGCATTCCAGAACTCGTACGCCTATATCGGCCATTTCTCGCGCTTCATCCGCCCGGGGGCGCAGCGGATCATTTGCGCATCAACCCTCGACGAGCTGGAATGCACCGCCTTTCGCAACGTAGATGGAAGGATCGCCGTGGTGGTGATGAACCGCGGCGACGCGGACCTGGCCTTCGCGCTCCAGTTCGCCGGGCAGACCGCCGCGGTCGAGGCCCCGGCCCATTCCATCAGTACCTTCCGGTTTGAAGAATAACAATTCTGGACACGGATTTAACGAATCAGAAGGATCCGCCCGGATGGGGAAGCTCAGGCCCTCTGGCAGGCGGCGCGCACGCTGCGCCAGTGATTTATTCTTCTTTCCCCAAAGCCCTGATATAATTTTATAGATCCCCTGGGCGGGAAACAATCTGGGTGGATCCATCCTCAGGCCAAGGAAATGCTGTGATGCCAGAGTATATAGAGCCAAAACGGGTCAACGATATCTGGCTGGGCAACCTGGAACAACGCGCGCTGCAGTGGATGGTTCGGCGGCTGCCGGCCTGGGTAACGCCGGATACGATGACCGCCATTGGCTTCTTGGGAGCCGTGATCATTTTTACCGGCTATGTCCTCAGCGCAACCCACCCGGGCTTCCTCTGGCTTTCCAGCCTGGGGTACGTGATCAACTGGTATGGCGACAGCCTGGACGGCACCCTGGCGCGCTACCGCAAGATCGAGCGCCCGCGTTACGGCTTTTTCGTCGACCATATCATCGACTCGCTGGTGGTGGTGGGGATCTTCCTCGGCCTGGGACTTTCCTCCTACGTCTCGCTGCAGATCGCCAGCCTGGCGCTAATTTGCTACCTGCTGCTGACCGTATATATCTTTCTCAGCACCAGCGTCAACGGCGTTTTCCGCATCTCCTTTGGCCATTTTGGCCCGACCGAATTCCGCCTCATCGCCATCCTGGCCAACACGGTGATGTTTTTCGCCGGCCACCCCACGCTATCTCTGCCTTTCGGGACATTCGCTCTCTTCGACATCGCGATCGCCATCGTCGGGGCGATCCTGTTCGGGATCTATCTCTATTCCTCCATCGCCCAATCGATCGAGCTGGCTCGCCTGGAAAAGCCCATGCCAAGACAGAAGAAATGATATTCTCTTTTTCTACTCATAAGCCAGCACGTCGCGGACCGTGAGGCGGACGGCGTTGGCGGCGGGGAGGAGGCTGGCCAGTCCGGCGAGGATCGAAATGCCCGCCAGCCAGTAGACCAGGCCGTTCCAGCTAAAGGAAAAGTCGAGAGCCATGTTGAACAGGGCGTACCCCACGCCGATGTTGAGCACATAGGTCAGGGGGAACGAAACGAGGACCGCCAGAGCCCAACTGATCAGGCCGATGAGGAGACCCTCAACCAGCACCATGCGCAGGATCTCGCCGTTGGAGGCGCCGATCGAGCGCATCACGCCGATCTCGCGGGTGCGTTCGAGAACGTTCATGCTCATCGTGCTCATCAATCCCAGGCCGCCGACCAGGGCGATCAACAACGCCATGACGAGCAGGAAGTAAACGACCACGTCGAGCGTGGAAGATTGCTGGGCGCGCCAGTCGGCGCCCAATTCCATCTGGCTCACCTGGATGCCTTCTTTCTCAAAGAGGGCTTCGAGCTGTTTGCCCACCTGCTTTTCGGCGGCAGGCGTATCCTGGGTAGTGATCACGCGCAGGTTGGTGGCGGTGCCGACCTGGTTGAGCACGCGGGAGAGCATCTCGCGATTGGTATATAGATACGGGGGGTTCATATTCCCCACCAGGCGGTAAAAGCCGACGATATGCCAGGTCGAATCCTTGCCGTTCATTTTGATGACGATATCATCCCCAACGCGCAGCTCGGGGCGCGCCTTGAGGAGGTGGTTGCCGACGACGATGGCGTTCATGTCCCCGGCCTGCACCCAGCGCCCGGCGGTGATGATTGGCTTGATCAGGGTGGAATCGGCGGGTGGGGCGACGACGCGCACGGTCGTCTTGATCTCTTGATTGGGAGAGAGGACCTCACCCATGCTGGAGGCCCATCCCTCGGTGCTGGCTACGCCGGGGAGGGTGCTGACCAGGCCCTCCAGGCGGTTGAGGCGGTAGGGGCGGTTGAAATAGACGTTGACGTTAGCGAGG
Source organism: Anaerolineaceae bacterium (assembly GCA_035542155.1). Lineage (GTDB taxonomy): Bacteria > Chloroflexota > Anaerolineae > Anaerolineales > Anaerolineaceae > DATKLX01. Next base: position 4,643 of record DATKLX010000121.1, read on the forward strand.
AAATAGCCCTGGACCTCCTGGGTAACCGTGTCGAGGGCGGACCACAGGTTGAAGACGGCGATGAAAACTGCCCCACCCAGGGTGAGAATGATGAGGATCATTGCCAGGCGGGCGCGGCGGCGGAAGATATTTTGCAGCGAAATGATACTCGGCCGCGACAGAAACCGCGACGCCAGCCGGTAGAAGAACGAGGGCCGCTCGGCCCCGCCCGCGCTCTGGATGCCATAGTTGCTCAGCGCTTCGCGGATCGAAATGCGGATGCCGTTCAGTACCGGCACCAGGCCGGCGATCAGGGGGACCCCCAGGGCGGTGACGATCTGGGCCGCGACCGCGCTCTGGGTTACGCGGAACCCCTGGAGCTGGATATTGACGAAGCTGGCGGTAAATTTCGCTGCGCCGTAAGCCGCCAGGGCGCCCAGAGGGATGGCCGCGATCAGCGCCACCACGCCGAAGCTGAGGATGAGGACCAGGTACATGCCTAGAAGCTGGTTGACCATACCGCCGATCGCCTTCATGATCCCGATCTGGCGCACATGCTGGCTGACCAGGGTATTGATCGTGTTGATCACCAGGAAGACGCACAGGAAAACGATCGCGCCGCCGAGCACGTTCAGGATGGTGGTGATCCCCATGAAGATCTCGTAGGAGAAATGATGACCGGGATTATAGATGAAGGTGCCGTAGACTTCCAGGTCGGCCTTCCGTAGGCGCTCGGAAATGGACTGGGCAACCGCTTCCACATGCTTCGCGTCGGTACGGTTTTCCTTGACGGTGAAGAGCAACTGGGAGTAATCGCGGGTCCCGCCCAGCCATTCGATGGTTTCGGGGGTCACGTAGCCCTGGATCTGGCCGGTAAAGTTGCTGGACGGGAAGGATACGTCGCGGACGAAACCAGCCACTTTGAGCTCGCGGATGCGCCCCCTGGCGACTTCGATGGGGAGCATATCGCCGATCTTGAGCGGGAAGAGCGGCAGGCCGCTGGCCTCGACCCACACCTCCCGGTCGGCAAGGTCCGTGGGGATGGGACCGTTGGCGGGGCGCAAGCGGTCGACGTGAACCTTCTCCGGGAGGATCCCGTTGAGCTGGATATTCACTTTGTTGTTCGCGCCCTGGATGGCCCGGGCGGAAACCATGCTGCGCCCTTCGACGCCGGCCACACCTGGCAGCCGCGAGATGGACTTGACCATATCGTCATTGAACGGCTGGGCGTAGAGGATCGCATCGTGGGGGTTGGCGGCCTGGTAATCCACCTCCATGTCGCCGACCATGATCGCGGAAATGCCCTGGAGGAGACCCACGGCAAACACGCTGACCAGGATAGTGAGGACCGTCAGCAGGGTGCGGGTCTTGTTCGCCCCCAGGTCGGCAACGACCTTGCGCCAGCGGGTGGGGATCATTGGATATGCTCAACCCTGGCGAGTGCAGGCGGCAGGACCGCGAGAACCTCATCGCTGACGATCTCGCCGTCGGCGATGCGGGCGGTGCGGTGCAGGCGGGCGGAGAGGGTCACGTCGTGCGTGACGATGAGGAAGGTCTTGCCCTGGCCGGCGAGGGTCTCGAACAGGTCGAAGACGGCTTCGGCGGTTCTGGAGTCGAGGTTGCCGGTCGGCTCGTCGGCGATGATCAGCGGAGGGTCGTTGGCCAGCGCGCGGGCGATGGCCACGCGCTGCTGCTGCCCGCCGGAGATGGCCGGAGGGAGCTTGTACGCCTGGTCGGCCATTCCGACCAGGTCGAGCAGCTCCATGGCTCGATCCTTGCGCTGGGCGGGGGTGTAGAGCCTGCAGAAGTCCATGGGAAGCATGACATTGTCCAGCAGGGTGAGCATGGGCAAGAGCTGGAAGAACTGGAAGACGATACCCAGGTTCTTGCCCCGCCAGACGGCCATCTGGCCTTCGCTGAGCTGGTGGACGGCGGTGTCGCCGACCCAGATCTCGCCGGAGGAAGGGCGGTCGATGCCGGTGATCATGTTGAGCAGGGTGGTCTTGCCGGAGCCGGACTTGCCGACGATGCCGACGAACTCTCCGCTATGGACTTCCAGGTCCAGGCCGCGCAGCACGGTGGTATCGCCGGCGGCGGAATGGTAGGATTTCTTCAGCTCTTTCAGGCGGATCAACGCCTGGCTGCCGGAACCGTACGCGGCGGCCGGTCCGGGTTTTGGAGTGGGTGCGAACCAGTTAAAAGCCAAACTCATGACTGCATTCTCCTGCTGAGTGTGGATCGGATATTGCTCTAGTATCTCTACGCAGAAGAACGTGAAAAGTTGTAAAAAACATTCAGGGGGTTTTCTTTCACGAAAAACGGCCTATACTCATAAGAGAGCCGTCGATTCAGTTTGATCGGGAGGACCCATGGCTTCGCTTCTTTTCTCAACGAAGCTGTATATGCCTGTCCCGCGGCCTGGTATCGTGCCCCGCCCGCACCTGATTCAGCGCCTCAATGCCGGCCTGGGCTGCAAGCTCACCCTGGTATCCGCCGGGGCAGGTTTTGGAAAAACTACGCTGGTCAGTGAATGGCTGGCCGGCCTGCAACGCCCGGCCGCCTGGTTATCCCTGGACTCGCATGACAATGATCCCATCCGCTTTCTGACCTACTGGATTGCCGCGCTGCAAAAGATTCATCCCAGCGCTTGCCAGGATACTCAGATGATGCTGGAGTCGGGGAGTTATGGCCCTGCCCGCCAGCCGGTCGAACAACTGCTGCCCTGCCTGATCAACGAGATCGATGAAATCCCTTGCGAATTTGTGCTTGTCTTTGATGATTATCACGTGATCGAGGAAGCCTGCCTGCACGAGGCTCTGCTGACTCTCGTCGAGAACCAACCCCCTCAGCTCCATCTGGTCCTCTCCAGCCGTTCGGACCCGCCCTGGCCATTGGGCCGGCTGCGCGCGCGGCTAGAGATCAACGAGCTGCGCGCCAGCGACCTGCGCTTTACCGCACAGGAGGCAGCCGAATTTCTTAACCAGGGCATGGGTCTGTGCCTTTCCCCCGCGGAGGTCGCCGCCCTGGACGAGCGTACCGAAGGTTGGGTTGCCGGCCTACAGATGGCGGCTCTCTCGATCCAGGGGCGCAGCGACCCGGGGGACTTCATCGCCGAGTTTGCCGGCAGCCACCATTTCATCTCTGATTTCCTCGTCGAAGAAGTGCTGGCCCGCCAATCCCCGGAGACGCGCGAGTTCTTGCTGAAAACCTCAATCCTGGATCGCTTCTGTGCGCCGCTGTGCGAAGCAATACTGGACGAGAACCGAGAACCGAAAATCGAGAACCGTAATGAGGAAGGCCAACGGTTCTCGTATAACGGTTCTCGGTTCTCGATGGCTGAAACTATCCTGGCTTATATCCGGTCCTCCAACCTCTTCCTCATCCCCCTGGATGACGAGCACAGGTGGTTTCGCTATCACCACCTTTTTCAGGACCTGCTCCAGGCCGGCTTGGAGAACCAGTACCCCGGCGAAATCACTGAGTTGCACCGCAGGGCGAGCCGCTGGTTTTCGTCCGCGGGGCTGGTCGAGGATGCCATCGCGCACGCCCTCGCCGCGCGTGACTACCCTGGTGCGGCTGGTCTGATCGAGCAGGCGGCTGCGAAGTTAGACATGCAGAACAAGCTGGTCGCCATCGCTGGCTGGATCGCCGCCCTCCCCGAGGGCCTGGTAGAACAGCGGCCCTGGTTATGCGTTTACCGCGCCTGGGGCTCCCATTGGATGGGCCAGCGCGACCAGGTCGAGCGCTGGCTGGCAAGCGCCGAGAAAAACCTGGCGGCTTCCAGGGAGGAGGCGCAGCCGGAAGGAGAAGAACAACGCCATATCGAAGGCCATATGGCTGCGATTCGCTCCCACTCGGCCCTGGTCCATGGGGATATCCCCGCGGTGATCGCCCACACCCGCCGGGCGCTGGATTTGCTGCCCAGAGGTGACGAGATGCGTTGCGAGACGGCTGTGGCGCTGGGCGGCGCGTATTGGGCCCTGGGGGATGGACCGGCCTCCGAACAGGCTTTTGGCCTGGCCAGAACGAACGCGCTGGAAGGCGGCCAGCGGACCATGGCTGTACCCGCGAGCTGTTACATGGGGATCCAGCAGGCCAAGCAGGGCCGCTTGAAAGAAGCCATGCGTACTTATCAGGAAGCGCTGGAGTACGCCCTGAGCCCAGGCGGGAAAGAGCTGCCGGTGGCCGGGTTTGCGAATATCAAAATCGGGGATGTGCTCCGCGAATGGAACCGCCTGGAGGAAGCTGAGCCACATCTTCTTCGCGGGGCGGAGCAGTGCGTCCAGCTCGGGCAAGCCGACGTCCTTACGGACGCGTATGTCTCGCTGGCCCGACTGGAGATTGCGCGCGACGAGCTGGACGCCGCCGGTGAAACCATCGCGCGGGCAGACCGGGTCGCCCGCCGAACGCGGATCGATCCCTTCGTCCAGTGCTGGCTGGACGATTGCAAGGTGCGTCTTTGGCTGCGCCAGAATGATCTTGAGGCTGCCCTGCGCTGGGCGCGCGAAAGCGGGCTGCGCCCGGATGGGGAACTCAGTTACCATTCCGACCTCCACCATCTTAACCTCGCCCGAGTGATGGTCGCTGAGATCAGCGCCGGGCCGGGTAAAGATCTGAAGGGTCTCGCCAGCCTGCTGGATCGCCTGCTCTGCGCCGCACAGCATGCGGGCTGGATCCAGGAAGAGATCAAAGTCCGCATCCTTCAGGCGCGAGCGCAGCGCGCGAAGAGAATGGACAGTGCTGTCGAAACGCTGGCCCGTGCGCTCCACCTGGCCGAACCGGGTCAGTACATCCGCCTTTTCCTCGACGAAGGCGAGGAGATGAGATTGCTGGTTTCTGATTGTAGATTGCTGATTGGCAGTCCGGGACCGATAGAACTTTCATATGAAAGCCCACATCAGAAGCTTGACGGTTATATTCAGATGCTTCTCCAATCCTTCCCGGCCAATGGAAGCGGTTCTTCAATTTTCAATCTTCAATCAACAATCGGCAATATGGAATCAGCAATTGTTTCAATCGAAAATCAAAAATCGAAAATCGAAAATCTCCTCGAGCCTTTGACTCGCCGCGAGCTGGAGGTGCTGCGTCTGCTGGCGGCGGGGATGACCGATCTTGAGATCGCCGCGGAGCTGGTTGTGGCCCCCAGTACGGCACACACGCACGTGAAAAACATCTACGCCAAGCTGGGAGTCGGACGGCGGATTGAAGCAGTTCAGCGCGCCAAAGGGCTGGGCCTGATTTAATCCCGATTTTCCCCACCGAATCCCCTGTTTTCTCCCCTGTTTAGGGGATGAAGCCCTCTCTGCTGAGCGGTATGCTAGAACCAGAAAAAGCGGAACAACGGTTCGCCGCTGGAGGAGGGCGAAATGTTATACCCAAACGATGAATTTCTGATCAAAGTCTATCTTGATGAGCGGCAGCGTGTAGCAGCCTATTCCGCCTCTCGCAGGCCGGTCTGGCAGGTTCTGATGGCCTGGCTCGGTCGCCCGGTGGAGAAACCCTCGGCCCACTCGCGCGGATCGCGCCTTCGCCCGGTGGCTCAGGAAATGATCGAAAAACCCAGCCATGTTTGAGCCCGAAGGTGTGGACATGCCAGAACATAAGCCGTCAGACCGGCTGGTCGATTATCAAATTCGGGTGGATGGACGGATCAGCCCGATCTGGTCCTGCTGGTTTGACGGCTTTTCTCTGGCTTACGAGGGAGACCAGACGGTTCTCACCGGGCGGGTCATCGATCAGGCCGCTTTGCACGGCATTCTTGCCTGCCTGCGCGACCTGGGCCTGCCCCTGGTTTCACTCTTTCGTCAATAAAGGGAGATAGAAAAGGAACTCGATATGGAGAAAAATACGTTGGGCTGCTCCGTTTTCGCTGCCGGGCTGTTTGTTCTGCTCATCCTGAGCCTGGCAGCCTGCTCCATCCCATCCGCTCAGGCGGTTTCGGCTAACGATCCACCGGTGGTTTTACAGCCGACCCCTGTCCCACAGATCCAGCCTACCCCTGCCGGGGATATCTACCTGAGCGAGAAAGACTCGGGCATGACCGTCAGTATCCATACCGGTGAGACCCTGGTAGTAACACTGGAGGGCAATATTGCTACTGGTTACAACTGGGAAGCCGTCCGCGGAGATCACCCGCTTCTCGAGCAAATCGGCGATCCCCACGTGGAACCCTACAGCAGCCTGCCGGGTGCGGGGGGAAAGATCAGTCTTACGTTCAAAGCTGTCGCCCTCGGGCAGCAGACGCTGAAGTTGATCTACCACCGGATCTGGGAAAAGGATGTCCCGCCGCAAAAAACCTTTGAGGCCGTGATCATCATCTCAGAAGTGAGCGGCACACCCGCTGCCAGCTCGAATGAACCGCCTGCCCCAAACCCGGCGCAGGCGGTAGTTACTTACCCGCTGGACGGGATGAAGGGCTGGACCACATATATTGACCAGGACTATGGCTTCTCCCTTCAATATCCTCCTGAGTGGAAACTGGAAGAAGCCCAGGGGATCCTGGAAGGTCACGCCATCTGGCTGATTCCCAACACGACCCGGCTGGCCCGGCTGCAGGTAGCTTTTCGCCGGGCCAACGAGGATATTCAGCTAAGCCGGTCCGGCCTGGGATCGGGAGAGCTGGTTCCGGCCGGCAAGGTGCTTTTCCTCGGTGAGGAGATCCAGCGCCAGGTGCTGGTCTTTGAGGGCAAGCATATGACCGTGATGTACACCTGTCCGGGCTGCATGCAGCGCGGCGATCTGGTTTACGACTTTGACCTGGATTACCTTGGGAATTGGAATGACCCCGCAGCCCTGCCGGAGGAGGTCGAGGTGGATGCTGACCTGATCATCGCTTCGGTTCAGCTGGTGGAGACGTCGCCATGAGCGGCGGCCCCAGCATCGCAGCAATCGACGTGGTAATCATAGTCGTAGCCAACCTGTACAACCTGGGGATGGCGGTGATCTTCCTCTCCAGGCTGCTGGGTCTCAAAAGGCTGGAGCGAGGCCTGGGGCTGGCCCTGGTAGCGCTGGTGATCCCGCTGGCGGCCGGGGTTTATCTGAACTTCTTTCAGGGTAGAGGTTTGTGGGCGGTCCTTCTGCCGGCCTGCCTGGCGGACTTTCTGCTGGTGGAGCTGCTCCTGGATTACATCCTGCGCCTGGGTTTCCGCAGAACCCCCTTGCTCATCCCGTACCTGCTGCTCTATTACCTGGGACTGATCGCCATGATTGGTTACAGCTTTGCTGTCGACAAAGAGCTTGGTTTTTTCACTCTGGGGACATATTTCATTAACCTGTGGGCGACCTGGTATTCTCACCGGCAGGGCGGGCGCATAGAGTCGAGGAGGCGACATATATGGCTGAGCTTACGGCGCCAGATTTGAACGGCGTTGCCGAGACGCTGCTGATCCCGCTGTACGTCCGGGCCATTGAATCCCAACGTCCGGACGCTCTGATTCACGATCCCAGAGCGGTTGAGCTGGTGAAGCGAATCCACTACGATTTCAAACAGGTCCGGATGCAGAGCCACGATGAGGTCGCGGTGCTCCTGCGGCTGCGTAAATTCGACCAGCTTGCCGGCGAATTTTTACAGCGGAATCCCCAGGGGGTAGTGGTCCATATCGGCTGCGGCCTGGACACCCGCTTCGAGCGGGTGGACAACGGCCGGGTCGAATGGTACGACATGGATTTGCCCGAGGTCATTACGCTGCGCCAGAAGCTGATCGGCAGCGCTGAGAACGAGCGCTGCAGCACCCTGGCCGGTTCCGTTTTCGAATTCGATTGGATGAAGCGCGTGGGCGATGTTCAACGCCCGTTTCTATTTCTGGCCGAGGGCGTGCTGACCTATTTTGAGGAAGATCAGGTCAAAGCGCTGGTACTGGCCATCCGGGAGCATTTTCCGCAAGCCGAGCTGGCCTGCGACGCGATGACCCCCTTCGCGGTGCGCATGAACAACCTGCAACTGTCTTTTTCCCGGATCAAGGCGCGCCTGCATTGGGGGTTGAAACAGGGCAAATACTCTGAGGGATGGGCTCCGGGCATTGTCTTGCTGGACGAGTGGTTCTTCTTCGACGACCCCGAGCCGCGGATGGCTCCATTCCACTGGATGAGCCGGATTCCCTTATTCGCCCGCTCCGCGGGGATCTTTCACTACCGGCTTGGTTAGGAGGGCAGGATGAGTTCTCAGATTCAGCCGCCCGGGCAGATGGTGGATATCGGCGGGCTCCGGTTGCACGCCCTGCTGCGCGGCGAGGGGACGCCAGTCGTGCTGCTCGAGCCGGCCCTGGGTGGGTTCGCACTCCAGTACGCGCACATCCAGGCGGGCGTGGCCGCGTTTACACAGGTGTTGGCCTACGACCGCGCCGGGCAGGGCTGGAGCGATCGCAGCCCCAGGCCGCGTACGTCAGCGAACCTGGCGGCAGAATGGAAAGCGCTCCTCGACCGGCTGGATCTGCGGCCTCCCTACGTGCTGGTTGGCCATTCCTTCGGCGGGCTGCTGGCCCGCGCCTATGCTGGCTTTTACCTTGAAGAAGCCGCCGGCATGGTCATGGTCGATGCGACCCACGTGGATGAGTATGCCCCCTTCCGGGACATGGACAGCTTCGCCCGCCGGGCCGCCGGCGGGGTGCGCCTGCTCAAGCTCGCCTCGCGAGTGGGCATTGGGAAAGTGGTGGCCCGCCTGAGCCTGGGGAACATGGCGAAATCCTTATCCAAAGAGGATCTCGACAGCTTCCTGGCCGTCGCCAGCCGGATCCAGCACCACGAGACCATGCTGGCCGAGTTCTCCCAGCACCGCTGTTTTTACGGGCCAGGGTCGGAGGTGCCTTCATCGCTGGGAGATATCCCCCTTGTTGTCGTCACGGCCGGGAGCAGCGTCAGCGGCCCGGGGAAGATCGGCGGCCTGACCAGCGAGCAGATGAACGCGCTGCACCTGAAGCTGCAGGCGGACCTGGTCCACCTTTCCTCGCGGGGCGAACAGATCGTCATCCCCGGCGCAAGCCACCTTTCGATCCTCATGCAGCCGGAGTATGCAGCCCAGGTGGTCGAGGCAATCCGGCATGTGGTGGAACAGGTGAGAGAGGGGTAAGGAAGACTGCTATTCTTTTCGGATCCTCAGTACCCGGTACTGCCCCCCAAAGATGCTCGGCTCATCGATGTCGATCTCCATCCCCTCAACCCCGGCGGTGATATCTTTCAACTTGCGGGTCACATCCGTGCCGAAAGCGCGAGTGAACTGGCCGACCGCGCGGCGAAGCGGGGAGATCGATCCACTGTCCGGGGCGAACTTGTCAAAAATCACCACCCGGCCGCCGGGCTTGAGCACCCGCCAGGCTTCGCGGAAGACCGCCTGGCCGTCCGGGGCTACCGAGACGATCAGGTTGAGCAGCACGGCGTCGAAGCTCTCGTCTGGCAAGAGAAGATCCTGAGCGTCCATGGGCCGCAGGCGGACACAGGCCGCACAGGGTTTCTTTTCAGCCTGGGCAAGCATGTCGGTGGAAATATCGATCCCCAGGCAGTCGACCCCGGGGAGGAGCAAAGGCAAATCCAGCCCAGTGCCCACCCCCGAGATCAACAGCTGCTCGCCCGGTGTGAGGCTGAGCAGGGCCACGGCCCGCTTCCGTCCTGGCGCAAAGAAGCGCTCGAAGAGAAAATCATAGATTGGGGCATACAGGCGGTAAATGGACTGGTTGGGCAGGCCGGAGCCCGAACGGCGCCGCAGCCCAACGATCAAACCAATCCCGCCGGCTATTCCAAGGCAAAAGAGAAACAGAGAACGGGGTTTCATGAACAAAAGAGAGTGATTAGATGCTTAGTCACCTGATTGCTCAGGAAAGAAGTGCTTTTTCTGATAACTAACAGCTGATGACTGTTATCCAACAAGCGCCGGCTTAGGGTGGGTGGAGGGGCGAGCGAATCCTGCTCTATCCGCTACCTGTCGCCCCGCAACCCACCATCAATCATACTTGCAATCAGATTTTTTTATTTCGGAGATTTCGTATATCTCAAATCCGCCCCCAACTTACAGCTTCTTCTCCAGCTCCGCCGGCAAAGGCTGGTTCGTGACCCAGGAGCGGACCATCGTGGCAAACAGGTCCGGCGACTGCAGGCACCAGGCGTGGCCCGTCCCCGCGGCGACGATCCCGCAGGAGCCCGGGTAGCGCTTGAGATAGCCGCGCGAGATGCCGTAGGACGCCTTCTGCTCTTTCTCCCCCACCACGATCAGCAGCGGACTGTCCACCCGCTCGGGCAGCTCCCAGCGGGCCAGCTCGCCCATGTAATGGCGCATAAAATCCGGGGAGATGGACTGGTAGAGATCCTCGCGGAGGAGATCCGTGTACTGTTCCGGTATGCCCTGCTGCTTGAGGGTCGCGTTCACCAGGTAATCGCGCTTGTACAGTTTGTACATCCAGACGGTGGATTTTCCAAGCCCGGCCAGCCAGCCGGGAAAATGCCCGGAGCTCCCGGAGAGGATGACGTGGTCGATCAGCTCCGGGTGGGTGCGCAGCAGGGTCAGCGCTACCGGCCCGCCCAGGGAGAGGGCCACCAGGTGGACTTTCCTGCCGGGAACCTTCTGGCGGATGACTTCGACCACAGCCTCCGCGCTGCCGTCGATGGTAAACTGAATGGCTTTGCTTTCCCCCTGCTCGGGCAGGTCGGGGGCCAGGCAGTAGAAATCGCCAAGCCGCTCCATGACGGGGATCCAGGACTTGCTGCTCAGCCCGCCGCCGTGCAGAAAAATGATCGCCGGGCTGTTCGGGTTGCCGCTTTCACGAGTGTATAACATTTTACGCTTCCAATTTTTTCTGTTCGGACTGCCAGCGCTCCAGTAATTTGGGGATCTCGGCTTCTAACATTGCATACAGACCGCGCATCTCCTCCAGGCGCAGCCGGCGCTCGGGGTCCGACCCAGCCAGGAGCGCCAGGCCCTCTTCGGCCAGCAGGCGGAAGGCCTGGGCCTGGGCCAGCCGGGCGCGGAGCGAGCTGGCCCAGGCGTTAGCCGCCACGCGGTAATAGTCGCGGCGGTCGCCGGGCAGGCTGACCAGCTCGACCAGATCGATCTGGATGAGCAGGCGCGTCATGCTGCTGATCGAGCTTTTGCTGGCCTGGAGCACATCGACTAGCTCGTTCGCGCTCACCAGGGGAGTTTCAGAAATCAACAGCCAGCCAAAGATTCTCCCGGCCATACGGGGCAGGGTGAGCTGCTCAAAGTAGCGGCCGACTTTTTCGACGTAGATTAATTCTTCTTGACTTGCCATATGCCCTTCCTTATTTCGTTCTATGCAGATATTATAGCATGTTCTGTATGTTCAGTATTTACTGAACATACAGAATTATGTAATGTATTTAGTGAACGAATGTCACTTTGAGGGATCTGGAAAGGTTCTGGCCCATAAAGGCTTTGCCTGGTGAGCCTGGAGATTGCTTCGTCGCGGGAAAGAACCGCTCCTCCCAACGACATTACGCAAGCAGTCTTGCCTGGTTGGTGAAAAAGAGCCTTCGCAATGACATGAAGCGAGGGCAACCGGCATGGTGTTCTAACCCGCTATTTTTATACAAATCCACCAACATTGAGTAAAATAGTGCCATACAGAATTTATTTATCCCTTCAGCTAGATAAGGTAGCGAATAACCATGGCATACTCAACCGTCACAGTTCCCGAACATGGTCAGAAAATCAACATCGTCAACGGCAAGCTGAACGTCCCCGATACCCCCATCCTGCCCTACATCGAGGGGGATGGCACCGGGCCGGATATCTGGCGCGCGGCGGTGCGCGTCTTCGAGACCGCGGTCGCGAAGGCGTACGGCGGAAAGCGCAAGATCGCCTGGATGGAGATTTACGCCGGGGAAAAGGCGTTCAACCTGTTCAACAACTGGCTGCCCGCCGAGACCGTCCAGACTTTCCGCGAGTACCTGGTGGGGATCAAGGGCCCGCTGACCACGCCGGTTGGAGGGGGAATCCGCTCGCTGAACGTGGCCCTGCGCAAAGACCTGGACCTGTACGCCTGCGTCCGGCCGGTGCGCTGGTTCCAGGGCATGCCCTCGCCGGTCAAGCACCCCGAATACGTGGATATGATCGTCTTCCGCGAAAACACCGAGGACCTCTACTCGGGGATCGAGTTCGAGGAAGGCTGCGAGGAGACCGAGCGCTTTAAGCAACTGCTCAAAGAGTTTTTCCCCAACGAGTATGCCAAGATCCGCTTCCCCAATACGGCCGGGATCGGGATCAAGCCGATCTCGCGCGAGGGGACAGAGCGCCTGGTGCGCGCGGCGATCCGCTACGCGCTGGCCAACCATCGCCGCAGCGTGACCCTGGTGCACAAGGGAAACATCATGAAGTTCACCGAGGGGGCATTCCGCAAGTGGGGCTACGAGCTGGCCGAGCGCGAGTTCGGCGACCGGGTCTACACCTGGACGCAGTTCGACCGCACCAGGGCCGCCCAAGGCGAGGACGCCGCCAAGGCCGAGCAGGAAGCCGAGCTGGCCAGGGGCAAGCTGCTGATCAAGGACAGCATCGCCGACATCGTCTTCGAGCAGACCATCTCCCAGGCGCGCAACTTTGACATCCTGGCGACGATGAACCTCAACGGCGATTACCTCTCCGACGCGCTGGCCTCGCAGGTCGGCGGGATGGGCATCGCCCCGGGCGGCAACATCAACTACGAGACCGGGGTCTCGGTCTTCGAAGCCACCCACGGCACCGCGCCCAAACATGCCAACAAGAACGTGGTCAACCCCAGCTCGCTGATCCTTTCCGGGGAGATGATGTTCCGCTACCTGGGTTGGAACGAGGCCGCCGACCTGATCATCCGCGGGATCGAACGAGCGGTCGCCGCCGGGACGGTCACCTACGACTTTGCCCGCCAGATGGAGAACGCGAAATTACTGAGCACCTCTGAGTTTGGGGACGCGATTATTCAGAATATGGGGTAGAAAAAGAAAGACGAGAACAGAGGCCAGAGAACGGAGAACAGTACCCCCGGATACTGTTCTCCGTTCTCTTCCCTTTTAAAACGGCCCAAAGTGGATCGCAACGCCAATACCTAGGAAGGCAATCGTCACCAGGAGGACCCAAAACCACAGGCTGGCGGTCCACCTGATCCATTTGGGATAGGAGACCACGGTCAGGCCGAGGCAGATGAGCAGGACCGGGTTGGTGGGATAGGCCAGGTTGGAAAAGCCGTCGCCAAAGCAGTAAGCCGTCACTGCCACCTGGCGGGTGATCCCCACCAGGTCGGCGATAGGGAGGAGGATGGGCATCATCAGGAAGGCCTTGGCCGACCCCGAAGCGACGAACAGCTCGATGAAAAGGGCCAGGAAATAGACGATCACTGCCGCCAGGAAGGGGCTGGCCTGGGAGATGGACTGCGCCGCGCCGTGGAGCAGGGTATCCATGATCCCGCCTTGGGCGACGATAAACTTGATGCTGGAGGCCATGAGGATCAGCGGCACTGCGGGGGCAATGCCGACCAGGCCTTCCCAGGCCGCCTGCCGCACGGCTTTGCCGCCCATGCCGGCGAGCAGGCCGCTGCCCACCCCGCCGATCAGGAAGAGCAGGCCGACCAGGGGTAGGGATAGGTCAGACAGCCCGGGGACGAAAGGCGCGGCGACCAGGACGAGGACGATCAGGACCAGGAATACTCCCAGCCAGACCAGCACGGGGCGCAGCTTGAGGTTTTTATCGTAGCCTTCCAGCCCGGTCCCGCTGAATTTCTCCCGCCCCACGCGGTCCTCGGCATAGACCGGGGAGACCTCGGGATTGCGCTCGATCCGCCGCGCATAGAGAACGAGGAAGACTGCCAGCACCGCGTAGATGCTGAGGAAGATCAAAACCCTGAACCCCGCTCCGGAGAAGAGCGGCAGGCCGGCCAGGCGCTGGGCCACGCCGATGGTGAACGGATTGGTGATCGCTGCGGAGAAGCCCATGTTCGTGGCCAGAATGCTCATCCCCAGCCCGGTAAGCGTATCCCAGCCGAGAGCGTAGGAGAGGGCAACCATCATCGGCACCAGGGGCACCACTTCCTCGAAGATGCCAAACAACGCGCCGATCAGCATAAAAAAGAGGGTGATGGCCAGCAGGAGGAGGTACTTTTGCCCGCGAAAACGCCCTACCAGGCGCGCAAGCGCGTAGCGCAGGATGCCGCTTTTATCTAAAACGGCGAACGACACCCCGACCATGAGGAGGAAAAGGATGATGACGATGACCGTCGCTCCGTCAGGGCTGGCAAGCACCTCGAAAGGAGCGGTAAACCAGCGCCAGACCGGGTAATCCGGCTTCTGGACGAGATGGTAGGACGCCGGGTCGATGGTCTCGCGGCCGTTGACCAGGACGCGGGTGTAGCTGCCCGCCGGGACGACGCGGGTGAGCACCCCGGCCAGGACCATCAAGACCAGCAGAATGATGAGGGATTGGAGAAAGGCTCTCTGGCTGATTTGTGCGCCGGCTTTTTCGTTCATGAGATATCCTCGGTGAGAGAATGAGCAAATCCATTACCTTCCGCAAGGTCCTATGGGTTTTCAATACCCTTCAGGCCTTCCTTATGCCGCGCGTTCGACGCTGTCGGACGCGACGCTTCGATTCCGCGCAGGCGCAGGACGAGGAAGGCAGCCAGGATGCCGAGCAGGGCGTTGATCAGCACTATCCCATCCGCGCCGCGCCAGTCGATGAACGGCCCGCCCATGGAGGCGCCGATAAACTGGCCCAGGCCGAGGAAGACCGAATACAGCCCCATGATCACTCCCCGGTCCCGGGTATAGTCCTCAGAGATATCTGCCAGGTGGGCCAGGGCAGCCGGGGTGAACCCGCTCTGGACGAGGATGGTGATCACAAGAAGGACTGCCAGGGGCATCACCAGGGGCGCGTCCAGCGCGGGCTGGTGGTTGAGGACGAAGAGCACTGCGCAGGAAACGAAGAGGCCGGCGGTGCCGATCAGCATCGCGGTAGTCTTCTTAACCTGGGGGAAGAAAAGGCTCCAAACGAGAATTCCCAGCACGAAAACCACCGCATACGCTGCGCGGATATTCCCGGCCTGGAAGCTGTCGAAGCGGCCAACCAGGAGCTGTTCGGGAAACCGGCTGTGGTCGGTGAGGATGCGCGCGGTCAGGTTGATCCAGATCCCGAGCACGGCGTTGATCGCGATCCAGGCCGGGGCGAAGCTGGCCACTCGCGGGCTGCTGAGGATCTTCCAATAACGATGAAGTGATTTCCCTTGCCCCTCAATCTCGCGCCGCGGCCCGGCCATCTCGCGAACCTCGTGGATGCCAAACCAGAGGATCGCCAGGCTGGCCAGGTAGACCAGGGCGTTGAGGGCGAAGGCCGGGCTGGTGAGTGGGACGCCGGCTACGACCGCCGGAGCGCCGAAGCTGCGCCACAGCCAGCCGCCCAGGGTAAACCCGAGAGCGATACCGCCGATGGTGGCGACCTGGTAGAAACCGACCACGCGCGTGCGCAGCCGGGGTGAATGGGAGGTGACTTCGGCGATGTATCCCAGGGTCGCGGGAGCGTTGCTGGCGGTGGAGAGCCCTTCGAGCAGGCGGGTAATCACCAGGACCCAGACCAGGGTGGTCAGCGCGGTGAGCTGGACGGCAATCGCGCCGAAGAGCGGGCCAAAGATGATGAACAATTTGCGCCCGTAGCGGTCGCTCCAGGCCCCGAAGAGCACTGAGCCGAGCAGCTCGGCGGCGAAGAAGGAGGCGATGATCATCCCGCCCAGGGTGTAAGAAACCTCGTAGACATGCCCGCCTGCGATCTTGTTGAGCGGGTGAGCAGGGTTCAGCGCGGCGGCGTGGATCTCGTTGAAATAAAACTGGATGTTCTCGCCCATCACCCCCGCCGCGGCGCGCAGGATCAGGCTGCCGACGATGACGGCAGCCAGGGAGCGAACCAGGTGGGGATGGAGGGTATTGGGATCAGAAGTCGATGTCACAATGCCCTCCATTGTAGCAAGAGAAGAAGATTTCGAACAGTGTAAGGGTAATAGAGAACGGCCTGTCCTGTGCCGGACAGGCACAAGGAGTCTAGAGAGCAGTGAAAGGCAGCCAGTGTACAGGGAAAAACTGAAAGGCCCGGGCGGGGAGCGGCCGGGCCTTTTGGATGGGAGTAGAACGGGCTACTGCATTTCGGCGCGCTGTTGTGACTGACGCTCGGTAGACGACTATCTTCTCACCACCGGCAGATAGGTGTGTTTATCCAGCGCATCGTACAGGTGAAGGACCATATTGGCCTCGTTGACCGTGCCGACTCCCTTGGACTGGCAGCCAAGCAGAGCCTGGCGCAGGTGGTTGTTATTGTCAGGGTTCATGAAAGTCTGGCTGGTTGCGCAGGGATACATCACATATTTGCACATCCAATAATCCAGGGTGACCGGGTCGGCGCAGAGGCCCACGGTGCGGGTGTGGGCGGCGTCTGGATCGGTGCGGTCCCGGTAACCGGTGTATTCAGCGCAGGTCAGGTAGAAGGTTGGGCGGATGACCTGGGTGATCAGGTGCCCCACCGTCTCGCCCATTGCCTGCGGGCTGATCGGGTCGTTGTAGCCGACGTCGTGGATGCTGTTCTCGGCCGAGCCGCCAAAATCGACCACCCCGATGTGGGTCTTGAGCGCGCTGGTCGGCCCGGCGTAATCCTGGTGGTTGAAGGTGCCGTGGTTGTTCAGCGTGGGCAGGAAGATCAGCTTGACCTTCTGGCCCGTGTAGTCTCCATTCTTCCAGACTCCATTCTTGAGATCAACCAGCTTGCCGCTGTAACTTGAGCGCAGGATGGCGGTGGAGAGGTTGACCGTGCGCCCGTTGGCCGCGGTGGTGTAGGTGATTTGCACCCAGCCCTGGCGTCCAGCGCCGATCCCCCCCAGGCCGCTGGTAACCGCGTCCCAGTTGCCCAGGCCGGAATCGTACATCGGGTTGGCGGTGACGATAGGATGGCCGTGGCTCTGGTAATCATTGATCAACTCGAGATAGTTCATGTCTGCCCAATTGTTGGTCCGGTTGTCAGCCGACATGTTCCAGCAGTAAAAATCTTTCATCGCTTCGGTGGGGTCGCGGTGGACGTGCTCGGTGAGAATGACCTCCCCGGCGAAGCCGCCCGGGCGGTTGAGGATCAGGTCGATGAGGGCTTTGATGCACTGGGTGTGGGTATAGCCCTGGTTAGGCCACTGGCCGTTGGGCTTGAGCACGACGATATCATCATAACCAATAAAGCGCTGGATCCCGCCGGCAAGGCTGATCACGCGGTTGACGTTGCCCACCGGGTCCTCGTTGCGAGCTACATATACGTCTACCAGGTTGGCGCTGCCGCCGGCCACCTGGCCGAGGCGTTGGAACCATTTCTCAAGAACGGGAGAGACGAAGAGCGCGCCCAGGCCGCCGAGGAACTGGCGGCGGGTAAGACGATCGAGAGAAGGAGGCATTTGTTTTCTCCAGGATGAGCTGTCTGAACAAGAGGTAGATGTGCCCATTGTAGCACGTTCAAAGAGGGAAAACATCCTCTATCTGTCATATGCCGGATTACAGAGGTGAAAGAATTTGGACGAATAAAGACCGGCCGGATCCCGTATTGACAGTAAATGGGCAAACAAAAAGGAGAAAAAATGAACACCGAGTCAAAGATGGTATACCGCGGGGGTGGATCGGACGCTGTGTATGGGATCGGGATGATCGGCGCGTGGGTGTATTACCTGAAAGGCGCTGTCACGGCGCAACAAAAGGCGATCGGGTTTCTCAAAGGCATCGCCTGGCCGGCCTTCCTGGTTTACGAACTGTTCGTATTCTTGAAAAAGGAGTAGCTTGCTTCTATCCCAACGAAACTAACCTGTGGAATCGGATATATTTGTGATATACTATATCCACTTCGCCATGAGGCTTGTCTGCATTCGCCGCCAACCTTTCGAAAGGTTGGCGGCGAAATTGGTACCTGGCGGGAAACGCCAGAAAGAGGAAAGAATTCAATGGAAGTAAAACTGTATGTTGGTAATCTGTCATTCTCGACTACCGAAGATGACATCCGTACCCTTTTTTCGGATGCGGGTACGGTCCAGACTGTAGACTTGATCAAAGATCGAGACACTGGTAGCTCAAAAGGGTTTGCCTTTGTGCAAATGAGTACGCAAACAGAAGCGGAGGAGGCGATTAAGAAATTCAACGGTTACAGCCTGGCCAACCGCGAGCTGAAGGTCAACCCGGCTCGCCCCAAGGAAGAATCCGGCCGTGGCGGCTTTGGTGGCAACCGGTCAGGCGGCTCTTATGACCGTAACCGCCGCAGCGGCGGTGGCCAACGA
This sequence comes from Anaerolineaceae bacterium, assembly GCA_035542155.1. Lineage (GTDB taxonomy): Bacteria > Chloroflexota > Anaerolineae > Anaerolineales > Anaerolineaceae > DATKLX01. The sequence goes on from DATKLX010000121.1 coordinate 22,870, forward strand.
CGCTATTAATCAAGCTCAGCGGAGAAGACCAAAATGGCTGATCGGATCATCGGAACCGTCAAATGGTTCAATAACGAAAAAGGATACGGTTTCATCGCCCAGGAGAACGGCGCGGATGTATTCGTGCATCACACCGCGATCCAGGGAGAGGGATACCATACCCTCAGTGAAGGGCAGCAGGTGGAGTTTTCCATCGAAAAAGGTCCTAAGGGTCTCCAGGCCGCCAACGTCGTCCCACTCTAAGATCAGGAGAATAAATCGAAGGCCCCCACAATTTTGTGTGGGGGCCTTCGATTTATCCCTCCAAAAAAAGCTCTACCCGTTCGAGGGCGGTGGGAAAATTGCGCCGCCCCAGGCCGACGCGGAAATGCCGGCCCGGGTAGGAGAACAAACTTCCGGGGACGATCATCACCCCTTCTTTCTCGAGGACCTGGGAGGCTAACTCGTCGGACGTGCCGGGCCCATCCCAGCGCGGGAAAGCGACCGAGCCGGCCCGAGGCGCGAACCAGGTGAAGCGGCCGGCGTGGCGGGCGAAGAACTGCCCGGCGGTCTCCAGGTTGGCGCGGATGATCGCCAGGCTGCGCTCGAGGATCTGCCGGCGGGCGCGCAGGCCGATCAGGGCCAGGATCTCGCTCGGGGCGCTGCTGCAGATGGTGGTGTAATCCTTGAAGGTCTGCCAGGATTGGAGCAGGCCCGGGGCGCGGGTTGCCAGCCAGCCGATACGCAGGCCGGGGAGAGCGAGCGCCTTGGACATCCCCGATAGGGAAATCCCCAGCTCGTACCGGTCGCACACCGCGGGCAACTGCCCATCCGGCTGATATTCGAGCAGGCGGTACATCTCGTCCGAAAAAACGTGGACCCCGCGGCGGCGGGCCAGCTCGAGGATGGCGTCCAGCTCGGCCAGGGCGGGAAGCAGGCCGGTGGGGTTATGGGGGAAATTGATCACCAGGAGGCGGGTGCGCGGCGAGAAGCTGCGCTCCAACGTATCAAAATCCAGCCGCCAGGCGCCGTCTGCGGGCTGCAGCGCCCAGGGAATGACTGCACAGCCAATCGAGCGGGCAATCTCCTGCAGCGACTGGTAAGCCGGTTGGATGGCGATCACCTCGTCGCCCGGCCTGAGCAGGGTCTGCATGGCGATGTAGATGCCCTCCTCGGGGGCCATAACCAGCACATCCTCGGGCCGCAGCGAGGCATACAGGCGGGAGATCTCTTCGCGGAGCAGCGGATGCCCGGAAGATTCGGTGTAACCCAGGCTGAGGTTCTCCCATAGGGCGGCGCATTCGGCGTCGGCCAGCGCCAGGACTTCGTTCAGGTGCAGGCTCTCGCAGTCGGAGGGCGAGAGGAGGAATGGGGCGCTGAATTCGTAGCGGGCAAAATAGCGTTCGAGCAGAAACGGCTGGATGTCCGGCATGCGTGTCTTCCTCCAGGGATCGGGCGCGGGTGTACTGGAGAATTATAGAGCAATTTCCGCCACGTACCACATTACTGCCAGTCAACCTCCGGCGCGGCATAGAAGTTCACCCCCATTTCCCGCAGGCGCGGGGCGAGGGCGGCCAGGCGGGCGCGGAATTCCTCCCAACTGCGGCTTTCTCGCCGCGACCAGCCGATCTCGGCCATGCCGATCAGGCGCGGGAAGGCCATGTACTCGATATCGCGCATGTTGCAGAGGGTCTCCGACCAGAGCGCCGTTTCCACACCGAGAATATCCTTCTCCACCACGCCGGGCAGAAGGGCGTCCGGGTCCCAATTGTACCCGTCGCGCACGCTGATGGTTCCCGCCCAAACCAGGCCCAGCCCGGTCTCAGGGCCGTATTTCATGTCGATGTAGGTCTTGCGCGCCAGCGAGAAGATCACCTTTCCGCCCTGGCGAATGGCGTGCTCGAACTTCTCGCCGTTCCAGATTTGGGTAATGGTTCCGGGGAGCAGCCGGGCCTGGCCGATCTCTTCCCAGCCGATGGCTTGTTTCCCTTGAGCCCGGACGATTTTCTGGGCTCTTTCGATGAAGGTGCAATAATCCTCGTGGGAGGTCGCCTGGGCCTCGTCGCCGCCGATGTGAATGTAGGGGCCGCTGGTCAGGGCCGCGATCTCAGCGATCACGTCCTCGAGGAAGCGGTAAGTGATCCCTTTGTGGATCGCCAGCGAGCTGAAGCCCACCTCGGTGCCGGTGTACAGCTCGGGGGCGACGCCGTCCTGGTTGAGCTCGGGGTAGCTGGCCAGGGCGGCGTTGGTGTGCCCGGGCAGATCGATCTCGGGGATGAGGATCATGCCGCGCTGGCGAGCGTATTCCTCGAGTCCGGCGTATTGGGCCTGGGTGTAGTACCCCCCGGGGTCGCCGCTCACTGCGGTGCTGCCGCCTTTGCGGGCCAGGTCGGGCCAGGAGCGGATCTCCAGCCGCCAGCCCTGGTCGTCGGAGAGGTGCAGGTGGAAGCGGTTCATTTTGAAGGCCGCGGCCAGGCCCATAAAGCGCCTGACGTCGGCGACGGGATGGAAATGGCGAGCCACGTCGAGCATCACCCCGCGCCAGGCAAAGCGCGGGGTGTCGCGAATGCGGCAGGCGGGGACCGTCCAGGGGCAAGGCCGGGGTTCCGGCGCTTCGATCTCCGCGGGCAGCAACAGGCGCAGGGTCTGCAGAGCGTAGAACAGGCCGGCGGGCCGGTTGGCCTGGAGGAGAATGCTCTGCGGCGTGGCCGCCAGCTCGTAGCCCTCCTCGCCCAGGCCGGGGTCAACGGCGAGGAAGGCCAGTTGAATGTCGCCCGGCGCGGCTGGCCCGGCGCTGATTTCCAGGGGCAGTCCGGTGGGGGGGCGAAGCAGGCTGGCGAGGAACTGCCCCGCGGCGGCAAGCTCAGAAGATGCCTGGTCGAGGACGATTTTTGTGGTTTCAGAGAGTTGGAATTCGCCCGTGCCAGATTCAACCCTGACGGGTTTCGGAATCAGGTTCGCTAACCGTCCGGCAGAACCGGTCTCGATCGCAGGTGACATGGTATGCTAACTCCATTTGTTGCTTCAGCTTTTTGCAGTGCAGCTTCCCGCCGGGAAAGGGATTACGCGCAGCGGATGATTTCCAGGGCTTTCTGCCGGTCGTGGTCGCCCCAATCGGGGTTGGCCAACTGCCAGGTTCCCAGGCCAATCTCGCTGACCATCATTCCTGTGTTGCCAAATGAGCGTTGGTTCATGGAGAAATGTCCCTGCTGCAGAAGATTTATCGGCGCACCAGCGGCAGATATGCCGAGAAGGCTGGAACTTCCAGAGAAACGTCATCCAGATCGAAATTTACGATCTGCCCGGTCGTGTTGGATTCGAAACGAACGACGTGCGTTTTTCCATCCGCGAACTGGCTGACGTCCAGGCTGACCGGGGTGTAGTCCGGGTACGTACCGGCCTGGGTGGCATTGGCGCTGAACACGGTGGTGGCGTCGATTTTGGCGCGGAAAATATCGTTTGTGTCGCTGCCAGTGTCCGCACGGTCGATCCAGAGGTAGAGCTTGAGCTTTGCGGTTCCGCGGGGAATCAGTACCGATTGCTGTACATATCCAATCTCATCGGCGGTCGTGCGGCCGAACTTTGCCCAGGCATTCCCCGTTCGAGCCTGACCGCTGCACGGACTATTGCCCGGAATGCACAGCGGCGTCGCAAAATTCGTGGATCCCTGCGCCCAGGGTGTACTGGCGGGATAGCCTTCGAAACCGGGATCCCTCAGCAGGTTCAGCCAGACCGAATGCGCCACGCCCGCAGAAGTGCTGGAGTCGAAGTTGGCGTCTCCCGAGTAGGTAGCGGTGAGGATCCTGGTGCCCGGGCTGGTCAAGGCAAGCGAGCACTGCCCCGCCGAGACGAGGCCGCTACACGATACGACCCCATCGCCGACCGTGACCGTCCCGCTGGGAACGCCGCTGCCGGACAGCGGTGTGACTGAATACTGAACGCTCACCGTTTCGCCCATAATTGAAGGGTCGGGTGCGTGTGCGGTGATCGCGGTCGTGGTGCCCCGGCTCTGCACGAGAGCAATGGCTGCGCCCGCGTTGGCGATGCCGCTGCCGCAAATGCCCGGATTACAGCCACTGCCGGCAGGGAAAGTGGTCGCGGACGCCTGGAGGTCCGAGAGTATCTGGGCCGGCGTCAAAGCGGGGTTGAGCGAGTACATCAATGAGACGATGCCAGCCACGTGAGGCGTAGCCATGCTGGTGCCCTGGTAATAGGCATACGTATCGGCGACCGGCGCGGTCGTACCGGTGTTGAGCGTGGAGTAGATACCGTTCGGATCGTTGGCGTAACTTTGCTCCCCACCCGGCGCGCTGATTTCGACCATCGCGCCATAATTGCTGTAATAAGCCCTGGATCCATAGCGATCGGTCGCGCCCACCGTGATCACGCCGGCGCAGTTGGCCGGTTCGAAACCGCTCGCGTCCATATTGGAGTTGCCCGCCGCAACCACCATGGTTGCTCCGTGCGCGGTAATCGCATTAATCGCAGTCTGGAATGTGTTGCTGCAAGGAGATTCCCCGCCCAGGCTGACGTTGAGCACTTTGGCCGGGTTGGGATTGGCCGGCTCGCCCGGCACGGAGAGGCCGGCTGCCCATTCCATGCCGTCGACGATATCCGAGTCATACCCGCCGCACCTGCCCAGAACCCGCACCGGCAGGATCTTCGAGTTCCAGTTGATCCCGGTCACGCCCAGTCCGTTGTTGCTGGCCGCGCCAATCGTCCCCGCCGTGTGCGTTCCGTGCCAGGAGCTACCTTCCGGGGGGTTTCCTTGGTAACATTCATTGGCGGCAACCCAATCCCCCGGATCGCTCGGATCGGCGTCGCGCCCATCCCCATCGTTCGCCACATACACATCCGAAATAAAATCCCGCCCCGGCGCCGTCCGCCCGGCTAAATCGGCGTGGTGGGTGATGCCGGTATCGATCACGCCCACGACGATCCCGGGCGCCCCGGTGGTGACGTCCCAGGCGGCGGGAGCGTTGATTCCGTAGTGGTCGCTCCCCGGCGCCTGATAGTGCCATTGGTTTGGATATAGGGGGTCATTGGGAGGCGCCGTGGTCGGATACTTGATCGCGTCCGGCTCGGCGTATTCCACCTCGGGAAGCGCCATGATCCGCCCGGCGATCGCCTGGACCTGGTCGAGCGCGAGCGGAGCTGCCAGGCGCAGGACCTGCGCCCCGTCCGCCATCTCACGCCGGTAGGTTAACTGTGCTCCCCCCGCGTCGCTCAGCCGTTTCGCCTGGTCCGAGTTGGAGAGCTTCCCCGGCGCCCGTTTTTCGCCGCCAGAGTTTTTGTATTTGACGATGATCTGGTTCGTCGGCTGGCGATAGAAACCCTCGTAGGCGCTGGAGGATCGATCCTGCATGACCGCAGATGAATAAGCCGGGCCGGTCTGGAGCAGCAGCGCTGCGCTCAGAAAGACGCTCAGAATCGCGTGGTTGGCCTGGATGTGGAGCATGTTTCCTCTCCATTGTTCCCCATGGACGGCGAAAGTGCGAAATAAAATGATATTCCGAGGAATATCTATCTGTCATTATACTTCGTCATCTGCGAAATCTTCCCCCGCGGGGCGAAGATGGCGGCGATGAGGCCCGCCAGCGCCGCGCTAAAGGCGATGCAGAACAGACCGGCGATAGCGACCGCCAGCGCGCCGCGCAGCGAGCCTTCGATCGCGGCGGTCTGGCTGGCGACCGGGTCGAGCAGCGCGTTCAGGCTGACGATCGCCGGGTCGAGGCCGGCCGTGATCAGGCTGCTCGCCAGGCGGCTGCTGAGGACCACCCCCAAAACACTGACCCCCAGCGTGCTGCCCATGTTACGGCTGAACTGCAGGGTCGAAGTCGCTGCGCCCAGCTCCTGGAGCGGGACGGTGCTCTGCACCGCGATCAGGAAGGCCGGGACGGAGAGGCCCATGCCGGTGCCCATCATCCCCAGGTACACCATGATCCAGGCTTGGCTGGCATTCACCCCAATGGTGGACATGAGAAAAGCCCCGGCAGTCAGGATGGTCATCCCAATCAGGGCCAGCGTGCGGTAGCTCAGGCGCAGGAGCAGTTGGCCGGCAAGGATGCTCGCCACCGTCCAGGCGATCGACATGGGAGTAAGGGTGATCCCGGCCTGGGTCGCGCTGGTGCCGAGGACGGCCTGGACGAAGAGCGGCACGTAGTTCAGGCTGCCGAAGACCGCCCAGCCGGAAAGGAAGCCATGAATGAGCGAGACCGTGTAAAGCCGGTCGCGGAAGAGGTGGAAGGGCAGGATCGGGTCGGCGGCGCGGCGCTCGACGAAGACCAGTATGGCGAAGAGGGCCAGGGCGGCGGCCAGCAGCGCCCAGGAGAGAGGCGCGGGCAGCTCTTCCATGCCCAGCAGCAGGGCGAGCACACCCAGGGTGAGCAGGACCGCCCCGGGGTAATCGACCGCCACAGGTTTTGCCTCGCCCGGACGGGCGTCTCTCCAGGCAAACCAGACCAGCCCAACCGCCAGCAGTCCAGGAAAAACGTTGATCAGGAAGACCCACCGCCAGGAGACCTGGTCGACGAGGAAGCCGCCGATCAGCGGGCCGATCACGGCCGAGACGCCCCATACTCCTGAAAACAACCCCTGCATGCGGGCGCGCTGCTCGAGGCTGAACAACTGGCCGATGATGGTGAAAGCCAGGGGCAGCACACCGCCAGCGCCGATCCCCTGCATCGCGCGGAAGAGGATCAGTTGTTCCATGGTCTGCGCCTGGGCGCAGAGGACCGAGCCGAGGATGAAGAGGGCCATCGAGGCGACGTAGACCCGCTTGCGCCCGTAGAGGTCGGAAAGCTTGCCGTAGATGGGCACCGTGGTGGTGGCGGTGAGCAGGTAGATGGCGAAGACCCAGGAGTAGATTGCCAGCCCGCCGAGCTGGGCGACGATGGTAGGCATGGCCGTGGCGACGACCGTCCCTTCCATCGAGGCCAGGAACAGGCTGAGCATGACGCCCGCCGTGATCATGTTCAAACGGCTACGAGTCAATGAATTTCCTCGTTGTTTGGCAATTGGTCACTAACCACTGCCGAAGGTCCACTACTTTTTCCTGCCTTTTTCCTGTTTCTCTTCTTCCTGACCCCCTGGACTGGGTCGTGGTTCAGTTTTTTCTCTGCGGTCTCCATGTGCTGCGTGGTGAAATCTCTAAATCTTCCCCAATCCTTGCAGCACCCGCTCGGGGGTGAGCGGGAATTCGTCGAACCAGACGCCGATGGCTGTCGACGCCCGCGGGCAGCTCCTCGCCGCGCAGGATTTCTTCACCACCCGGCAGAGAGTAATGATCGTGGATCTGCCCACCCGTGGGGTGAGAACGTTATATGGTCAGCTCGGCGACTGGCTCGCCTGGGTCAGCATCGCGCTGGCGGCGGTTCTGACCGTCTCGGCGGCTGTACACAGGCCGGCTGCTGTGCACGAGGGGCTGTCCCGAATTTGAATTAACGAACGTACGCACTGCAAAAACTAGCGCCTTACCAATTGAAAACCACCCAAAACCACGAAGAGGCAATCGCCTGGAGCAGTTCCCTCAGGCTTTCGCTCTCGGTTAGATCGGAACTACTGCCGCTCTTGCAGTCTTTCGGGCCTCCAGCGTCCGTCGGTCGCGCAGTTTTCCCTTGCGGTAGCGGTCAATCCGGCGCAAATTGACGCTCAAGGCCGAGCCAACCACCACGCTCGTCACCCGGAACAGTCCCCGGACCCGCAGCTTGCCCTTGACCCAGTTGTGTTTGAGCTGAAAGACGCTGGCTTCCACGGCCGTTCTCAGGTTGCGGGCCTCCGGTTTGTGCAGCTCAAAATGGCGGCGGCGCTGCGCCGATTGGGCCCGGTCCTTGGGCACGTACAATCCCAAATGGTCCGGATCTTTGCTCGGCTTGACCGGGCAGCGATCCATCTGGAAGAGCGGGCATTCCCGGCACACACCGGCATCCCAGCTCAAGCGGTAGGACTTGCCGCTGGCGGCTGTCTGGAGGCTGGCTACCCGACCGGCCGGACAGGTGACCCGGATCACCTCCCCTTGCGGATCCAACTCCATCTCGAAATCAGAGAAGGCCAGCTTGCCCTGTTTGTGATCCGGCAAAGTCCCGGTCAGGGCGGTGGGGATCTGTTCCACGCCTTGCTCGCGCATCAGCTGGTCAATTTCGGGGCTGACATAGCCGCCATCGGTCACCGCGGTGTCCATCCCGGTGCGCTCTTTCAAGGACTCCAGTCCCTCCTTGAGCAGTTGGATGTCGCTGCTCTGGTTAGGCGCCACCTGGACCTGGTCGATCAGCTGCACCCGGTTGTCGGGGTTGCAGGTCTCGCCCAGGTTGGCGACATAGCCTTTGTAGGCGCGGTTGCCCTTCTTGCGGTAGCTGGCCTCCAGGTCATCCAGGGATTGCAAACAGCCCGGGGTGATCTCGCTGTTGTCCTTGGCCCGGGTGCCGCTTTCCTCTACCACAAAGTTCTCCGCGAAAAAGCGCTGGGCCACGGCATACACCGGGTCGCTGCCATAGCCTGCGCCCAGCTCATCCAGCAGTTGGTGGAGCACCCGTCCCACCAAACCAATGTGAGCCCAGACCACCTCGCGCCCTTTGAGCTGGTAGGTGTACTGCCCCGCGCTCTCCTGATTATAGGGTTGGAGGAGTGCCGCATACCGCTCCTGGTCGGCCGGGCGGAGGATACGCCACACCCGTTGGAGCACCTGGATGAGCAGCTCCAGCCGGCTCAGATCGGCAATATTGGACAGCAGCATCGTGCTGTCAAAACGTTGTTTGTCCGTCTTCAGCCCGAGTTGGGCCATCTGCTCATCGGTGATCTGCTCGAACAACCCGACCAGGAGGTTGTGTCCGGTGCGCAGGGTGTAGGCTATCAGACGCTGGCGGAAATAGTACAATGTGCGCAGATCAAATTCATCTCCGCCAAACTGGTCGCAGCCCAGTGCGTAGCGGACCTGTAGGTTGAAGAGGAAATGTTCATAGAGCTCCTCGTCGGTCCAATGATGCCCCTCTTTGAGAATGTCCAGCCCCACCAGGAGGTTGACTGGGACATTGGGCCGGGAAGGCTTGTCGGAGTAGAGGGGAGCAAACTGGTCCTCATCGATGCGCAGAAACACTTCTTCCCGGAAGGTGGCGGCCCAGGAGCCCTGCAGCCGTTGGAGCGACCGCTTGGGCAGCTGGTGAACATCACTGAGCGGGACGGGTTGGGGAGAGCGTGGGTTCTTGCGATACATGCGGTTTGATCCTTACCTATAAGATGTCTCATTATAGGAATTTTCCCCTCCCCTGTCATCTACCCTTTTTGCAGTGCGTACACGAACAATCAGGCGGACTATCTTTCGTTTTGTCATCCATGGTCAAATTCCTCCCCGTCAGGATAGAGTGTGTTCATTTCAGGTACTGGTCGAAAAAGGCGACCGTGCGGTCCATCGCCGTGGTGAAATACTTGGAGAGGTTGTGGTCGTCGTCTTTGTAAGTGTAAAGCTCGTACGGCTTTCCGGCTGCCTCGATCTGCGCGGCCAGGTCCTGGGAAAACTCGGCGGGGACCTCCTCGTCTGCCAGGCTGGCGTGCAGCTCCAGCGGCCCCGAGAGGTCCGCCAGGTACGCTGTCGCGGAGACCGAATTCCAGAAATCGGGGTTTTCATCGGGCGTGCCAAACTGGGCGAGCCATTCCTGGCGCCAGCCGCGCGAATTGGGCGGTGGGGTGCGCGTCGGCCCGGCGCGCCGCCACCGGTACATCAGATCCAGGTAAGACCCGACCACCCCCGACCAGATCACCCCGGCCTTGATCTCCTTCGAGATCACCATGGCGCGCAGGGTCAGGAAGCCGCCCATCGAGTGGCCCCACATGCCCATTTTCTGCGCGTTCACCCCCGGGTAGCGCTGGAGCGAGGAAAGCGCATTCAGCACGTCAACCTCGTAGCCCGGGTCGCCATAGGCCCCGCGCGCATCCCCCTCCGAGCGGTCGTGGCCGCGGTAGTCGATCTTGTAGACCACGTACCCGGCGCGGGCCAGCCGGTCCACGTAGGCTACGTAGCGCTCAGTAGTTTTATACAGCGCGGATGGGATATAGCCGTGGTTGAAGACGATCGCCGGCCAGCCGCCATCCGGCGGATCGCCGTTGGGCACGGTCAACAGGCCGTAGATCTTCAGCCCTTCGGAGAGGTAGTAGGCGTAATAACGGTGGTAGTTCGAGCCCTGGGCCAGCTCGTTGACGATGGTGATATCGCTGCCCGGGTAAGATCCCTCGCGCAGGGCCTGGATCGACATGAAGAATGGCGCCGGCGTGGGGGTGATGGTCGCGGTAGGTGTTGAGCTGGCGCTGAGCGGGAGCGGCGTTGCGGAGGCGGGCGGTGGACCAGGGGTATCCGTCTCCGTCGCTGGGCCGGCGGTGAGCCTGGCGCCAACCGCTTCGGCGACCTGGGTAGGGATGGATACTTCGCCGGTTGGTGCGGCCTGGCCGCAGCCGGCCCCCAGGAGCGCCAGGATTACCAGTAAGAAGTATGGGCGCTGCATATTCGGAACCTCCAATATGGAGTATCTTACTAAAGGTTAGGAAGATCGACAAGATTTGTCAAAGAATCAGTACGCAGCTTTCTATTCCACGTTCCCTAACGTAACTTTTGTGCAAATAGAGCGGAAAACGCTCAAATTCGCAAATTTAAATTTTTGTGCGCAAACGGCAAGGCCAGTTGAATGGCCACCGGTTTTTTCACCTGAAAAGACC
>DATKLX010000122.1:0-10399 GCA_035542155.1 Anaerolineaceae bacterium
ATTGGGCCTCTCCTCGGATCGGGATGGCCCGTATTGGCTGCTGCGGGGAATTTCCGCGGTGATTGTCACAACAATGACCCTCTCGTTTGTTTTTTTGCATCCTTTTCCTTTTGGGGAGGATACTTATGGGTAATCACCGAACTCTTTTCACTGAATCTGGTTTCCGCGACCGATGCGGTAGCATTGGTGTAGATCAGAATTCCGCCTTGGCTTAATCCCTGATGGTATAATCGATCATTCTTAAAGTTCAGACGGACACATGGGATGGTCTCTGAAATCGCAATCAACGGCCGTTTTCTTGGGCAGCCCCTGACCGGCGTGCAGCGCTACTCGCTCGAGGTGTTGAAGGTCATGGACCGGCTGCTCACCAACGGTGAAATCGACCCCAATGGGTGCCGGCTAACCTGTTATACCCCACCGTCTTACCGGGATATCCCGGCAACCTGGAAAACGATCCGGGTCAGCCCCGCGGGATTTCTAAATGGAAATTTATGGGAGCAGATCGACCTGGCCGTGCTGGCGCGGGGCAAAACGCTCTTCAGCCCAGGCAATATCGGACCGGCCGTGCTCCCCGGGCAGATCGTGACGATCCACGATGCCTCGGTGTTCGCTGTGCCAGAAGCCTATTCGATCTGGTTCCGGATGAAGTACCGGCTGATCCTCTCCATCCTGGGAAAGACGGCCCGGAAAATCATCACGGTTTCGGAATTTTCAAAATGCGAGCTGATGAAGTACTGCCGCATCCCGGAAGAGAAAATCGCGGTCATCCCCCACGGGAGCGAACATCTGGACTGCCTGAAAGCGGACCAGGCCGTTTTTGAACGGTTCGATATCGGGAAAAAGCCGTACCTGCTCACGGTGGGCAGCGACAGCCCACATAAAAATCTGGGGGTTCTGGCCGAGGCGCTGCGAAGGATGGACCGGACCGATTTCGAAGTGGTCATGGTGGGTGGGGCGTTCCGGTGGTTTTCGAAAGATCACGGGGAGGCCTGGCCGGAGACCGTGCGGCGGATCGGGTACGTCAACGACTGCGAATTGCGCGCGCTGTACGAGCGCGCCGCGGCCTTGGTATTCCCCTCGAAATACGAGGGGTTTGGGATGCCGGTGCTGGAGGCAATGACGTCTGGCTGCCCGGTGATCTGCTCGCGGACGGCGTCGCTCCCGGAGGTGGGGGGAGATGCGGTGCTGTACTTTGACCTGGAGAAGCCGGAGGAGCTGAAGGAGCAGATCGAGCGGGTGTTGGGGGATGAACGGCTGAGAGAGGTTTTGCGATGCAAGGGGTTGGTGAGAACGGCTATGTTCAGTTGGGATGAGGCGGCGCGGAGGACGTGGGGGGTGATGCGAGCGAGCTTACCTTGATCTGTACCAACCCCCATTTCCCGTTGGTTCGCCAGGTTGGATCGATCCGGTTGAGCTCTTTGACTTGTCTCTCCCTTAGCCCGACCATCACATCCGATTTGGCCGTCCGCAGCGCGGCCAGCCTGGTCGGGAAATAATCCGTAATTTTCTCGAAGGGCGTTGTCTCCGGCCAGCGCAGGTCGCCCACCAGCCGGCGGTAGTTCGCATCCCCCTTGCTGATCACAATGCCGGCCTGGCTCAGCTCCCGGTACAATGCTCCGGGCATCTCCCACTCGAACAGTGGTGAGTTCCAGAAGAAATGCTCGTCAAGGCACAGGATGCCTGTATTAAACGCCTTTTCCAGCCGTTCTCCAAATGCCGCGGTGCTCTCATCCTGCTCGCTCTGCAGAACCTCTACGGTCCTGCGCACGTCGGCGGGCATTGCGTCGGACACAAAGGTCGGGTGCGCCTTGAGGTGAAAATGGACCTCCTCCGCCAGTCCACGTCCGGCCAGCAGGTCGGCAAAAGCCAGGTCACAGACCAGTTCGTACCCGGCGTTGTCGATCAAAAAATCCACTCGCTGCTCGCGGCGTGGCAGGTGGAGCAGCACCTCGACGACATCTGCGATCCGGTTGACCAGCAGGAATTCGGCTGTCTGGTGCAGCCTCGCGTGCGACGGCGTCTCTTCCGCGTCCGCTGGCCACAGGCTCAGGTCTGCCTGGTTTCCCCACAGGTTGCTCTCGATCGCCTCGGTCAACGCCTCTTCGACCGGGAAGTCTGCTCTCCGCCAGGTTTCCAGCCGGGTTACCAGCGTGTGTGTTCTTTGCCGGCTGGTTTCCAGTCCCATTTTTTTCTGATAGAGGAACGGATCGACCTGGTAAGTTATCCCTTTTTGGAAGTACCCCGTCGCCTCCAGGATCCTCCGGTAAAACGTGTTCTCGCAGACCAAGAAAGCCAGCTCTCGCCAGGTCTTTCCCTCGAAGGTGCGAGAATACGTTCTCCACAGGTCCAGGTCCGGCGCGCCCGGGTCGTCGATCTCAAGGACCGGGCTGTCCGGCAGCACCGCGATCAGCGCTTCGATATGTCGGTTGATCTCATCCGGAAAATCATTTTCGAGGATCACCCGCCGGGCGATTTCCGGCAGCCGGACCAGAAGCGTATTTTCGGCGAACGAGCGCGGGTCTGCGCAGCGGTAGGGAGGGGGAAGAGGAAGCGAAGGGGAGCGAGGTTGCATTCCCGGATTATAGCGGAAATTCACATCTCCTGTGTGCCAGATGAACGGGTTCCACTCGACGGATATTCTTTTGCCCCGATCTGTGCTATCTTGTGTACGTCGTTTGTCTCGACCGGCACTGTAGCGCATGCCTACTCGAAGAGCCTTGAAGGGGGCGGTTTGCGCTCTGGCCTTGCGTCTGGCTTTCCCAGGTTTCCTCTTACCTTTCCCCGATTATCGCTTTCTCTTTCAAAGTCTCTGGAATGGCCACCTTTCTCAGTGGTTTCATCCCGAACAGCACCCGCATTCCATTGTTTCTCCGCACCAGGAATTCATAGAAGCCAATGCATACCGCGAACGAACTGACTGCGATAATTCCCCATTTCAAAGTATCTACGATGGGCCATAGCACCACGAAGAACCCGATGCAGATCAATACCGTCTGGTGTTCGATGTAAAAAGGCAGCACAGCCTCACTTACATATCCCAGAAACGTCGAGTTACGGTTGAGATGGTTCATCCCAAATCCCAAAAAGGTCAGAACCCAGGCCCAGGACATCACATCTGCGTGTTTGTCCGTCACGATCCAGAGGATGGTGGTTGCCACTGCCAGTACCAGCGATACCCAGCGCATCCTGCGAATGCTGTTCTGTAGCCGCTCGCTGGAAATAATTTCGAACCCGGCAACGAAAAAGCATAGATAGACTGGGAAGCTCCAACTGAAGAAATGATGCCCGTACCAGGCGGAATGATCCAGAAAAGTCTCGCAAAGGACTACCGGCAGCGCCAGGAGTACGTAAAACACGCCCGGAAATGCCATCACGCGGGTTAATCCATCCAGCAATTGGACTCCCTTCGGGCTCTTGAGAAACAGGAACAGCGGCAGCAGGAGGATGCTGTAAACAAACAGCACCTCGAGGTACCACAGGTGCAGCCCATGGAAAGCAAAATTTCCATTCTCTGTAGAGCCCATGAATACGCCGTCGAAATAATGCGGTACGAAATCCCAGAACGAACCGCTGAATTTGCCGTTCGTCACCCGGTCGAGATAAACCACCGGGATTGTGTAGGTAAACACCCCTACAACCAGTGGCACGAACAATCGCAGAACCTTTTCCTTCACGAATTTCCCAACTTTTTCGTCCGGTTTCCCCTTGTCCAGGGCGAAAAACAGGCTTGCCCCGGAGATGAGGAAAATGAACGGCATCATCCAGACGTCGAGGAAATTGGTGAAATACTGTGCAGCGGGATAAGTGACCGCATTTTTCGCCGACCATGGATCCATGTTGAAAAAACGGACGCTGTGGAAGAAGAAAACGCACAAAATGGCGATGACGCGCATCCAATCCAGGTCGTATCTGCGGCTGGTAAGAGAATGTTTTTCCATAGTTGCCTCCAGCCTGTCGATTGGTTTGGGTTTTGGGACAGGCCGATCACCCTTTGATCGTACTGGATAGGAGGCGCGCCGCCATCCGGCTTCGAATGGAATTCCTGAGGGCCGGATGGCGGATTTTGAAAAGAAACTTTATATGGATTTGACCAGACTTTTGGCCTAATACTTTGGACTGTTGGCGGGTAAACCCTGAGTAACCTGCTGACCAGGGAACCAAATGACTAAGGTCGGTTTTCGGTTCTCGTGAATTATCCCAATTTAATATTCAGCCCAGGACCTTCGCTGTTCCCTTCTGATTTGGGCAGATACTGCCGGATCGCTCCTGCCAGCTTACTGATCGGCATGGTCTGAAGCCAGACCCGTCCTGGTCCGGAAAGCGACGCGAAGAACAGCCCTTCGCCGCCGAAGAGTATGTTGCGAATCCCTTTCACGGTCTGGATATCGTAACTGATCGTGGGCTCGAACATTGCCACGTGGCCGGTGTCTACCAGCAGGCGCTGCCCCGCGACCAGTGTGTATTCAACGATCTCGCCATCCAGCGCGGCAAAGAACGTCCCCGGCCCATCAAAGCGCTGTAAAATGAACCCTTCCCCGCCGAAAAGCCCTGCGCCCAACTTGCGCTGCAGGGCAACTGAGAAGTTGACGCTTTTTTCAGCCACCAGCAGGGTATCCTTTTGCGCGATCATCGCCTGCCCCTGAGCCAGGTGGACCGGGATGATCTTGCCCGGGAAATCCGAAGAGAAAGTGACGAACTGCTGGTCCCGGTCGGTGGTGAAGTTCACTACGAACAGCGATTCGCCTGAGACGACCCGCGACAATGCGCCCATAATCCCCTTGCCGCCCAGGTTGGTGTTCATCTGGATCCCGTCGCTCATCCACGAAAGAGAGCCGGTCTCAGAATAAAGCGCCTGGCCGCGGTTCAGTTGGATCATCAGGGACTGCATGACTGTGCCTACAACCTGATAGGGTGAGCCTCCCACCGTGGTCCCGCTCAATGCGACGTTAGGATTGGGCAGATCCAGCCGCTGCCCGGGGATATTGGTGTATGCTTCGCTCATGGTTCCTCCATTTTGTATCGGAAAAGTCATTCAGTATATAGCTTAGCAAAGATTTACTGGGAATGCAATCTATATAGTATGATTGGTCTATGGACCTGTTCCAGACTTCCGTCGCCATCCTCGTCACTGCTGTTGGAGCGCTCCTTCAGGGCGTCACCGGATTGGGTCTCAATCTTTTCGCTTCACCCATCTTAATGATGGTTCACCCGCGCTTTATCCCGGGTCCGATTTTAATGGGAGCCCTGCTCCTTACCGCTCTCATGCTCCTTCGCGACCGCTCCAGCATCGACTTCCGGGGCGTTGGCTGGATGACCGCCGGCATGCTCCCGGGGACTTATCTGGCCGGGCGTTTGCTCCCAATCATCTCCCTCAACGCCCTGTCCATATTATTAGGCTGCCTGGTCCTGGCGGGGGTGGGTCTGAGCTTTTGGGGGGTGAAGTTCCCTGGCTATGCCTGGGTCCTGTTCCTGGCTGGCTTTATCTCCGGGGTGGGCACCATTTTGGCTTCGATTGGCGGCCCTCCGGTGGCGCTTGTCAACCAGGACCTCGAGCCGCGCAAGCTGCGTGGGACGCTTTCGGGATATTTCATCCTTTCGGGGTTCGTCGGCCTGATGCTGCTGATCCCGGCCGGGAGAATAGGTCCAACCGAGCTCGGCCTTTCCATTTGGGTGCTTCTCGGTGTGGTCGTCGGTTTTCTCAGCTCTGGCTTTTTACTGAGTAAGATGGATGCGCGGATCACCCGCATCGTTTTATTAATTCTCTCGGCGCTCAGTGCGCTGATCCTGATAGTTCAACAAATCTGGCGTTAGAAATCATGGAGGTCGCGATGCATGGCATCCGGGTACACGAATATGGCGATTCAAGCAAGCTGGTCGAGGAGGACATTCCGGTTCCTCAGCCTGGACCAGGCGAAGTCCGGGTCAAGGTTGCCGCGGTTGGGCTGAACTTCGTTGAAATTTACCAGCGCAGAGGGCTTTACCGCAATCCTTTGCCCCTCGCGCCTGGCGATGAATTTTCTGGAACGGTGGATGCCCTCGGAGAAGGGGTGGCCGGTTTTCAGATCGGCGACCGGGTCGCGACTGCCAGAGGCGCCGGTGGGTATGCTGAGTATGCCCTCGTTCGCGCCGACCAGCTCGTTCCCGTCCCGCCCCAGATCACCCTCGAGCAGGCAGCGGCGGTCCTCCTTCAGGGAATCACCGCCCATTACCTGGCTCTTTCCACGTTCCCCCTTAATCCGGACCATGTCGCTCTGATCCACGCTGCGGCTGGGGGAGTAGGCCAGCTTCTCACCCAAATCGCCAAGAAATGCGGGGCGAAGGTCATCGCCACAGTGGGTAGCGAGGAAAAAGTCGGGTTGGCCCGTGGAGCCGGCGCGGATGAGGTTATTCTCTACTCCAAATTGGATTTCGAGGCCGAAGTCAAAAGTCTGACGAGTGGAAAAGGAGTGGATGTGGTCTACGATGGAGTGGGATCCTCCACATTTTTAAAAGGCCTGAATTGCCTCAAACCGCGAGGCTACATGGTCCTCTACGGCCAGGCCAGCGGTCCCGTGGAACCGATCAACCCCCAACTGCTCAACCAGAAGGGGTCCTTGTTCCTGACCCGCCCAACCATTGCCCATTACACGCTCACCCGTGAAGAACTCCTCTGGCGCGCCGAGAATTTGTTTGGCTGGATCGCTTCCGGAGATCTGACGGTCACCATCGACCGGACCTTCCGGCTCACAGAAGCCCCCCAAGCCCATGCTTATATGGAATCCCGGCAGACCAAGGGTAAGGTCCTCCTGATTCCTTGAAATCCCACGAAACAAAATAAAAGCAGGAGTCACATTCTGGCTCCTGCTTTCCTAACCCGAACTATCTTTATATTGACCTGGTGTGTGTATTGGAGCGTCCTCCTTTCAGTCTTGTGGATCCCTTTATGAGGTCTCTCTCAATCCTTCCAGATAGCCTCAGCTTTGATCGGCGTCTGGTCGCCGGGAATTGTAGCTGTAGTATACCCGCTGAACATGAACAGGAAATGAAATTTAAGCTTTGCGACCGGACCATACGCAGAAGCCGAACATAATGCTGAACCGCGAAGCTGGGTCCGGGGTTTTGATCGTTTTCCCTCGGTATTTAGAAACGGGGATAGCCAAGATGGATATAATTAAGATCACTAAACGGGAATAAGGGAGCACAATCAATGGATTTAAAACACTTCGATATTGCCATCATCGGCGGTGGGATTGTGGGCATGGCTACGGCGATGGCTCTGTCAACCAGATTCCGTGCCTCAATTTTAGTGCTCGAGGCTGAGGCAAAACTTGCCGCCCATCAAACTGGAAATAACAGCGGTGTCATCCATTCTGGATTGTATTATAAGCCTGGTTCATTGAAAGCCCGCAACTGCATAGAGGGCCGTGAGGCAATGTACCGGTTTTGCCAGGAGCACGGCATCGCATATGACAACTGCGGTAAGGTGGTCGTCGCCACCCGCAAGGATGAACTGCCAGCCCTGGATAAACTCTTTGAGCGCGGCCAGGCCAATGGCCTGGTCGGGATCAAGTGTCTGACGGCCGAGGAAATCAAGGAATACGAGCCCCATGCAGCCGGGATTGGCGGCATCCACGTGCCCCAGACCGGCATCGTCGATTATGTTCAGGTCACCAACACCTACGCCAACATTCTCCAGGAAAATGGCGGGCAGATCTGGTTGAATTCTCGCCTGGTGGGCTTTCAGGAGGAGAATGGAGATTTTGTTCTCGAAACGACGACAGGCCCGGTGCGCTGCCGTAATCTGATCAACTGCGCTGGCTTGTATTCAGATCGTGTTGCCCGAATGTGCGGCGTCGACCCCAAACTGCAAATCATCCCCTTCCGCGGCGAGTATTATGAGCTGGCTCCAGAAAGGCAGCACCTGGTCAGAAACCTGATCTATCCTGTCCCCGATCCGCGCTTCCCGTTCCTGGGGGTTCATTTCACCCGCATGATTCACGGCGGCGTCGAAGCCGGCCCCAATGCTGTCCTCGGTTTTGCCCGCGAAGGCTACAAATTGTTCGATATTTCCGTCCCTGATATGCTCCAATATGGCCTCTACATGGGTTTCTGGAGGATGGCGGGCCAGTACTGGAAGACGGGATTCGGTGAGTTCTACCGCTCTTTCAGCAAAGCCGCGTTCGTCAAGGCGCTCCAGCGCCTGGTCCCTGAGGTAGGTTTCAAAGATATTCACCGGACTGGCGCCGGCGTGAGAGCCCAGGCGTTGGAGCCGAATGGTTTTCTGGCCGACGATTTCCGCATTGTCGAGGCAAACCGGATGATTCACGTATTGAATGCGCCCTCGCCGGCTGCTACCGCTTCGATCAGTATTGGCAAATCGATTGCGGATATGGCGATGAAGAATTTTACCTTGAAGGAGGTAACCGCTCAGGCATGACCTTTAAGGCGCCGTTGGACAAACTGTGCTGTTAATCCACCCCGAATCAGCTCTTCTTCTGGCTTTTTTGCCATCCGCTGGAAAAAATCCCTGGCTTCGGCCTGCAAATCCCCGGATTGGGGATTGTTCCGGATCAAAATGTCCAGGAGTTGAGCTGCTGAAGCGTAATTCCCGGACTTCTCATAATAATAAAACAGGGGATATTGAAGATCAGCCGGTAATGTATCTAAGGGGAATTTCACTGCCAGCGCCTCGATCTTTTCGTCAGACGCAGGAAGCTGGTCAGATGTCCGGTGCAAAAAAACTTCCAGAAACAGGTTCAATGCGCGCAGAAACCGCCAGCCGCTTTCTTGCGGGTTTGGGAGCGTATCAAATATTTCCCCTTCTGCCCGGATCAAATCGGCAACCACATATAACTGGTCGTAATTGACCTTGGATGAATTGGCGCATAATGCAATGAT
The DNA here is from genome assembly GCA_035542155.1 of Anaerolineaceae bacterium. Classification (GTDB taxonomy): domain Bacteria; phylum Chloroflexota; class Anaerolineae; order Anaerolineales; family Anaerolineaceae; genus DATKLX01. The sequence continues at coordinate 8,878 of DATKLX010000122.1, forward strand.
ACTTGCATCATCCATGCGGTGAAGGATTTCGGCGGGCAGGCCGACCACCTGCCCTAGAGCATCCTCCAGGACCGCCAGCGAATCCCTGTACAGCAAAGCTGCCTTCAACCCGAATGCCCGGGCAATGGCTGCCGTTGCCAGGCGGATCATGCGCATCAGATAATCTTCGGTCAGCATAATTCCTGTTTCAGTTTATATCATAACTTTGCAGGATTTGTCTAATTATTGCCCTCTCCATGTGAAATGGTTGTTGACCCTGATTTTCCTCAGGACGGCGGCCGAGCAGGTTACCCTGCTGATCTTGGGCCTGGAGTGGGTGCGGTCGGACAGCCGGGTAAACACTGGCGATGGAAATAATCCATGATACAATAAATACCGTGTTGTTTCGACCCGTTTTGTCAGTTTTGTCCGAAAATCGCTACGGCTCTTTTTTGATGAATGGTATGATCTTGTGAGGTCTTCATTATGGCGAATGAACTTACTACCCCTGGATACGACATACCGCGGGAAATTGAGCACCAGGTGACGATCACCCGGTTGGACCAGATCTACAACTGGAGCCGGAAAAACTCCTTATGGCCTATGATGTTCGGTCTGGCCTGCTGCGCTATTGAGATGATCTGCACGGCAGCCAGCCGCTTCGATTTTTCGCGATTTGGGATGGAAGTGATGCGCCCGTCGCCACGCCAGGCTGATGTGATGATTGTCTCAGGCACAGTCACCAAGAAGATGATCCCCCAAATCGTGCGCCTTTACAATCAAATGCCCGAGCCTAAATACGTGATCGCCATGGGCGCCTGCGCCTCTGGAGGCGGTCCGTTCAAGGAGGGGTATAACGTAGTTTCCGGCGTGGATAAATTTATCCCGGTGGACGTATATATACCCGGCTGCCCTCCAACTCCGCAGGCATTGTTGAATGGGTTGATTGCGCTGCAAAAGAAGATCGATACGCAATCCTTGAGTACAGTTCCCTGGTATCGCAAGGGTGAGATCGAGCCGGTGCCTGTCCCCGTGCTTGGACCGGACCTGATCGATCTCCGAAAATCGGTCCAGATCAAGGAATATTCTGCTCAACGGGCCGCTGGCCTTCAAGACCAGCCCGCAGTCGAAGGGCAGCAAATCTGAGCGGAGGAACCTCTTTTGGCCGAACAAACGATCCTGCAAGAGCCGGTCGATATTGCTGCCCATTTCCCTGAAAGCGTTAACCAGGATACCAGATCCGGGTTTCATGGTTGGGTCGTCCGCACCGGCGATTTGGTCCAGTTCGCTACCACGCTCCGTGATGAATTCGGTTACGATTACCTCTCTTCGGTTACCGGCGTGGATAATTACCCCCAGGATCAAATGGAGGTGATCTACCATGCGTATAAAACCAGCGGTGGTCCGGGCGTTGAGTTTAAAGTCCAGGTTGGTCGTGAAGACCCTGTCGTCCCCTCCCTGGTGAGCCTGTATCCCGGGGCCGAATTCCAGGAGAGGGAAATCTGGGATTTGTTTGGGATCCGCTTCGAAGGCCACCCGGATC
>DATKLX010000123.1:0-3149 GCA_035542155.1 Anaerolineaceae bacterium
AGATCTTTCCGGCGACCATCGTCCCGGTGATATCGGTCTGGTGGCAGTAGAGCAACGTCTGGTCGTATAGATTGTGCTCCGCGAGGGGGGTGGGCAGCTCGGCCCTGAAAAGCTGCAAGTCTGCCTGCCAGCCTGGGGACAAACGCCCGACCTTTTCCAGACCCAACGCTCTCGCCCCGCCTTCCGTGGCCAGGTACCAGACCAGACTGGCCGGCATGATCTGCGGGTTTTGCAGGTTGGCTTTGTGGATCAGAAACGCCCCGCGCATCACTTCGAAGAAATCGGTGATATAGCCGTCTGTTCCCAACCCCACCGTGATCCCGGCCTCCACCAGCGCCGGAACAGGGGCGATCCCTCCACCCACCTCGCAGTTAGACAGGGGCATATGGGTCACGCAAACGTTGTGACGGGTCAGCAGATTAATCTCGGACTGGTCAATTTGCACGCACTGAGAGAGCAGGCTGCGCTCGCCCAATACCCCCAGGTCTGCATAATATTGAATCGGGCGTCTTCCGTAATGCGCCAGGATGTATCCCGACTCATACTGCCCCTCCGAACAATGCGAATGCACCTTCACCCCGCAGTCCTCCGCCACCCGATAGGCCTGGCGAATAAAATCGCCATCGCAGGTGAATGTGGTGTGGAAGCACATCATCCCGCTGACCAATCCGCCTCGCTCGCGGGCCGCGACGATCCAGGCGGCATTCTCTCCCAATCCCATCTGGCCATTCTCGGAGCTCAGGCGCTGTGTGGCTTCAAATGAAAGGATACCGCGCAGGCCTCTCGATCGGACCACCTCTGCCTGCGCGGTGAGGACCCCTGGCAGCGCGTTAGGAGCCTCTTCGCAATCGTAGAAGGAGGTGATACCGGAGCGGATCATTGCTGTGCAGTTGGAATCCGTGGCGGCGCAAATCATCTCCTGGTCCAGGCGGTTTTCGACCAGCGGCCACCAGAAATCCTCCAGAAAGGGCATGAAGCCGGACGGAGCTTTTTCCAAGGGGATGCCGTGGGCGAGGATCCCGTAGAGATGTGTGTGGGCGTCGACAAATCCAGGGGCGAGGACCTGGCCATCCGCCTCCCAACAAACCTCAGTAGGGTAGCGCTGCTGTAAGGTTATGTTCGGGGCAACTTCGCGGATCTCGCTTCCCAGGACACGGATGCCCCAGCCAGCCAGCGGTTTTTCCCTGGCTGAGACGATTAACCAGGAGGGAATGATCAGCATGGCAGAAATCCTCTTTGCTGAAATCAAGTATTACTTTACACTCGTACAGTGGTGTTTTACATTTCTATTATAGCGAACTGGGAATTGATAGTCAAACCGGTCATTTCAGGAAGAATGCCATCGCTCTGAAGTGACGAAGGACACGTTCTGTTGCGGTACAATCAGACTACACTGGTTGTAAGACGGCAGCCGTCAGACAATTAGCTGGTGAGAATTTTTCCCCTGGAAATTGAACATGGAAATTCAGCGAAACACTTCCGTCTCGGATCAGATCGTAAACATCTTTCTCAAACGGATTTCCGGCGGGATCTATCATCCTGGCGAGCGCATTCCTTCGGAAACAGAGCTATGCGCCGAGTTTGGCGTCAGCCGCGCGACCGTCCGCACTGCAATCAGCGCCCTGACCGCCCGCGGGTTGCTCGTGCGTAAAATTGGGATCGGTACCTTTTTGAGCTATCCCCAGCGCCTTGAAACCGGCCTCGAGCAGTTGGAAAGTGTCGTCAGCATGGCCAGACGCCAGGGCAGCGACACCCGAATCATCGATCTGACCGTCACAGAGGTCGCAGCGACCCGGCTTTTGAGCGAAAACCTGTCCGTAGCTGAAGGCACGCCGTTGACTGCAATCCGGCGCACAATCCTGGTCGATCAAGAGGCGGCGTCTTACCACGAGGATTATGTCCTCGCCAGTGAGCTGCACGCGGCTCAAGTGGACGAACATTTCCAGGGATCCGTTTTGGATTTACTCGTCCTGAAGCATACTCCTCGTATTCGCGACGCTGTCACCGAGATAACTGCTCTCAATGCCAGGCAAGGTTTATCCACTCGCCTGGGCGTTCCCCTCCATTCAGCCTTGATTTTACTGAAGGAGAAAACCTACGACGATGCTGGAAAAGTGGTGAGCTATTCCGAGAATTATTTTGTCCCTGACCGGTTTTATCTCCGGGTCATCCGCAACAAAATTCCGCAAATATCAGAAGGAGGATAGCCATGACAACCAACCATTGGAAAGGCCGTGATTTTCTAGCCGAAACAGATTTCACTCGCGAAGAGATTGAGACTGTTCTGGAAGTGGCTGTTGACCTGAAGAAGGATTTCAAACAGGGCAAGTTCCGCGATGATTTGCTGCGCGCCAAGACCCTGTTCATGATCTTCTACAATCAATCGCTGCGCACCCGCAACTCATTCGAAGCCGGCATGACCCAGCTTGGCGGCCACGCGCATTACCTGGATCCCGCCAAAATCTACACCCCGGCGATGGAGGGGCACGAGGTTGCCTACAGCACCGAGCGCGTTTCCGATGTGGCCCGCGTCCTCGATCGCATGGGGCACGGGATAGCCATCCGCTGCTACGGCGATCCAGTGGATTGGGAATATGGCGGCGCCCACAAGATGCTTTGCGAGTTTGCCCGCTGGGCGGATATTCCTGTACTGAATATGGAGGACGATGTTTATCACCCCTTCCAGGGCCTGGCGGATGTTTTAACGGTGAAAGAGAAATTCGGTGGATTTTCCGGGGTTAATTTCACAATGTCCTGGGCTTTTTCCCCGAGTATCCACAAACCCCGCGCGGTGCCCCAGTCAGCGATCCTGTATGCGACGATGCTGGGTATGAACGTCACCCTTGCCCACCCGCAGGGTATGGAGCTGGCGCCGGATATCCTGGCTACATGCGACACCTATGCGAAAGATTCTGGCGGCAGCTTCCGCATCACCAACGATTTCGAGGATGGGGTTCGCGGTGCGCAGGTGGTATATCCCAAGGCCTGGGCAGCCACTCCCATTTTCCTGCCGCCCGTGGGCCAATCCGATCCCGATGCCACCCAGGCGATCTTTGAAGAGCACAAGGATTGGATTTGCACGTCGCAAATCATGGACATGGCAGCCAAAGATGCGATTTACCTGCACTGCCTGCCCTGCGATCGAGGAT
>DATKLX010000124.1:0-25856 GCA_035542155.1 Anaerolineaceae bacterium
TGACCGCGTCCTGGTCGGTGAAGGGGCCGGCCATGGTGACGGTCTTGCCCTTGTAGGCGCCGGTGAAGGCATCCGCCAGCTCTTTGCCGACCTTGGAGTAATCCATCGCGCCGGTCGATGCGGCGGGCTGAGTTGGGGCCGGCATGGCTTCGGTGGGCGCGGGCATGGCTTCGGTGGGCGCGGGCATGGCTTCCGTCGGCGCTGGGGCCTGGGTTGGCGCGGGCATGGCTTCGGTGGGGGCCGGGGTGGCGGCTGGCGCGCAGGCTGCCAGGAGCATGGCCATAATGATCATCAAGCTAAAAAATGTAAACGAGCGTTTCATCTGTTTCTCCTTCATACTTTTTGAAAAGGTTTCGAGAGATTTTTTACGGCGTGCGTTTCTATCCCGTTGTTTTCCTGAAGATCGATCACCTCCTTTCTATCATGGACAGCTATGCGGTTTCACGTTCGACGACATTTAATGGAAGCTGGATGTGCTGGACGGGCCGACCCGGATCGTTGATCCGCGAGAGGAGCAGCTCCACGGCGACCTGGCCTGATTCGTCCAGGTGCTGAGAGATGGTGGTCAGCCCAAAGTATTCGGCCAGATCCAGGTTGTCAAACCCGATCACGGCCAACTCCTGCGGGACGCGCAGGCCAATTTCGCGCGCCGCGCGCAGGATCGCGATCGCCTGCAGGTCCGTGGCGGCGAAGATGGCCTTCGGCCGTTTCACCCTTCTTAAAAATGAAATTGCTTTCTGCCGGGTGACCTCCATATCATAAGGGGCGAGAAGGATATTTTCCTCCGGGAGAGTCAGCTTGCATTCGGCTAAGGCCTGGCGCATGCCGGACAGGCGCAGGGTAATTGGTTGGATCCCAAATTCCGGGATGGTGGTGTCGCCAACGAAGCCAAGGCTCTGGTACCCTTTGTGGATGAGATATTCGGCTGCCAGGCGGCCCCCGGCGATGTCATCGATCTCCACGCTGTTGAGAATATTGTGGGGGTATTCCACCAGCACGGTCTGCAGACCGTGGTTGACCAGGCGCTCGGCGTAATTGTTGTCGAACTGGAGCGACAGGACGATCAGCCCATCCAGGCTGTGGGTGATAGGGATCGTTTCCAGATAGCTATGTAAATGTGCGCTGGTTTCGACGGTATAGATGATGAGCTCGTGATGAGATTTCCTGAGGGCGGCAGCCACTCCTCGCAGGCGTTGGACGAAGGAGGGAGCGGTAAAGTGAGGGGTCAAAACCCCGATGCGGTGATAGGCTTTTAAGGCTCGCGCCCGCGCCTCAGCTTTGGGGATAAACCCCAGGCTTTCTATGGCCTCCATAACGGCGGAGCGCGTCTCCTGGTTGACCCGGTCGGGGGCGTTCAACACCCGCGAGACGGTGGAGATACTGACGCCGGCCCGTGAAGCGACATCGTAGATCGTGGGGTTACGTTTCGACACGGCTTCCCTTTGGCCCAGAAAGAGAAAGTGCTTTCATAGAAGCACTTTCAATCATTGTATCCCTTTGAAACGCAAAAGTCAATAGGTTTCTCGCCTGAATTATTAATAGATTGGCGGCGAAGGGGAAGAATGAGACGGATAGGGCAGCAGTGCCGGATCCTGCTACCGGTAAACTTTAGGTTTGTTGACCATTGTACTCCGAATCTACAACTTTGCATATAATCTTAATCACGCATTGGGATTTCCCGTGATGGATCACCCTCCCACGGAGATCCCGAAAGAACCATCTTAATCGAGTATGGACTTTTTCTTATTTTGGAAAGTGTTGGTTTTGAGGTGATGGATGGCTACGATCGATTTGATCCTGGGCGGTATATTATTGTTGCTCGGCCGGAAGTTTTTCTGGCTCTCTGTGGGCATCCTGTGCTTTATCGCCGGGCTGAACCTGGCCACTCGCCTGCTCGCCGGCCGGCCGCAGTGGATCGTTCTGGTGGTCGCCATCCTGGCCGGTTTTATCGGCGCGGGCCTGGCGATCTTTTTACAGCGCCTGGCGATTGCGGTCGCCGGGTTCCTCGCCGGCGGATATATCCTCATTAACCTGGTCGGCCTGCTCGGCTCGACCCCCACCGGGGCGCTTTATTGGGTCCTGTTGATCGTCGGGGGTATTTTCGGCGCGATCCTGGTGACGGCTTTTTTTGATTGGGCTTTGATCGTCCTTTCCTCGCTGACCGGCGCGAACCTCATCGTCGAAGCCATGCGCCTCGCCCCACCCGGGCGCGCCTTCTGGCTCATCCTGCTCATTGTCGTGGGGGTCGTCATCCAGGCGATCCTGATGCTGCGCGACCAGCGCGCCGCCCCGGCTGCCTGATCCGCCTGCCGTACGATACAATTCATTACATCCCTTTTCCTGGAGCTGAACCATGCCGGATTCTTTCCCCTTACTGTGCGCCGCGGTCGTCCAGGCCGCTCCCGTCCTCTTCGACCGGCCGGCCTGCCTGGCCCGCGTCCATGATCTTGCCCTGCAGGCTGCCGGCCAGGGCGCCCGCCTGATCCTCTTCCCCGAGGCGTTTATCCCCGCTTACCCGCGCGGGCTGACCTTTGGCACGGTCGTCGGCAGCCGTAGCCCTGCCGGGCGCAAAACATGGGAGCGGTATTGGGCCAACGCGGTCGACGTGCCCGGACCTGATGTCGCCGCCCTGGGCGAGACGGCCCGCCTGGCGGGAGCCTACCTCGCGGTGGGGGTCATCGAGCGCGATTCACAGTTCAGCGGGGGGACTCTCTACTGCACGCTGCTCTATTTTGGCCCCGACGGCCGATTGCTCGCCAAGCACCGTAAGCTCAAGCCGACTGCCGCCGAGCGCCTGATCTGGGGCGAGGGCGATGGCAGCACCCTTGCGGTGATCGACACCGAATACGGAAAGATGGGCGGCCTGATCTGCTGGGAAAACTACATGCCCCTGGCTCGCATGGCCCTCTACGCCAAGGGGGTGCAGCTCTACCTGGCCCCCACCGCCGATTCCCGCGACACCTGGACCGCCACCCTGCGCCATATCGCCTGCGAGGGGCGCTGCTTCGTCCTCGGCTGCAACCAGTTCGTCACGAAAGACATGTATCCGCCGGACCTGGAAGGCATCGCAGACCTGGAGGGCCAGCCGGAGGTCATGTGCCGCGGCGGCAGCGCCATTGTTTCTCCACTGGGTGCGATCCTCGCCGGCCCGCTCTTCGACCGTGAGGGCATCCTTTGCGCTGAGCTCGACCTGGGCGAGGTGGCCCGCGGGAAGTTCGATTTCGACGTGGTCGGCCACTACGCCCGCTCGGATGTCTTCCAGCTTTCGGTCAACGAGGAACCGGCCCTACCGGTTGTATCTTCCCGGGCCGCCGGCCGCTAGTCCATGGTCCCGGCAGCCCCTCAACCTCCGCAGCGCCTCGATGACGCCAGCCTCGCCGCTGGTTACGCCTGGCTGGCGCGGGTCGACCCCGACCTGGCTGCCATCCTCGAGCGCTTCGGCCCGCCCCCGCTGTGGGCCCGGCCGCCCGGTTTCCCGACCCTGATCCACATCATCCTCGAGCAGCAGGTTTCCCTGGCCTCAGCCCTCGCGGCTTATAAGCGCCTGCGTGAGAAGGTGGACCCCCTCTCCCCGCAGGGCTTTCTCGCGCTGGACGACCCAATCTTAAAAGCCATCGGTTTCAGCCGCCAGAAAACCGCCTACAGCCGTTACCTGGCCCAGGCGATCCTCGCCGGCGAGCTGGACCTGGCCGCCCTGGAGACCGCCGATGACGAGACGGTCCGCCGCGAGTTGACCCGCCTCAAGGGCATCGGCGCCTGGAGCTCGGAGATTTACCTGCTAATGGCGCTCCTCCGCCCCGACGTCTGGCCGGCCGGCGACCTGGCCCTCGCCGCGGCGGTTCGGCGGGTGAAGAGCCTGGAGAAGATCCCTAACCCCCTCGAGCTCGAACAGCTCGGCCAGCCCTTCCGCCCCTGGCGCGCCGCCGCCGCCCGTCTCTTCTGGTATTACTACCTCGATGGTGTGGAGTAAAGCCTTCACCACAGAGCACACGGAGAGCGCGGAGAAAAAAAGAGAATAGAGAACGGGCCTTCGGCAGTACCGAAAGGACTGTTCTCCGTTCTCTGCCCCATTTTACTGGGGTGATCCCCAATTCACCCTTTTAACCAGCGGGTTAACCCCCTTTTCGATGACCGCTCTCATTGAAATTCGTTCCTGATCGTTGTAGAATCGGAAAAAGATCGAATCGTTACCGGGTCTGGGGAGATAGAAACAGGAGGCAGTATGACGACAGTGAGGAATTTATTGGAGATCAAAGGAAAAGATATCTGGTCGGTCGGTCCAGATGCGACTGTATATGAAGCGCTGCGCTTGATGGCAGATAAAGACATTGGCGCTCTGGTGGTGATGCAAGGCGATCAGATGGTCGGGATTGTTTCCGAGCGCGATTATGCGCGCAAGATCATCCTGCATGGCAAATCGTCTAGGGATACCCTGGTGCGCGAGGTGATGACCTCCAGGGTGTTCACCATCCATCCCGATCAGACCATCGAAGAGGTGATGGAGCTGATGACCAAGAAGCGCGTCCGCCACCTGCCGGTCACCGAAGGTGATCAACTGATCGGCGTGATCTCGATTGGCGACGTGGTCAAGGACGTGATCTACCACCAGCGCAAGGTGATCAGCAGCCTGGAAGATAAGGTGTATAAGCGGGAACAGCCGTAAACGGGGACGAGAACCGAAAAGCGAGAACCGAGAACTCTAAAAGCCCATTCCCTTTGCCGTTTAGCAAAGGGAATGGGCTTCTTGTTTTTACGGTTTTTTTCGAATTCCTCTCTGGAAGAAGACCCCTCCTAGGACCATGCAGACCGTGTGGAACACGAGTGGGGCAACCAGGTTGGCCAGGTTCGCCAGGCTAAAGATTGCTCCACGTGGCCAAACCCCCAGCATGAAGTCCGCCTGAATACAGACAAGCGACAGCAGATAGGCCAGGTCAAGCTGGTTGCTGAGCCATATCGCCGCCAGGATCACGCCAACCGATAGGGCCAGGAAGGACCAGGTGATCGCAACTGCGGTCCTGAGGACTGTACCCGGCCAGGGTCTGCCAGCCAGAAGGTTTACCCCAGCAGCCCAGCCAGGGCCGCCTCGGCGCCGAAGAAGCGCCAATCGGGCAAGCCAGCCGGCTAATTGGCGGCAAAGATCGTGATCACTATCAGAATGACTCGGGAATAAACAAGCCCCGATCTTTCAATATCATAATGCCGATCAAGGGAAAGGGAAGTAAATGTCCTTTTGGCTATTCAATTGACTTGTAGGTCATCGGAAATCTTGTCAGGCTATGTTACGCCTGTCAGGCACCTGTAAAGCCCCCCTCTCCTCTGACCTTGCTATACTGTTCCTATGTATCCCTCGTTGTGGATCCGCCTCCTCTTGCTCGCCGTCCTCCTCGTCCCCGCCGTCCCAACTCACGCCGCCCGCCCAGACCACCCCGTCTACCTGCCCCTGGTGAGCAATGGCCCGGCCACCCGCCCCTGGCCCGACACCACCAGCGGCATCTTCGTCTTCGACGACCAGATCGACGTGCGCGGGCTGAGCGAGGCCCAGTGGCAGTTCATCGCGGCCCACGACGCCGGCGCGCAGAAGCTCACCCGCTCCACCGCCCGCCACTTGCGCCAGTACAACCCCAACTTCCTCGTCCTCCACTACCGCCTGGGCCAGGCCCTCGGCTACCGCGTCCCCAACGGCTCCTGCCAGCCGACGGGCAGTTTCCTCCAGATCATCTCCGGCGACCAGTGGGTCCAGGAGTGGCCAGGAGATTCCCAGGTCCAGGAGCAGTGGTTCTTCCACTGGAACGGCCAGCGGGTTTACAACTGCGCCTGGGGCCACTACCTGATGGATCTCAATAACCCCGCCTGGCGGGCCTGGTGGAGCGCGCAGGTCATCCAGCAGCTCTAGGACAACGAGGACGACGGCGTCTTCGCCGACAGCTACAGCGTCCCCAGCTACGGTTTCACCTGGAGCCAGCCCCTGCCCGTGGTGGATGCTGCATTCGAGCAGGACTGGGCGGACCGCGAGCACGCCTTCAGCGATTACATCCGCGCTCAGTTCGCCGGCCGCTGGAAATGGATCCCCAACATCGGCGGCTGGATCACCACCCGCGACCCCTCCGATTACTCCAACCTGGATGGGGCGATGATCGAGGGGTTCGCCGAGTGGGGTACCGGCAGCTATCTGACCCTGGGCGACTGGAAGCTGCAATTAAACCGCCTGCTCCCGCTTAGCGCCGCCGCCAAGATCCTCATCGGCCAGACTTATCCAAATATGAACGACGTCCAGGAGCGCATGTTCATCCTCGGCACCTACCTGCTCCTCAAGGGGAGCCACACCTACATCAACCTCGAGATGAGCGGCCTGCCCGAGTGGTATCCCGAATACAATATCGATCTCGGCGCCCCGCTCGACCCGCTGCCCGCCCAGATCGACGCCTACCGCCAGGCCGGCGGCGTCTACGTCCGCCATTTTGCCCGCGGCCTGGTCGCGGTCAATCCGGATTCCAGTTCGCACACACTTGCCATGAGCGGCACGCTCTACCGCGTCACCCCCGGCGGCGGCGGTCCCGTTCCCGCCAGCGGCGTGCCGACCGGCTCGCTCTCCACGACCGCCATCACCCAGCTTACCCTCCCGCCCCACCAGGCGGCAGTCCTGCTAAACGCGCCATGAAGAGAACGGAGAGCAGAGAAAAGAGAACGGAGAACAGGTCCGCAAGAAACTGTTCTCCGTTCTCTTTTCCTCTTTGTTTGCATTCTCCCTCCATCTGTGTTATCATCTCCCCATTGGTCTTCTAGCAAGGAAACGGAAATGACGGATCACACCCTGTAAACCCGGCTTTTTGGGAAGCGCGTCTCGGATCTCTATCCGAACCCGTTGGGGTTTGTCTTGAAAGCTCAGGACCGAGGGCAGCTGCCCTCGGTTTTCGTTTGTTACCCGCAGGTTGTGAATTTATGCTAACCGTCCAAAACCTTACCAAATCCTTTGGGATCGACCTAATCTTTCAAAATGTCAGCTTCACGCTGAACGCCGGCGAATGCCTGGGCCTGGTCGGGCCGAACGGCTGCGGCAAGACCACCTTGCTGCGCATCCTGGCCGGCGAGGAAAAGCCCGATTCCGGCGCGCTCCGCCTGGCTGGCGAGGGCGGCGCCCCCGTGCGCGTCGGCTATCTCCCCCAGGGGCTGGCGCCCGCCCCGGAGGAAACCCTGGCCGGCTACATCGCCAAACAGGAGGGCGATCTGCCCGCCTTGAGCGCCCGGGTCGAGGAGCTGGCCGCCGCGCTGGCCTCCCGGCCCGACCAGCCATCCCTGCAACGCGAGTACGACGACGTCCTGGCCCGCCTCGAGCTGGCCGCCGAGAGCTCCGGCCGCGGGCCCGGCGTCCTGGCTGCCCTCGGCCTGGGCGATCTCCCCGGCGATCTCAAAGTCGCCTACCTCAGCGGCGGGCAGAAGACCCGCCTGGCCCTGGCCGGCATCCTGATCGCCAACCCGCATCTCCTCCTCCTCGATGAGCCCACCAACCACCTCGATCTGGAAATGCTCGAATGGCTGGAAGAATGGTTGCTCTCCTACCGCGGCGCGGTGCTGCTCGTCTCCCACGACCGCACCTTTCTCGATCGCACCGCCACCGGCATCCTCGAGATGGACCCGCAGACCCGCGGCCTCAAGGCCTACCCGGGCAACTACAGCGCCTACCTCGAGCAGAAGCTGGGCGAGCGCGAGCGCCAGTGGCAGGAGTTCACCGACCAGCAGGACGAGATCGCCCGCCTGCGCAGCTCAGCCGACCACCTGCGCGGCATCGCGCGCTTTCGCAAGGGCGGCAAGGCCGACTCCGGGGATAAGTTTGCCAAAGGCTTTTTTGCCAACCGCTCGCTGGGCACGGTCGGCCGCGCGAAGCAGATCGAGCGCCGCGTGGAGCGACTCCTCACCGACGAGCGCGTCGACAAGCCCCGTGACGCCTGGCAGATGAAGATTGACTTCCTGGAAACCCCCACCAGCGGCCGGGACGTGGTGGTCCTCGAGGACCTCAGCGTGGGCTATGGCGAGCGCGTCCTGCTCCGCGGCCTGGACCTCACCCTGCGCTATGGCCGGCGCACCGCGCTGATCGGCTCCAACGGGACCGGCAAAACCACCCTGCTGCGCACCATCGCCGGGCTGATCGAGCCGCTGGCCGGACGGGCGCGCCTGGGCTCCAACGTCCACGCCGGCTACATGGCCCAGGAGCAGGAGAATCTCGACCCGGCCAGCAACGCCCTGGAGACCATTCAGCAGGCGGCGCCTTTTCCCGAGACCGAAGCGCGCTCCTTCCTCTCCAAGTTTCTCTTCAAGGGCGATGACGTCTTTACCCCCGCCGGCCGGCTCTCCTACGGCGAGCGCTCCCGCCTGATCCTGGCCTGCCTGGTTGCCCAGGGCTGCAACCTGCTCCTCCTCGACGAGCCGGTCAACCACCTCGACATCCCCGCCCGGTCCCGCTTCGAGCAGGCTCTATCGGCCTTCGAAGGCACCGTCCTGGCCGTCGTGCACGACCGCTACTTCATCCAGGGCTTCGCCAACGAGATCTGGGCGGTAGAGGGGGAGGGGATTGTGATTCGAGAACAAAAATGATTCTCGAAAAACGAATCACCCCCTGGTGCTCGAATTGGTCGATCAGTCGTTGGAGCGCTTCCAACGGCTTGAGGAGAGGTATCAGAACTTCCGGTGTGGGTCGGCTGCTTTGTTTTTTAGCTTTGCCCATCGCTGATAAACCTCTTCTTCGCTGTTATCGCCCTTCAGAATTCCCAACCCGATGGCCATACCAACTACTGAGTCAAGCTGTTGCCAGCGTAGCTCAATGGAAGCTGCCTGAAGTTCCTTAAGCCCAATCTCAACAACTGCCTTCCAGCGATCCCGGTACCATTTCATATCATCCATAGAAAAATTATAAATCAATGATCGCCTTTCGTTCAGATTCTGTTCTCTTTCCCCCTCGATGTTTAGGAAGTTCACTTCCCCTTGTTCCACAACCCGATCTCGATGATATTCCCCTCCGGGTCGGCGACCATGGAGGAGTGCATGCCCCATGGCTCGTTGCGTGGGGCGTAGATCGACGTCCCACCGCCGGCGACGATCCGCTCGTACTCCCGATCGGCGTCCGCCGAGGTGGGCAGGTCGATCGCCAGGTCTTTGACAAAAATCCCCACCATATCGATTCGCGCGCTCATATATAACCAATGGTGCTAGTTCGTCTCTGGAATGCAGAATTAATCGTCGCGCCACGCTCTCAAGGCAGATAAAGACAGAATTCAGGCATCGAAATGGATCAGGGCAGCCTGCAACCGATGCAGCGTTTGAATAAGCTGCTCCTGCTCTTGAACGGACAAGACATTCAGCCACTGATGTTGATGTTGATGCACAATCGGGCGAAATTGGCCGGCAATCTGATGGCCCGAATCCGTCAACTCGATTAATAACATCCGCCGGTCAGATCCGTGCGGTTGTCTGATTACATATCCATGCTTTTCGAGTGAGTCAATCAAGCTGGTAACGCTGGCCCGGCTGATGATCAGCCGATCCGCAATCTGGTTGGGGGAAACAGGGGTCTCCGTGTCTGCCAGAATGCTAAGCACCAACGCTGAGGCCGGGCTCAGCCTAAAAGGTTGGAGTAAGCGGGCAATTTGTTTTTCTAGCAAATCCGCGGTGAGGACCAGATTCATGGCGCATTCCGTCGCTTCCGGACTTGCACCTGGGTAGCGTTGCTCGAAATCAGGAGTGATTTTGACAGATAAATAGTTAGACATCTTATTATTAGCCTATTGACAATATAGTTAGATCTCTTATAATAAGAATTATAACATAAATTCAAGCTGATTAGTGGAAGGAAGGACGGTTATGGAGAATCAAATCGTAACAAATCAAGCGAAAGTCTGGGCCGCAGGCGAAGGGTTGCGACTCCAATCCGGCCCGGGCCGGGATCTCATTTTCAAGGTAACAGGCGAGGATACCGGGGGAGCCTTTGACTATTTCATCGTTGAGGTCTCGCCAAGAGGAGGTCCTCCTCTCCATGTTCACCATAAGCAGGACGAAACGATCCATGTTTTGAAAGGCCAATTCAAAATCAAAATTGGCGACGGTATATTCTACTGCCAGGAAGGCGGCTTTGCTTATCTTCCCGCCAAACTCCCCCACGCCTTCCTCAATTTAACAGATGAACCCGGTGAGATCATTGTGGTCTATACGCCAGGTGGTGGGCACAAGTTTTATGAAGAGTTTGGACCAGTTTCGCGGAGTGGTACGGCAGACCGAAAGACCATCGCAGCCATCTTTGAGAAGTATGGTATGACCCTGCTGGGAGCGCCTTTGAGCCCGGATTAACTTTCTCGTATGGTAGAGCCGCCTTGCGGACCCAAAGAGAATAGGTTGGAAACAACCGCCCGAGTGAAGGGGAAAGAGGTGCGTCACTCAGGCGGTTGTATTTAACAAGCGCTCCAGCCTATATTTAACCAATGGCGCTAGTTGCAAAAAGTCATGAGGTATCCTTAAGCTAAACGTGGCCAAACGATCAGCGAAAGGAGCAACCTCATGACTACCGAAGATTTTATCATCGCATTGTTCTGCCGCATACATGATGTAATGAAAGATATACCGAAACATTCGCGAGCGAACCTGTATCCGAGTGAAATTGTGACCCTGGGCGTACTGTTTGCACTGAAGGGGGTGGGGTATCGGGCCTTCTACCGTTGGCTGGTGCGTGATTTCAAACACCTGTTTCCCAAGCTGCCTGAACGCACCCGACTGTTTCGGCTGTTTGCAGCCCATCAAGACTGGACCAACCATTTTCTGGCCGAGTCGAGCCTGTTGAGTGTGATCGACAGCTATGGGATCGAGTTGATCCACCCGATCCGGGAAGGTCGTTCGGAGCAGCAGATTGGCCGCAAGGGGCTGTCCAACAAGCGCTGGATCGTGGGTGGCAAGTTGTGTTTCCTGCTCAATCATCTCGGTCAGGTGATTGGCTGGGAATGTGCCACGGCCAATGTCCATGACACCACCTTTCATCCCTTGATTCGCCGTTTCGAAGATCGCACGGTAGTGTTCTCCGATTTTGGCTTCCACGCCAAAGAAGGCGATCCAGCCAATCTCAAGGTATGCGAGCCGTTCCGCCATAATGAGCGCATGATTGTCGAAACCGTTCTCTCGATGTTGACCACGGTTTGCCATTACAAAAAGGTCATGCACCGCGTTTGGAACTATTTCCAGGCTCGTTTGGCCTTTACGATGGCCGTTTTCAATCTGCTGGTCGGTTGGGATGGCTTCCATCCTGACCCGGACGGCTTTGTGCACCTGTCCATCGCCTCCTTCAGCTTATGATCGGGCGAACTAGCACCATTGGTTATATAATCTCCGTGGAAAGGTGATAACCGCATGAACCACCAGGATCACGTCAACCTGATTCGCGAGGGGGTTGCCCCCGGCGGCGTCTCCCCCGCGCCCGGCAGCCTCTGGGCCGATCTTGGCTCCGGCGGCGGCGCTTTTACCCTGGCCCTGGCCGACCTGGCCGGCCCGCGGGTGCGCATTCTCTCCCTCGACCGAGACCGCCCGGCCCTCCGCGCCCAGGAACAGGCCATGCGGGCGCATTTCCCCGATCGTTCCGTCGAATACCGCCTGGCCGATTTTACCCGCCCCCAGGATCTCCCATCCCTGGATGGGATCGTGATGGCCAACGCCCTCCATTTTATTCCCGATCGCGACAAGCCGCGTGTACTTGGCCTGCTGCGCGGTTACCTCAAGCCGGGCGGGCGCCTCGTGCTGGTGGAATACAACAGCGACCACGGCAACCTCTGGGTGCCGCATCCGCTGTCCTATCCAACCTGGGAAAAGCTGGCCGGCCAGGCCGGTTTCCTCCAAACGCGCCGCCTGGCCAGCGTGCCCAGCCGCTTTCTGAATGAGATCTATTCTGCCTTGAGCCTCACTGCGTGATCCCGGCCGTTGGGGGGGCCACTTTGGCAACCTGGGTCTGGATCGGGTCGGTTGCGTCGTTGAGGATCATGTTGCCCATCTGCTCGCCGTAAGCAATGAGCTGCGGGATCTTGCTCGGATCGTCCATTTCGAAGGACTGCTGCAAATCGACCTGGAAGCGGCGGAAGTCCAGCGTTGGGAAGAAGGTATCCACCAGGTGGACCTGCTGGTCGTCGGCGCATTGGAGGAAAGCCCCCATGATGGGGCCGATCCAATCCCAGGCATAGAAATTTGCGCCTTCACCTGCCGCAAACTGGTGCGGGTTGCGCCCCGTCCCCAGGCTGATCAGGGTTGTTTCCGCCGGGTCCCATTGGAGGCAGTTGACGATCTCGTAGGCTGCCAGGTAGCACGGGTTGGCGTATGCCCCGACCCCGCCGTCCACGTAGCGCCCCTGCACCACCGGGAAATACGTTGGGACATTGCTCGAAGCCATCACCGCATCCACGACCAGCCAGTCTTTGTACTCTTCCTTCCAGGGTTTGATAAACAGGGTGTGGTTGGTGACCAGGTCGAAGCTGGTGATCACCACGTCGGTCGGCGGGGAGGCGTTCCAGAAATCGCCCATTTTGCCATTGCCGATGTACTTGAACAGCATCTCCCGAAATCCGTCGGTTTCGTAGCGATAACGGGTCAGGGGGAAAAAGAAGGTCCGCCAGCTCTTCTTGAAGATGGCGTCGCCCAGGTCGATGTACAACTGGTGCATCTGTTTGGCCGTCAGGCCGCTGGCCAATCCGGCGGAGATGATCGAGCCGGTGGATGTGCCGGTGGTCAGCCGGAAGATATCGTGAACCGGTTTACCCAGCGTGTCTTCCAGGATCGAAAGCGCGCGGGTACAGATGACGCCTTTGATCCCGCCGCCGTCGATCGACAGCGCTACATTCTTACGAAATGGTTTCATAGCTTGCCTCCCTCTGTCTGCGAAAAACGATCAGTCCTCTGCGCCCGTTCCGAGTTCCGGGGCATGCGGTATTTCACGGTTGGAAATCGTTATGATTACTATAGCACAAATTGGACCAGATGGATCTAATTAGTTTCCGGTTCATTGGGAATACGCGTGAGGAGGGGACATACCTCGGCGGATCCCAAAGAGCCTAATTTCCCGTTTGCCTTTAGAGCCGGATTCACCGTATACTTGTGTAAATAATCCAACTGTTTTGAGTACCGGGAGGGAAACATGGACTCCTCGCGGCGATACCGCTCTTTGTTCTGGCCGGTCGTCCTGATCGGCATCGGTGTGATCTGGTTGTTGGGCGCCCTCGGGCTGCTGCCGGTGAACAGCCTGGCGACGCTGGCCCGCCTCTGGCCGCTCATTCTCATTGCCATCGGCCTCGACTTGCTCGTCGGGCGGCGCTCTCCCGCGATCGGCGGATTGATCGGCCTGCTCGTGGTGGGCATCGCGGCAGCCGTCCTCCTCGCTGCCCCGGCCCTCAGGCTGCCCCAGTCCCCCGGTGTGCGCCTCGACCGCTACACAGAGCCGGTCGGTCAGGCCGCCTCAGCCACAGTTTCGCTGCATCTAGGCTCCAGCCCTACCACCCTCTCTGCACTGCGTGATTCAGGCAACCTGGTCGACGCCGAAATCCGCCACGTGGGCGCGATCCATTTCCGCGCCAGCGGCGATCGCGAGAAGACGATCAGTCTGGATGAAACCAACGAAGGGGTTAACTTCATGTTTGGTGTTTTTGAAAACCTCTACTGGAAAGTTGGCTTGAGTCCGGCAGTCCCCCTGACCCTTAACCTGAACTCGGGCTCGGGAAGTGTGGACGGCGACCTGAAAAGCCTCAAACTGGTGAAGCTCAGCCTGGATACCGGCTCGGGCAGTATGAACCTGACCCTGCCCGAATCGGTCCAGGCTTACACCGTCGACGCCGCCACCGGATCGGGCAGCATCGACCTGGCCCTCCCCGCCAGTACCCCCCTGGCCCTGCGTCTCGATACCGGCAGCGGCAGCGTGAACGTTCGCCTCGCCCCGGGGACGGAGGCGCGCATCGAAGTCCAGCACAGCGGCTCAGGGAGCGTCAACCTGCCTTCCGGTTGGACCCAGGTCAGCCGCGGCCAGGGTGATGAAGGCGTCTGGGAGACCCAGGGCTACGCCCAATCCACTCATAGGGTCCTCATCCAGATCGCCGACCTGGGCTCCGGCAGCATCACGGTTCGCTGAGCGCTTTTCCTATTTTTCCGCCAGCCGCTCTACCAGGCTGCCCAACTTTAAGATTGCCTTTTCCGATCCCTCGTTCATGTACGCGGCGTTGAGACGGATGAAATTGCTGTAACGCGGGGTGGACGAGAAAATATACCCTGGCGCCAGGTTGATTCTGGCTTTCAGTGCCAGCGAGTACAGCTCCAGCGAATCCACATTTTCGGGGAGCTGCACCCAAAGCACGAAGCCGCCCGATGGATTCGTCACCCGTGTTCCGGCGGGGAAATAGCGCAGCACTGCCGCCGACATCTGGGCCATTTTCTGCGCGTAAGCGCGCCGGATGCGCCGCAGCAGGTGGTCGTACCCGCCGGAGGCGATGAACCGCGCGATCGCCATCTGGGGGAGCAGCGCCGTCCCCACGTTGGTCGCCATCTTGATCTGCTCGATCTGCTTCTTGTACCGTCCCGCCGCCACCCACCCGACCCGGTAGCTGGGGGAGATATCCTTGGAGTAGGATGAGCAGTACAGAACCAGGCCTTCCTTATCAAACGATTTGGCCGCCGGTGGGCGCTGGCCTTCGAAGTACAGCTCGCCGTAAATGTCGTCTTCGATCAGGGGGATGTGGCGCCCGGCCAGCATCTCCACCAGTTCGCGCTTGTTCTCCACCGGCATCAGGCTGCCCAGCGGGTTGTGGAAATTGGGGATGACCAGCACCGCCCGCACGGGGTGGTGGTCCAGGGCGAAACGCAGCGCTTCCAGGCTCATCCCGGTGCGATGGTGGGTGGGAATCTCCAGCGCCTGCAGCCCCAGGATCTCCAGCGCCTGCAGGATCACGAAATAGGTCGGCGATTCGATTGCCACCAGGTCGCCGGGTTTGCACACCGCCTTCAGGGACAGGCTCAGCGCCTCGACGCACCCTGAGGTGATGGTGAGATCGTCCGGGGTGACCATGCAGCCAGCCGAGAACATGCGCTGAGCAGTCTGGATGCGCAGTTCTTCGAGTCCTTCGGGGACGCCGCACAGGTACTGGGGGATGTCTTCCCGGCGCGCCAGCGCCGCCAGAATGCGGTTCAACCGCCGGGTGGGCAGCAGTTCCGGGTCGGGGATGGCTGCCCCGAACTGCACCATGTTTGGGTTAGCCGAATCGCGGACCACGCGGATGGCCAGCTCGCCGATGTTGACGTGGGTCGGGTCGATGGGCGGGTCCGAACACTCTGGTTCGGGGAAGCTGCCCATCTCCTGGGGCGCGCGCACGAAATAGCCCGACTGCGGGCGCGCCTCGATCACCCCACGGTCTTCCAGGATCTGGTACGCCTGCAGGACGGTCGTGATCGACATGTTTTTCTGCTGGCTGGTTCTGCGCACCGAAGGGATTCGCTCCCCTGGCCGGAAGGTGCCCTGTGCGATCTGGCGGGCCATCTCGTTGACCAGTTGCTCGTACAACGGTATCTTTTCCACTATCTGCAAGTCCGCCATCTCCATCTCCTCCTGATCGTTCTGCGATCAATCTGGCGCCAACCTGGCGTAGGGTGGGTGGAGGGGCGAGGGAACCCTGATCTTTCCGATTTCTGCCGCTCCGCAACCCACCATCCAGATGCCGGTTTTCCTTCCAGGACCAGACCCCCGGCTTCCAAAAACCTCAAAATCGCTACCTTCCCAATAATTTTCGGATAGATATTTAGGGTCTTCTTCTTGAAGAAGAATCACAGGTGGTCCGATTCTCAAGGAGTACAGTTTTTTAAGCACATAACTGTACACATACAAGATTCAAATTTCTGCATCTGTTATTTTAGCGCGAAGTGGATACAATGTAAAGCAGGAATATGTTCGAATTGTTCGTTCAGGAGGTCGAAATGCAAAGCACCATTCTTACAACCAGTGGGGAAACGGCCGGCAGCCTGGTTTCCCATTCCCAGGAGGTGGAGATTCAACTGGGCGCAAAAGATCTGTTCAAGCTCAACGGGGATGCCCGCGGCAAACAAATCACTTCCGTTCGTGGCAACCTGTGGGTTACCCAGCAGGGCGATCCTCAAGACTACCTGCTTCACCCCGGTGAAAAACTAAAAATCTCCCGCAAGGGCATGATCCTCGTCCAGGGTACCCCCAATGCCCGCTTGCGGATCTCTCCTTCCGGTAAAATTCGCTAAAAGAAATGCCAATCCATTCACCCAGGTCCCTTCTCTCGTAAGACTCGAGAGAAGGGCCTTTTTTGTTCCAATCCCGCCTTTCCATTGGGGCCGACCCATGTGTCGACCCGGTTTTGCGGCTCTTGGTTTTCGTTCTTTTCCTGTACAATATCAGAGTTCTTCCATCCTGATCCGTGCCCAAAGATTAATCCGCTGGCTTTCCATCAACAGCATCTCCACCGCACCGCGGGATTATGGATCACCTCTTTTCGGAACCTCCTCCTTCGCCTACCAGGCGTAAAACCGACCTCGCCGTTGCGTTGTTTGGGCTTCTGATCCTCATCCTGCTAGCCCTCCTGATCGGGCCGTCCCTGGTTAAACGGATCCAGCCTGTGCTTGTCCCTCCCACGGCGACGCCAACGCCCACCGCCGCCCCGGCGCGACCGTCCGGTCCTGGTCTTGCCCGCCGGTGCATCACCGTCTCCAATTCTCTTCCTGCTTATCTCCCCGCCGCCGGAAATCTCATCTACAAACGGATCTGGGGGTACTTTTCCTTCCACTTCCCCGAGCAGGAGAAGCACCAGTTTCCAATCGTCAACGAATCGCACCAGGTTCTCTCCCTCTCGGGCTTCAACGATTATGCCCGCTCTCCCGACGGGAAATGGCTGGCCTACATAGAATCGGCTCTCGACGCCCAGGGGATCCGCACCCGGCAGCGCAATTTGCGCCTGGTGCGCAGCGATGGCCGCATCGTCGACCTCTCTTCTGTGGAAGGCACCTGGGAATACCTCATCGGTTGGGAAGACAGCGAGCACATTGAGCTCCTCGTCGCGGACGCACCTTATTTTCGCGCGGTCAGCTTCAATCCCTTTAACGGCCAGGTTCACGATCTGCCCCCTCTGCCGAAAGATTTTGGCCGCGACTTTTCCACTTTTTCGGCCCTGGCCTACAATTCCCAGCTAACTCACCTGGTCTACCAGCCGGCCGGGGGCGACGGCTCGCGGACTCTGGTCGACCTGCACGCCACCCAGGCAATTGGGCTGTCCGACCAGCCCGTGCAAAAAGCCGTCTGGTCCCCCGACGGGACCCACCTGGCCTTCGCTGCCCTCGATCGGGACACCCGGGATGATACCCTGACCCTCATCGACCGGGCCGGCAAAACGGTGAAGCTGTCCAACCCTGAGGGCGCCTACCCGGTGGATGCCTTCTCGGGGTTCGCCTGGTCTCCGGATGGGCGCAGCCTGGCGACCTGGATGCGCTATCACGAAAACCGCGGTCCTGTGGAAAATTGGACCCTCGGCCTCATTGATTGGAAGAACCAGTTCGTCGTGGATACCTGCCTGGGAACTGCCCCGTCAGGGACGGCCAACCGCCTGGTCTGGTCGCCCGATGGGCGCTGGCTGACCTTCACCTATCTATCCCTCGAGGAGGGCGATACCGTTCCCCATTCCCTTCTCCTCGACACGCAATCCCACTCCGCCTATCCGCTGGAGGATTATATGGTCGTCCTCGATTGGCTGGCCACGGTGGGAAACTCCTCGAAAGGCCAGTAATCCTTCACCCACCCAATGCCTGCTCGCTCATCATCATTTTTTCGTCATCATTGCATGGTTTCTAACCAGTATATTTACACGGTTGAAGATGATCTAACGTCATCCCCATATGTGATTTCTATCACTTGCAGTAAATAGACTTTTATCATATACTTTGAAGAAGTTGACCTAAAAATGCCCAATTGTCGATGAAATTCTTAAGATTGCCCTCCGGGGAGCGCCTGGGGAGAACTTTAAACCGGTCTTAGGGCTGGTTGGGTTGGCGTCATCTAGATTGGGAAAGGTTTTTCAATCGATTGGAGGGTTTTATGGAAATCACACATCAAGCTGATTATGCATTGCGAGCGATCATGTACCTGGCAAAACTTGGTCCGGGCCAGCGCGTTTCGACCAGCCAGATCGCTGAGAAGAACAACATTCCGCCGTCCTTCTTGACCAAGATCGTTTCCCAGCTCTCGATCGCTGGTCTGATCCATACCTCGCGCGGCGCCCACGGCGGCGTCTGGCTGGCCCGCTCTCCCGAGAGCATCACCCTTCTCGAGGTGCTCGAGGCCATCGACGGGTCGGTGAACCTCAACCACTGCGTCGCGGATCCGGGGATCTGCTCTTTCAGCGATACCTGCGTGCTCCACGTCTTCTGGCAGGACGCCTGCCACACCCTGGTCGAGCGGCTCAAAGCCACCAACTTCGGCAACCTGGCGGCCAAGCCCGCCAGCGAGCTTCCCGCCGCGGCGTAGCAAAAATCGCAGCGAACAGATCAGCAGAGAGCAGAGAACAGTCCTATTGGACCTGTTCTCTGCTCTCTGTTCTTTTCTCCTCTGGCGAAGGTCGGATATCGGTTCTCGGTTCTCCTATCTCAGTATATAATCAACCCGGACGTTCTCATCTCCTTCTGACAATGGAGGTTCCATGCCTGGTCCCCGCGTGATCCGTGCACCCCGTGGAAGCGAGCGAACTTGCAAGTCGTGGCAGACAGAAGCGGTCTACCGCATGATCCAGAACAACCTGGATCCCGAGGTGGCCGAGCGGCCGCAGGATCTGGTCGTCTATGGCGGGCGTGGGCAGGTCGCGCGAAGCTGGCAGGCTTTCGACGCCATCCTCGCCTGCCTCCGCGACCTGGAGTTGGATGAGACCCTGCTCGTACAGTCGGGCAAACCGGTGGCCATCTTTAAGAGCCACCCCGACGCTCCCCGGGTGCTGATCGCCAACTCGAACCTGGTTCCCCATTGGGCCACCCAGGGCAATTTCGACGACCTGGCCGCCAGGGGCCTGATCATGTACGGCCAGATGACCGCCGGTTCCTGGATTTACATCGGCACTCAGGGGATCCTCCAGGGCACCTACGAGACCCTGGCGGCGCTGGCCAAACAGCGCGGCTGGCCCTCGCTGCGCGGCAGGTTCGTCCTCACCGCCGGCCTGGGCGGCATGGGAGGCGCCCAGCCGCTGGCGATCACCATGAACGAGGGCGTTGGCCTGGTGGTCGAAGTCGACCCGGCCCGCGCCCGCCGCCGCCAGGAGATCGGCTACGTCGACCTGGTCGTCGACACTCTCGAAGAAGCCATGACCCTCGTCGAAGAGGCCCGCGACCAGGGGATCCCCCGCTCGATTGGCCTGATCGGCAACGCCGCCGAGATCTACCCCGAGCTGGCCCTGCGCGGCGTTGTCCCCGACGTGGTCACCGACCAGACCCCCGCGCATGACGTGCTTTCCTACGTCCCATCTGGCCTCAGCCTCGAGGCCGCCGAAGCCCTGCGCCGCGGTGATCCCAGGGTTTATGAGGCCCAATCGATGCGCTCGATGGCAGAGCACGTCAAAGCCATGCTCGAGTTCCAGCGCAAAGGCGCCGAAGTTTTCGATTATGGCAACAACCTGCGCCAGCGCGCCTACGACTACGGCGTCAGCGACGCCTTTGAGTTCCCCGGCTTCGTCCCCGCCTACATCCGCCCTCTCTTCTGCGAGGGCAAGGGGCCCTTCCGCTGGGTAGCCCTCTCCGGCGCTCCCGAGGACATCTACCGCACCGACGAGGTCGTGCTCGACCTCTTTCCCGAGAATCAGGCCCTCCACCGCTGGATCAAGATGGCCCGCGAGAAGGTGCCTTTCCAGGGCCTGCCGGCGCGGATTTGTTGGCTGGGCTACGGGGAGCGCGCCAGAGCTGGCCTGGCCTTCAACGACCTGGTCGCCCGCGGCGTGGTCAAAGCCCCCATCGTCATCGGCCGCGACCATCTCGACGCCGGCTCGGTCGCTTCGCCTAACCGCGAGACCGAAGGCATGCGCGACGGCACCGACGCGATCAGCGACTGGCCGATCCTCAACGCCCTGATCAACGCGGTCAACGGCGCCACCTGGGTCTCCTTCCACCACGGCGGTGGGGTGGGGATCGGTTACAGTCAGCACGCCGGGCAGGTCATCCTCGCCGACGGCACCCCGGAGGCCGCTCGCCGCCTCGAGCGCGTCCTGACCAGCGACCCGGGGATGGGCGTCGCCCGCCACGTCGACGCCGGCTACCCCGAGGCCATCGCCGCGGCCCGCCGCCACGGGATCAAGATCCCGATGCTGGACCGCTCGTAGCCAGGAGTTTTCTTCGATGTCTCGTCGCCTCTTGGGTTTTGCCCTCGCCATCCTCGTCGGCCTCGCCGCCGGCCTGGTTTACGGCTGGGTGATCAACCCGGTCAAGTACGTCGATACCACTCCCGATACCCTGCGCGCCGACTATAAGACCGATTATGTCCTGATGGTCGCCGAGATCTACCGCGCCAGCCCCGACCTGGATCAGGCTGCCCGCCGCCTGGCCTTGCTCGGCAGCCAGTCTCCCGCCGAATTGGCCCGCGAAGCCGCGCTAGCCGCCCGCGCGGGGGATTTCCCGCAGACCGATCAAGACGCCCTCGATGTCCTCTCCAGGGCTTTCCAGACCTGGACCCCCGTCGCGCGCGGCGCTACGCCGCAAAAGGCAGGTACGCCGTGATCCGCCGCCGGGACGAGAACCGCGGCCCCTGGTACCTGCTGACCGGTCTGGTGCTGGGTCTCGCCGTTGGCCTGTTGATCTCCTGGGTGCTCAGCCCGGTCAAATACGTCGATACCGCCCCCTTCTCGCTGCGCGGGGATTATAAAGACGTGTACCGCGGCCTGATCGCCGCCGCTTACCAGGCTGACGGCGACCTGGGGCGGGCCCGCTCTCGCCTGGCCCTGCTCGGCGACGCCGACCCCGCTCGCGCCCTGGTCGACCAGGCCCAGGAGAGCATGGTCGATGGCAAAGCCGGGGAAGAAGCGCGCTCCCTGGCCGGGCTGGCCGCCGCCATGGGCGGGAACCCCAACCAGATCGCGGCCTTGCGCCTCTCCCCCTCTCCGGCCACGCCCACCCCGGCCGTCCTCACCCCCACGCTGGTCCCTTCCTCACCCACCCTCTCGCCGACCGTTACCCCCGGGCCGACCCTCACCGCGACCGTTTCCACCGCGGACGCCCTCCTCTCGGCCACTCCCAGGCCCAGTGCGACCCGCGCCCCCACGGACACCCCCCAGCCCAGCCGCACCCCCACCCTCACCCCTGGCCCGCCCTTCGTCGTCGCTGACCAGAAAAAGCTGTGCGACCCCTCGCTCAATGTGTCTATCCTCCAGGTCCAGGTCAATGATGCCGCCGGCAAGCCCGTGCCCGGCGTCCAGGTCATCGTCACCTGGAACGGCGGGCAGGATACCTTCTTCACCGGCCTCAAGCCCGATGTCAACCCCGGTTTCGCCGACTTCACCATGACCGTCGGGACGGTCTACACCCTGCGCCTCGCCGACGGCGGCGAGCCGATCAACGACCTCACCGCCCCCCTCTGCGCCGGCTCCAACAGGCCCGGCGGCTGGCTGGTGACCTTCAAGCAGCCTTAAAGTTTTTCCTCCCCCAAAATGTTCTGTGTTTTGGGGGAGGAAAACAAGCCCGTATTCCCTCAGGGCATGGAGTTGCTGTTGGCCCAGTCCCCGCCAAGGACCACGACGATGTCGCTGGGGGCGTTCGGATCGTACTTGTTGACGATCTGGTTTTTATTGATTTTCAGTGTGTCCACCAGGAACTTGACCGTGTACGGCTTGCCAGTGTAGTCGTAAATCTTGGTCGCCGAGGTCTGCTCGCCAGAATCGGCGGGCGAGAGCACGTTGACGCCCATCCCCTCCAGGTAGTCGTGCGTGCGCCCGGCCAGCCCCGAAACGCCCGACCCGTTCTGGATGGCAACTTTGGCGCCTTCCGCCTTCATCAGGCCCGCCGGGTCGTCCGCGCTGGCCACCGACCCTGGGCTCAACGGCCCACCGGTGGTGAAGATCTCGTCCCGCAGGATGCGGATCTTGTCTGTGATCGGCTTGAGGATGTCCAGGCCGTCCGGCGACTTGGCAAAGGTCACTTCCTTGGGGCTGATAATCGCGTGCTTGATGTTAGCCGGGTCGATGTCTTTGATCAGCAGCCCAAGGCGGATGATCTGATCGAACGACAGATTGGTGTGGATGCCCGAGGAAACATGCTTGTAGATCTGCGGCGCTTTGGCAAACAACCGCGGGTACGCCTCAGGCTTGGTCAGCCGCCGGCGAACCTCCATGATCACCTCGTACTGGCGCTGCGAGCGGTCGAAATCGTCGTTTTTCGTGTAGCGCTGGCGCGCGTAAGCCAGGGCCACTGCGCCGTATACATGATGTACGCCGGGTTTGAGGATCACTGTGTTGTACTTGCCCAACGGGTCGACTTTGATCTCTTCTTTGATGTCCAGGTTGATTCCGTCGATGTCGTCGATAAACTTGACGAAGGCGTCGAAGTCGATCTGGGCGTAATACTGGATCGGGACGCCAAGCAGCTCCTCGACCGTTTGCACTGCCAGCCCCGGGCCGCCGCCAGGCAGCTTGCTTGCCGAGCCGATGGCGAAGGCGGTGTTGATCTTGCCGTACCCTGCCCCGGGGATGTTGACCCACAGGTCGCGCGGGATAGAGAGCATCCCGGCGGTTTTGCTCAGCGGGTCGATGGTGAACAGCCACATCGAATCGGTGCGTGGGTTCCGGCGTTCCACCGTGTCTTCATAGTCCAGGCCCATCACCAGGATGTTCACCCGGCTGGTTCCATCCCATGGCTGTAACGTCGGTCCGATTTCAGCCTGGGTGTTGTCGCTCGCGTTCGGGCTCTGCGTTCCCGCGGGAGAGGCGCTGTTCCCGCTCTGCCCGCTGTTGGGGTTGTTGGAAAGAGAGATGTTCTCGATGGGGGTCATCGTCCACCCACTGACGACGTTCTTGACAAAAATATACGCGCCAATGCCGACCGCGATCGCCGCGACGGCAAAGATGACGATCAGGACCACCGGGATCCGCTGCACGGAGCGCCCGGGGCGGTTGGTTTCTTCGGGTTGAGCTTGGGACATAACTTCTCTTTTAGGAAATCTTGGGCGGTGGAACGGGCAGGTCTTCCACAGCGACGTTCACCCATTTATCGCCCTCATCGATCAACATCACCGGAATATCTTCTGAGATCGGGTATTTCCTGCCGCAGTCGCGGCAGACCAGCCACGTATCGCGAACCAGGTCGAGCAGGCCTTCTTTCTCGCGGACGCATACAGGGCAGCGGAGTATCTCCAGTAAATCTTGGCTGACCATCGAGCCTCCATAGAATTCGTTATTACCGAATTGTACCACCGCTCTTACGGGGTTGGCGACGACTCCTTGGTAGGGATGTCTTCCGTCCCGGGGCCGTATTCCCAGGCCTCGGCCCAGGGGACGTAATGCGTATTGAAGGAATCCTGGAAATAGACCGCGCCATTCCGGCTGACCGTGCGCCGCACGGAAACGTCGGCCCCCTCGACGGGCCATTCGACCTGCTTCTTCTCGCCTTTGGCCAGGTCCGGGTTTTCGCGGTAAATCGGGTCGCCGGGCGGGGTGACGTTCCGCAGCCCGCTGGTCTGCCAGTCCACCGTGCGGCCGTCTGAAGTGGAGTAGAACTTCCAGGTCAGTGAATAGCCGTTGACGTAGGTTTCCATCAGAATCCAGTTCGGCGTGTCGTTCTTAAACTTGAAATCCACCAGTGGGAAGAAGACCGTCGCGTCCAGGCCGGCAAAGTCGGGGTTGATCCCGCTCCCCGCTTTTTGCTCGTAATAAGAGACCCGGTACGCGTGCGCGTGGCGCTCGACCACCGGGTAACCAGCGAAGAAGACCGTCCGAAACAGGGTGGTGCTCACCTGGCACACTCCGCCGCCCACGCCTTTGATCGTCTGGTTGCCCAGGATGATCAGCGCCTCGGCGTAGCCGTTATCCAGGGAGATATCCCCCAGGGCGTCGCCCATCGAAAAAGTCTCGCCCGGGGCGACCAGCAGCCCGTGGAAGCGGCTGGAGGCGGCTTTGATGTTTTGGACGCGCGCCGCGCTCGACCCGCGAAAATACGAGCTCTCCTGGTGGACCAGCTCCTTGATCCCCAGTTGCGCCCCGGTCATATCGTCGGTGACCGCTGGCTTGTTGATCACAAATTCGAGCGGGATATTGTGCTCGCCTTTGGCCAGTTTTTCGTTGATCGTGGTGATGCTGGCGTCCACGTTGAGCTCGCGGCCGATCACCGCCGGCTTGAGGACCTCCAACTGGTCGGTGTCGTCGTTGAATGTAAAGCGCGAATTGACCGCCTGGCGGCTCAGGCTGGGCGCCAGATCAGTCAGGAAAGTGCGCAGGGTCTCGCTGTTGACCCCCACCTGGTAGATTGCGCCGCCGTCCCCATTGGGTAGGCGCTCGATGGTCAGCATCTTGGCCAGGGTGGGAACGTCGAACGTCCAGGGTCCCGGATCGCTATTTTGGGCCTGGGCGATCGAAAGCACCAGGGGCTCGTTGAGGATGCGTTTGGCAATCTCGGCCTGCTGGGAAACATCCATGATTAGCGGCGGCGTCTCGCGGACCAGCACGGGAACGATCCCGTCCTGCATGGTTTGAAGCTGGACGGAGAGCAGTTTCAGGCTGGCGTCAACGTCCAGGGTCCGCCCGACCTGCCCGGAGTGGACGGCCACGTCCGTTCCTTCTAATCCCAATTTGGCTTCGACCACTGGCTTGTCGATCTGCTTGGCCAGCTCGATCAGAAACCGCTGCCCGACGCGCTGGTCGAACACCATCACCGGTGCAAGGTTTATCCCCGAAAACCACGCTTCGCCTTGCCTGTACAGGTTGGCGAACGGCAGGCTATCCCTGCCGATGCGGTAGGCGTTCTCGGCGGTAGTCTCCGCGTCCAGGTAGTAACCCAGTTGGATGGGTGTCGCCACCCAGGTCTGCGGGCCATCCCGCAGCAGGATCTGCCCGGTCTGCGGGTAAGTGATGGCCTCGTTCAGGCGAGCGGCCGCGGCGGCCGGGCGCAGACCAGAAACGTCCACTCCGGCCACGGTGACGCCAGGGTAGACCCGCCCGGCGTAATACAGCTCGAAGCCGGCCAGGAGCAGGAGGATGGCGGCGATGAACAGCCCGCCGCCGATCAGGATGGCCCGGAAGACGTTGAGGAAAACGTTGCGAGTGCGAGAGTCAGAGGTGGAAATGGCGGTCATAGTCAAGGAGATTATATCATTGTGGAGAGAAACAGTCCGATTGTTGACATTTAGACGTCAGGGGTGCAACAATAGTTCCAGTCTATTTGATTTTCAAAACTCACCCGAACGAGTTTTGTAATTGCCTGACAAATACCCTTGACATCCCTTTTATATCGCGTATAATCCTCCCTCGTTGCCCGTTGGAAAGAGCAGCGCCGATCTCGTCCAGAGGCCCAACCCCGCGGAAAGATCCCTGATAAACGAACAAGTGCATAGGGGAGCAGGCAGTTTTTTTCCGGAGCAGTTGAAAGCCGAATGACTTTCAAATCTGGTCTGTAAAAACCCTTGACAGATGCGCTAGAATGCGTATAATCAACGCCTGTTGCCTCCGAGTCGTGAAATCGAAAACGGGCAGCAAAAGCCGGACCTTAACAACTGAAGAGTGATAGGAAGAAGAAGAAAGAAAGCCCTGTCGTTCAAAGATCCGTAAACGAACACCTTGCAAAAGGTGGAGAATATTTTTGCGGAGAGTTTGATCCTGGCTCAGGATGAACGCTGGCGG
>DATKLX010000125.1:0-16829 GCA_035542155.1 Anaerolineaceae bacterium
ATCCCCAGGTTAAAAAAACCTTAAATTCTTATCAATTAATACAAAATACAATTCATTATAGCATGGCCGAAACCTTAATCAAGTTAACGCAAACCGCATCACCTTTCTCTATCGCGGATCATTCGTTATAATCCTTTTTGAATACAAGACCCTGAGAGTTTTGGACCCTTAAGGTCTGATTGAATGGCGAATTTTCTACCCAAGGAGAACCTGCCTTGCAACTGGACCCTGCTACCTGGAGGCTGTTGGTGATGAAACCTGCCTCCGGGGCCTGGAATATGGCGGTGGATGAAGCCATCCTCAACGCGGTTGGAAAGGGATCGGTCCCCCCGACCTTGAGGTTGTATGCCTGGAACCCACCCTGCCTCTCCCTGGGATTCGCCCAGCCGGTCTCAGAAGTAGACCTGGCCGTGCTGGAAGAAAAGGATTGGGAGCTGGTGCGCCGCCCAACCGGGGGGCGGGCCATCCTGCACACAGACGAGCTGACCTACTCGGTCATCGGTCCGGGACAGGAGCCACGCCTGGCGGGCAGCGTTCTCGAAAGCTACCGCCGTCTGGCTCAGGGCCTGCTGGCTGCATTGTCCTGCCTGGGCCTTCAGGCGTCTGCCGAAGATCGCTATACCCTTCCGGTCGGGACTGATCCGGCAGGCCCGGTGTGCTTTGAAGTACCCTCCAATTACGAGATCACTGTCCGTGGGAAAAAGCTGATCGGCAGCGCCCAGGCTCGCCGCAGAGATGGGGTTCTGCAGCACGGTTCGCTGCCTCTCACCGGCGATCTAACGCGCATCACGCAGGCGCTGGTTTTTCCGGATGAGGAGGCCCGTGAGGAAGCAGCCCGGCGCTTACTCGCCCGGGCAGCGACGGTCGAGACGGTCCTCGCCAGGCAGGTGAGTTGGGAAGAAGCTGCGGAATCGTTTGCGGCAGGCTTCTCAAAGGCGCTGAATCTGCGCCTGGAGAGTAGCGAGCTCACCCCCGGCGAGCAGGAGCGCGCGTTGGAGCTCCTCCACCGGAAATACAGAAGCAAAGAATGGACAGAGAAGGTATAATGGTCCCTGCGTTTGTGGTGATACCGGTCGAAACGGGAAATGGGATTCTTACGGGGTGGGAGTCGAGGTGAGCAGCGGCGGGGCTTGCCCTGGAACCGGGGTGCCAGTCCGAAAAACGACGCGCTCATATCCCAGGGCCCTCAAGAATTGGGTGAGATAGTTTTCAGCATTCTGCTGCGCCTGGTTAAGGAGCCCATCCTCCATAGCCGTCTTCAGGATTTCCGTCTCCGCGGCGCGGCGCGCAGTGGTCTCCAGGTTGGTATCACCATGGGTTAAAACACCGGTTTGGCGATCGTATACATAGGATTTCGAGTTGTCCAGGGTTGAGACGAACACTTCGGCCGGCGGCAACGTCATAGCCAGTACCCCATCCTGGATGGAGATATCCTCCGTGCGGATTTTCCCCATGTCTACCCCGGCGATCACCGTGCCGTGGGCCACAAACAGCAGCCGGTCGCCAAACAGAGCTCCGAAAAGACCCTGGTCGGTTTCGGCGGTGATCACTTTTTCAACTGTAAACTGAATGGTTTCCAGGCGGGCCAGGGGGCGAACCTCCTGGACGACGGTGATCGGATCCGGGATGACCGTCGGAGATGGATGTAAAAATTCAGCGACCTGGGTGCGCAGGCTGTCGCTGCCCTGAGAGATGGGCGTCAAAGCAGAATTGGTCGTTTCGCGGATCACCTGGATAATTCCCCAGGCTCCCAGGCCAAGGATCACGAGGATCCCGACCACAAGTATCCATGCTCGGGCTTCATTTGAACGCATAATGGCATTATACCATTATAAAGAGAAGACTATACGCAGAAACGGGCCTGTACCTTTGCTATGATCGAACGCTTTCTTATCCCTCTCCCTTCTCTCCTTTCCCGCCTGATCTGGTCAGGCCTGCTGGTCATCGCCCTGGTCGGCTGCCAGCAAAAACCGGTACAAACGCCCTCGGCCACTCCTCCGCTCCCTACGATCACCCCTCTTCCCGCGATTGGTACATCTACCCCCACCCCCTACCCCCTGGGATCGAGCCAGAATCCCTTGATCCTGGGCGTGGTCGCCGAAGGGAATGCCGCCGACGTCAGCTCGAACGCGGAAACCCTGGCCGCCTATCTCTCCAACAAAACCGGGATTACCATCCAAAGCCAGATTTCCGACAATTATGATCAGCTCGTCCGCGGAATAGACCAGCGCAACGTCCACCTTGCCTGGCTTCCCCCGCTCACTTATATCATCGCCCGCCGCCTGGGGATCGTTGAGATCGGGCTGATGACCAATCATTTTGGCGTGTACAGCTATTCCTTCCAATTCATGGCCAACGCCAGTAGCGGGCTGACCTCGTATTATGATCCCAACACGAACAAAAACACGGCCGGCCCAGAAACCGCTCTCACCCAACTTCAGGGGAAGCGGCCCTGCTGGGTGAATCCGCAATCCATCGCGGGTTACATCGCTCCATACGGCCTACTCAACCAGATTGGCCTGACGCTGGAGGATGGTGTTGTCGTGCAGAGTTACAGCGCCGCAGTCCGCGCCCTGTATATTCAGGGAATATGCGATGTTGCGGCAGTATACGGCAGCTTTGGCGACCCGCGCACCGCTTCCGCGGTCCAGAAGGATTTACCCGATGCGATGAGCCGGGTGGTCATCCTCTGGCAGAGCGATCCAATCATCCCGAATCTCGGTCTGTCATTTTCCAGCGAGCTTTCCACCGCTGATCGACAGGAAATCATCGATGCGCTCCAGGAGTACGTCAAAACCGACGAAGGCAAAGCGGTCCTCAGCGCTGCCAATAACCAGTATGACATACAGGATTTGCGAATCGTCGACGACAGTTTTTACGACGGCCTGCGCGACCTGACAGAAAGCGCCGGCGTGCAGTTGTATACCCTGATAGGAAAGTAAGCCAATCTACCTGATCAATGCGAAGTAAACCAACGTGCTCCGAAAATTAATGACCATGCTGTTGAGAGTCCTAATCTGGATCGTCGCGATTGGACTGGTGGGCCTGGTGTTGTCCCAATTGGCGGTGTTGGCCTACAGCCGCACGCGGATCGTTCCTCCCGGCGATGTGCCCGCAGGCAAGTACCGCGCGGCGGTCGTTTTTGGCGCCGGCCTTTCTCGCGACGGCAGCCCCTCCCAGATTTTGCGCGACCGCGTCCAGACTGCGGCGGATCTCTATTTCGCCGGGAAAGTGGAAAAACTGCTGATGAGCGGCGATAATCGCTTCCTTGATTATAATGAGCCAGGATCCATGCAAGCCTACGCCATCCGCCTGGGCATCCCTGAGGAGGATATCGTCCTCGATTATGCTGGCCGGCGAACCTACGATACCTGCTACCGCGCCCGCGCGATCTTTGGTCTGAAGGAGGCGATCCTGGTCACCCAGGATTTCCATCTTTCTCGCGCCGTCTTCCTATGCAATACCCTCGGGCTCCCCGCGATCGGCGTGCCCGCGGATCAGCGCAGCTACAACTGGATCTGGGCGGCGCGCGAGATCCCTGCCCGGTCGATCGCGATCTGGGAGGTCTTCTTCGCTCACCCGCTTCCCGTCCTGGGCAATCCCGAGCCGATTTTTCCGAACGAGCTTGGAAAAATCTTTACCACAGAGCCCACGGAGAAAAACTGAACCACAAAGACACGAAGAGCTGTTCTCCCTGTGCCGGACAGGCCGTTCTTTTCCTTCTTTACTGACGAATTTCGTATCACGGTTCTCGCTGCTCGTTTTTGTTAACTGGAACAGAATTTGCATCTTATGGAGGTAAAATGGACCGCCCACAGGCGCTTTCAATCGTACAGGATTTCGTTAAGAATCAGAATCTGATCAACCACATGCTCTCGGTCGAAGCCGCCATGCGCTTTTATGCCGAGAAATATGGTGAAGATGTTGAAACCTGGGGTCTGACCGGTTTGCTCCACGACTTCGATTGGGAAATCCATCCCACGATCCCAGACCATCCTGTGCTTGGCGCGCCGATGCTTCGCGAGCGCGGCGTCCCCGAGCTGATTGTCCGGGCAGTGTTAAGCCACGCGGATTTTACCGGCGTTCCCCGCGAAACCCGGATGGAAAAGGCGCTCTACGCCTGTGACGAGATTACCGGCCTGATCACTGCCGTCGCCTTGGTCCGCCCCTCCCGGTCGCTGTACGATCTGACCTCCTCTTCGGTGAAGAAAAAGTGGAAAGACCGGGCCTTCGCCGCTGGAGCCAACCGTGAGGAGATTGCCCAGGCAACCGAGCAATTCGACCTGGAGCTGTGGGAGCACGTCGACAATGTGATCCTGGCTATGCGCCAGATTGCCCCCGAGTTGGGCCTGGGGGGAAATCTTACCTCATAACATCTTCCCCTGGGGCCCACCGGGTCGCAGGAAAGAACTTATTCATACCCGAAAAAGATCCTTATCGTAAAGAGGAATGATCAATGCAGCTCCAGGGAAAAGGGTTTTTTATTTGGAAGATCGTAGATTGCGAGGGGGGGAACCCGGCCGCCATCGCCGATCAGGCCGCTCAGTCGAAATTTACGCACGTGCTGATCAAGATCGCCGATGGGGTCAATAACGCCAACGTTGACGCCGGCACCAGCTTTGACCGCGTCCCCGGCGTGGTCCAGGCGCTGCGCCAGAAGGGCATCTCACCCTGGGGCTGGCACTACGTATACGGAAACAATCCCCAGGGTGAGGCTGCGAAGGCCATCCAGCGCTTGCAGGCCACCGGCCTGGATGGGTACGTGATCGACGCGGAGGTCGAGTACACCCAATCCGGGAAGGCCGCCGCCGCACGGTCGTTTATGGCGGCCATGCGCAGCGCCTACCCCAACCTGCCCATGGCCCTCAGCTCGTACCGCTACCCTTCCTACCACCCCCAGCTTCCCTGGCAGGATTTCCTCAACGAGTGCGATTACAACATGCCCCAGGTCTACTGGGAGCAAGCGCACAATCCTGCAGTCCAGCTCAACCGCACCGTGCAGGAATTCCAGGCGCTGACCCCCTTCCGCCCGGTCATCCCCACCGGACCTACCTATAAGGTCAGCGGCTGGCAGCCGACCAACAGTGATATCACCGAATTTCTCAATCTGGCGCTCAGCCTGAACTTGAGTGGAGTGAACTTTTTCAGTTGGGACGAATGCCGGCGAGATCTCCCTGGCCTGTGGACGACGATCCACGATTATGGCTACGCAATCGCCAGCCAGCCCAAGGATCTCCCCCAACAGTTGATCGATGCCCTGAATACGCGCAATCCAGGCATGGTAGCCGGATTGTACAATTCAAACGCCGTCCACGTCACCGCCGCCCGCACGATCCAGGGAGCCGAGGCGCTCAAAGCATGGTACGCCAGCCTGTTTGGCCAGGTTTTGCCCAATGCCACGTTTACTCTCAAAGGCTCCTCCGCCAACGGGTCGATTCGCACCCTGGTTTGGGAGGCCACCTCGAATGCCGGGCGCGTCCTCGACGGCAGCGATACCCTGGGCGTGGTGGAAAATAAGATCAGCTATCACTACTCGTTTTTCACGATCACAAAATGAACGGCCAGGGATATTTCTAAGCACAACCGCCTCCCATTCAGAGAGGCGGTTGTTTGATCTCATTTTTGGTTCGCCGGTTTCCCGGTCTTCGCGGGCTGGGATGCTGCATCCGCGGCAGGCTTTTTCGCCGCCGGCTTTTTTGCGGCGGGCGTCTTTGGCGCCGGCGCCTTCGCTGCGGGGATCCTGGCGGCGGGTTTCTTCGCCGCAGGCTTTTTGGCCGTGGGGGTCTTCTCCGCCGGAGGCTGGCTCGCTTTGGCGCCAGCTTTCGCCTGGGGAGATTTCTTTTCCGCCGCGCCCTTCGATCGCCCGGCGGTCTTTTCGTTTTCCTTCGGCCTGGCCGGAGCAGGCTTCGCCGTCGTCTTCCGGGCCGGCTTTACCGGTAGTTCCTCCGCGAATAAATCCGGTTGGACCGCGGCCGTCGAGGCCGAGGCCTTTTTCACCGTTTTTCCGCCGGCAGCTTTTGAGCGGGCCAGATCGGCTGCTTTTGCCTTGTTGCTCGCTTCCTTGACTGCTTTCACCGGGATGGCGATCTTGCCGCTGGCGGAGCGGGCGGGCGCTTTTTTCGCCGGGCCGCTTCCGTTCACCCCATTGCCTTCCCCTTTGGGTTGGGCCGCGTTTCGCGCTTTCGGCTTCACGTCTGGGGATGCGGCTTTTAGAGGGGCCATCTCTTCCCCACCACAGGTCACCCCGACCACTTCATCCGCCAGGGCCAGGTTGGCGATCAGCTTCCCCTGCCCGGCGCGAGTGGCAAAAGGGGCTTCTTCGAGCAAAATCTTCTGGAAAGCTCCGTTGCGGGTGTAGAAGAAGATGCGCGTGTTCGTCCGGCCGGCGAGCATGCCGGCTAACAGGGCGCCCTTCCCCAGGTTCCAGGCGATCACTCCCATCCCGTAGCGGGATTGGACCGGAAATTCTTTCAACGCCACCCGTTTGGCGCGCCCATCCGCGGTCAGCAGAAAGATTTCGTGGAATTCAACCTGCTGGGGGATCACGTCCGCGCCGACCACCTCGTCGTGCGCACTAAGCTTGATCCCACCCACCCCAGCCGCGACCAGTCCCATCGGGCGGACCTCGTTTTCACTGAAGCGGATGGACATCCCATCCGCCGTGGCCAGGATGATTTGATCCTGCCCGCTGGTGTGCAGTGCCCAGCCCAAGGCATCCCCTTCGTTCACCCTGGCCAGGATGAAGGTCTGCGCCGAGGGTCCGGGGAGCTCGCCCAGCGCGGTCTTTTTTACAATCCCCGCTCGCGTGACGGTGAGGACGTACTCGTCCTCCTTGATTTCCGCCCGCGGAGGCAGGGCAAAGATTGCCGCCAGGGGCTCGCCGTCCGGCAGCGCCGAAACCCGATAAATGGACGCTCCTTCGCCGTCCTCGCTGGTGGCCGGAACCGCGTGGACGGCTACCGCCGCCGCCTTTCCCGTTTCCCCCACCAGGTAGAGGGTGTGGTGGGTGCTGGCCTGGACCAGCCAGTGCGGCGCGGACCCGTTCGTCCGCTGCGCCAGCTCGTCCACGCTGAAGCGGCTGATCTTACCCTCCCGATCGACCCCGACCCAGACGCTTTCCGCGGGGGTGACATCGACGGTGGTCAGCAGACTGGCAACCGATTCGCCTTCCTTGAGGCGCACGATCTGGGTGCGGCGTTTATCGCCATATGCCTTCTGGACCCCGCGCAGCTCCTCGGTCAGCGCCTGGCGCATCTTCTTCGGGGAGCGCAGCAGCGCCTCCAGCTCTTTGATCAGGTCGGTGACCTCTTTATATTCCTGCTCGATCTTTTTACGCTCCAGGGCTGCCAGGCGGCGCAACTGCATATCCAGGATCGCCTGGGCCTGAATCTCGGTCAGCTTGAACCGCGCTACCAGGCGTTTGCGCGCCTGTTCCACGTCGGGTGAGTTGCGGATCAACTGGATGATCTCGTCCAGATTGGCCAGCGCGATGCGCAGCCCTTCGAGGATGTGCGCCCGGGCTTTGGCCCGGGCGAGCTCGAACTCGCTCCGCCGCCGGATGACGACCAGGCGGTGCTCGACGTAGACCTTGAGCGCCTGTTTCAGCGAAAGCAGGTGGGGCTCGCCCTCCACCAGCGCAAGCAGGTTGATGCCAAAGGTGCTCTGCATCGGCGTGCGATGGTACAGCTCGCGCAGGATGGTTTCCGGCTCGGCCGTCTTGGAGAGCTCGATCACGATGCGCATCCCCTGGCGGTCGGATTCGTCGCGCAGGTCGGCTACCCCTTCCAGGCGCCCCTCGCGGACCAGCTCGGCGATGCGCTCGATCAGAGCGGACTTGTTGGTCATGTAGGGCAGCTCGGTGACGATGATCCGGTTGCGCCCGCGGCCCATCTCTTCCAGGTGTGCGCGCGCCTGAACGATCACCCGCCCGCGCCCCGTGGCATACGCCCCAGATAGGCCATCCCCCTGCGGGTCCTGGATGATCACCCCGCCGGTGGGGAAATCTGGCCCCTGGACGAAACGCATCAGCTCCTCGATGGTGACGTCGTCCAGCTTTTCCCAGCGGTCGAGCATATAGGCCAGGGCATCGACCACCTCGACCAGGTTGTGCGGGGGAATATTGGTCGCCATCCCCACCGCGATCCCGGTCGCGCCGTTGACCAGCAGGTTCGGGATCGCCGCTGGCAGCACGGCCGGCTCCTGCAGAGTGTCGTCGAAGTTGCTGGAGAAGTCGACCGTATCCTTATCGATCTGGTTAATCATCTCCATTGCGGCCGCGGTCAGGCGCGCTTCGGTGTAGCGCATCGCCGCCGGGGGGTCGCCGTCGACGCTGCCGAAATTTCCCTGACCGTCCACCAGCGGGTAGCGCAGGGAGAAATCCTGGGCCAGGCGGGCCATGGCGTCGTAAACGGCCATATCGCCGTGGGGATGGTACTTGCCCAGCACTTCCCCAACGATTCTGGCCGATTTTTTGTAGGCTGATTCAGGACGCAGCCCCATGTCGTACATCGCGTAGAGGATCCGCCGCTGGACCGGCTTGAGGCCATCTCGAGCGTCGGGTAGCGCCCGGGCGACGATCACGCTCATCGCATAATCCAGGTAGGATTGTTGCATTTCAGAGTCTATGTCAATCTTACGGATCAAGCCAAGTTCCATGAATAGGACTCCACGATTCTAGGATAGGTTTAGAAACAACGGTTTTGTATGTGCACTCAACTGGAGATCGATGATTACCCCAGGGCAATCTTACGGGGAAAACAGGGCCGTGTCAATCCCCATACAAAATAGAACACTCATTCTAATATTATCACAATCCCGAATTTGGAACAAGCTAAAGTCTCAGAAAAAGCCCTTGGTTAGAGCACCAAGGACAGGCGATGACATGTACGTATAGGCGTAAGAAAGGCGGCCCAGGCATGGCCTGGGCGCGCGTCTTGGAAAGCCGGTGCTCAGTACAAGCATCAAGACTGCCTGGCCTCTTCCTGCAGGACTACCTGGATGGACAGCTCTTTGAGCTGTTTCGGCGTGGCCGACGAGGGAGCATCGGCCATCAGGTCGCGGGCAGCCTGGTTCTTGGGGAAAGCGATCACCTCGCGGATGTTGGGCTCATCCGCCAGCAGCATGACCAGGCGGTCGATGCCCGGGGCAATCCCGCCGTGCGGCGGCGCGCCGTATTCGAAAGCTTCCAGGAGATGGCCAAACTTCTGCTGGATTTCCTCGTCTTTCAACCCCAGGAGCTGGAAAATCTTCATCTGGATATCCCGGCGGTGGATCCGGATCGAGCCCGACGCCATTTCATAGCCGTTGCAGACCATATCGTAGGCGTCGGAGAGGATTGCCGCGGGATCGGTCTCAAACTTGGGAAGGTCTTCGAGCTTGGGCATGGTGAAGGGGTGGTGAGCTGCGTCCCATTTTTGCTCTTCCTCGTTCCATTCGAACATGGGAAAATCGACGATCCAGGCGAAAGCCATCACGTCCGGGTCGACCAGCCCCAACCGATCGCGGAAGAGCAGGCGCAGCGCGCCCAAGGTCTTATTGACCACGCTTTTCTGGTCGGCCACGAATAAGACCAGGTCGCCATCTTTCGCGCCGGTGAGGGCCTGCAGCGCGGCCACCTCTTCCAGGTGGATGAATTTTTGGGCGGTGCCTTTGACGCCTTCGGCGGTGAGCGCCAGGGTCGCCAGGCCTTTCGCCCCCTGGTCTTTGGCGAAGGTGGTCAGGTCGTCGACCTCTTTGCGGGTGTATTCCGCGCATCCGGGAACGACCAGGCACTTGATGATCCCGCCCGCCTTCAGGGTGTTTTGAAAGACCATGAACGCGCTGTTCGTGAACAGTTTGCTCAGGTCATACAACTGCATGTCAAAGCGCAGGTCGGGCTTGTCGGTGCCATAGCGGTCCACGGCTTCGTGATACGTCAGGCGCGGCCAGGGGATGGAGAACAGTTTTTTCTGGGGAGCCACCGCGGGGAGCAGGGCAGTGAACAGCTCTTCGACCAGAGCCAGCACGTCGTCGCGGTAGACGAAAGACATTTCCAGGTCGAGTTGGGTGAATTCAGGCTGGCGGTCACCGCGCAGGTCTTCGTCGCGAAAACAGCGCGCGATCTGGAAGTACCTCTCGACGCCGGCCACCATGAGCAACTGCTTGAGCTGCTGAGGAGATTGGGGCAGAGCATAAAAGCAGCCCGGGTGGACCCGCGAGGGGACCAGATAGTCCCGCGCACCCTCGGGGGTAGTTTTGAACAAAATCGGGGTTTCGACCTCGATGAAGCCCTTTTCGTCGAGGAAATCGCGCAGGAACTTGATCACTTTATGGCGTAGAACCAGATTGCGCTGCATGCGCTCGTGGCGCAGATCCAGGTAGCGGTACTTGAGGCGCACGCTTTCTTCGGTATCCTCATCCTTGCTGACCATGAAGGGCAGCGGCTTTGCGGGATTGAGCACCTCGCAGCGCTCCACCTCGACCTCGATTTCTCCGGTTGGCAGGTTGGTGTTCTCAGCGCCCTCCGGCCGGCGGCGGACCACGCCGGTCACCTGCAGCACCCATTCGCTGCGGGCATCCTGGATCAAGGCCAGGCCAGGTTTTTCCGGGTTGGCCACGATCTGTACCAGGCCAAACCGGTCGCGCAAATCGATAAAGGTGACGCCGCCGTGGTCGCGCTGGCGGTTCACCCAGCCGGCCAGGGTCACGGTTTGCCCGATATGGGTTGGACGAAGTTCGCCACAAGTATGAGTCTTATACACATTGAGCTCCAAAGTTCCGTACGAAAGGATGGGTTGGTTTTCAACCTGGGTTCTATTTTAACACGGAGCAAGCCGTGTGGATGGATTTGGAACGGCCAAAAAACGAAAAGACCCCGAAGATGAAATTCGGGGTCTTTCATGCGAACAAAGTAACGATTCTTCAGTCTGCCGCGGGCAGGTTCGAAACGGTTACCCGTCGCGCAGATTCATCAATTTCTTCGCTGCCATCGACCGTGGCGAGTTTCTCAAATCGCCCCGGCACGAAGCCGGTTCCCGACGGGATCAGCTTGCCGATGATCACGTTCTCCTTCAGGCCAAACAGGGGGTCTTCCGTCGAAGCGATCGCTGCGCCGGCCAGCACCTTGATCGTGTGCTGGAAGGACGAGGCTGAGAGCCACGAGTCAGTGCTCAACGAGGCCTTGGTCACCCCGAGAAGCACTTCGACGAAGCGCGCCGGCTGCTTCCCCTCGGCGAGGAGCTGCTCGTTGACCCGGCGGATTTCCAGCCGGTCGACCAGGTCCTGCGGCAGATACGGCGTGTCGCCCGGGCGAATGACCTGGACCTTGCCCAGCATCTTGCGGATGATGACCTCAAAGTGCTTGTCGTTGATGTTCTGCCCTTGCGAGCGGTACACCTTCTGGATCTCGGTCAGCAGGTACATCTGGGCGGCTTCGCGCCCATTGATGCGCAGGATGCTGTGTGGGTTGAGCGAGCCCTCGGTCAGTGGTTGGCCCGCGCTCACGTGGTCGCCGTCCTTGATCACCAGGCGTGAAGTGCTGGGGATCTCGTATTCCTCATTTTCGCGCTGCTCGTAGGCCACGATCACCTTGCGGCCTTCGATCCGCACCCGGCCTGCGTGCGACCCCGTGATGGTGGCGTCGCCCATCGAAGCGATCAGATCGCCCAGTTCAACCTGAGATTCGTCTTTCACCGCTATGGTCCAGCCCTCGGGAACGTCGTACTCGTCGCCCACCATCTCGCTATGCTCCACGCGCACGATGCGCAGGTCGCTGTAGCGGTCCGACTGGATGATCCTGGCCACACCCTTGATCCGGGAAATGATCGCTTCGCCTTTCGGGGTACGCCGGGCTTCGAAGAGCTCTTCCACGCGGGGCAGACCGGTGGTGATGTCTCCGCCAGCCGCGACGCCTCCGGTGTGGAAGGTGCGCAGGGTCAACTGCGTACCGGGCTCGCCGATGGACTGGGCGGCGACGATACCGACCGCCGAGCCAAGCTCGACGAGCGTTCCACGTCCCAGGTCCATGCCGTAGCACTTCTGGCAGATGCCGTGGGTCAGCTCGCAGGTCAGCGGCGAGCGTACCTTGACCATGTCCAGCCCGGCCGAAACGACCTTGCGGACCGTTTCGTGGTCGAGCATCTGGTCGCGCTCGCCAAGAACCTCACCGGTCAACGGATCGACCACCCGCTGGGCGAGGAGACGCCCGTAGAGGCGCACGCTCATCGGCTGGCCGGCCACATCATCCGCTTTGCGGATGTAGATGCCCTCGGTGGCGCCGCAGTCTTCTTCGTTGACGATCACGTCCTGGGCCACGTCGACCAGGCGGCGGGTCAGGTACCCGGCGTCAGCCGTACGCAGCGCGGTATCGGCCAGGCCTTTGCGCGCGCCGTGGGTCGAGATGAAGTATTCCAGCGCCGTCAGCCCCTCGCGGAAGTTGGAGCGGATCGGCAGCGGGATGATGCGTCCCGCCGGGTCGGCCATCAGGCCGCGCATTCCAGCCAGTTGCGAGATGGGGCCAAAACCGCCCTTGGTCGCGCCGGAGTTCGCCATGGTGGCCAAGTTGCCATTGGGATCCATGTACCGGCGCACAGCGTCGGCCACCTGTTTGGTAGTCGTCTGCCAGATCTCGATGACCCGCTCGTTCTGCTCTTGCTCGGTGAGCAGGCCACGGCGGAAGTCGCGCTGCACCGATTCCACGTCTGCCAGCGCTTTGGTGATGATGTCCTGCTTCTCAGGTGGAACGGTGATGTCGGCCACGGCGATCGTCGCGCCGGAGCGCATCGCATATTGGAAGCCGATGTCCTTGATCCGGTCGGCCACTTCGGTGGTCACTTCCTGGCCGCAGATTTCGTATACTTCTGCCACCAGGTCTTTCACCCCGCCCTTATCCAGCACCTCGTTGACGAAGTGAACCTGGTCTGGCAGGATGCGGTTGAAGATGATCCGCCCCACGGTGGTTTCGATCAGGCGAGTCTCGGGTTCTTCCATCCGCTCGCCCTGATCGGTGTAGTAGGTTTGCGTTTTAAGCCTGACCTTGCTGTGGATATCGACCTGGCCCAGGTTGTAGGCCAGCTCGGCCTCGTCCATGTCGGCAAAAACGCGCCCGTCGCCTTTGTGTTCCACGTTGTCTTTAACGGTCAGGTAATACACGCCGAGGACCATGTCCTTTGAGGGGCTGATGATCGGCTCGCCATCCGCCGGCTTGAGCAGGTTGCGCGAGGCAAGCATCAACTGGCGCGCCTCCCAAACCGCCTTCTCGGAGAGCGGCACGTGGACCGCCATCTGGTCGCCGTCGAAATCCGCGTTAAACGCGGTGGTGACGAGTGGGTGGAGCTGGATGGCGCTGCCTTCGATCAATATCGGCTCGAAGGCCTGGATACCCAGGCGGTGCAGGGTCGGGGCGCGGTTGAGCAGCACCGGTCGCTCCTTGATCACCTCTTCGAGGACTTCCCAGACCTCGGGGCGGTTGCGCTCGATGAAGCGTCGTGCGCCCTTGACGTTGGCGGCGTAGTTGTGCGCCACCAGGCGGGCGATCACGAAGGGCCGGTAGAGCTCGAGGGCCATGGTCTTGGGCAGGCCGCACTGGTAGAGTTTGAGCTGCGGGCCGACGACGATGACCGAACGGCCAGAGTAGTCGACGCGCTTACCAAGCAGGTTGCGGCGGAAGCGGCCTTTCTTGCCCTTGAGCATGTCGCTCAGGGATTTCAATTCGCGGCGGCCACGGCGCGAAAGCGCTTTGCCGCGCTGTGAGTTATCGATTAACGAGTCGACGGCTTCCTGGAGCATGCGCTTTTCGTTGCGGACGATCACGTCCGGCGCGCCCAGCTCGAGCAGCCTTTTCAAGCGGTTGTTGCGGTTGATCACCCGCCGGTAGAGATCGTTCAGGTCGGAGGTGGCAAAGCGCCCGCCGTCCAACTGGACCATCGGCCGCAGGTCTGGCGGGATCACCGGCAAAATGGTGAGGATCATCCACTCCGGGCGGTTACCCGAGCGGCG
This sequence comes from Anaerolineaceae bacterium, assembly GCA_035542155.1. GTDB lineage: Bacteria > Chloroflexota > Anaerolineae > Anaerolineales > Anaerolineaceae > DATKLX01. Next base: position 13,975 of record DATKLX010000125.1, read on the forward strand.
GAATGCCTCGACGACCTTCAGACGGGTGGTGGCCTTCTTGCGTTTCTGCTTGCTCTTCGAAGTGCGCACTTCCTTCCATAGGTCCTCGGAAAGCTTGTCCAGGTCGAGGCGGCGGAGGATGTCGAAGAAGGCTTCGGCGCCCATATCCGCGCGGAAGACCTGCCCCCAGCGAGACTTGAGCTCGCGGTAGCGGCTCTCGCTTAAGAAAGTGAAGGGGCGCAGCTCCTGCAATTCGTCGCGCTGGCGAGAAGACTGGTTCTGCGATTCGACCGACTGATCTTCCAGTTGGTTGCGCAGGACATTCATCGCCTCCTCGGCTTCGGCTCGCTCGCGCTGGACGGACATCTTGATCATCTCCAGGTCGCGGTCGAGCTGGTCTTTGCGCTCGTTCTCGATCTCTTCGAGGCGTTCCTTGACCACTCTTTGGACTTGGGTGAGATGCTTCGAGGTAATCGTCTCGCCGGTCTCAGCCAGAGTCACCTTGGCCGCCTCGAACACGATCGGGGTGCGGACGACGCTGCCCTGTTTTTCCTGCAGGGACTGTTCCAGCCGCTGGCCTTCCTGGATCACCGGCTCTAACAAGGTGGCGATTTCTTCGTCGAAGCGGCTTTCCATATCGGCCTTCTGCTGGTTGAGCTCGGCCAGCTTGCGGTCGCGGGCCCGCTTGACCTCGGCGATCTTGGCGTTGATCTGCGCAGCCTGCTCGCGTTCGGAAACGTTGATCTCATCCTCCAGGCGGCGCAGGGCCTTCTGGCGGGCTTCATCGTCAACGTAGGTGACGATGTATTGGGCAAAATAGAGAACACGGTCGAGGTTGCGCCGGGAGATATCCAGCAGCAGGCCCAGGTAGGACGGAATGCGCCGGGTATACCAGATGTGAGCCACCGGCGTGGCCAGCTCGATATGGCCCATGCGCTCACGGCGCACTGCCGCGCGGGTGACTTCCACACCGCATTTATCGCAGGTGATCCCTTTATAGCGCGGGTTTTTATATTTTCCACAGTAACACTGCCAGTCCCGGGTTGGGCCAAAAATTGCCTCGCAGAACAACCCATCTTTTTCAGGTCGCAGACGGCGATAGTTAATCGTCTCCGGCTTGAGGACTTCACCATATGACCAACTTCGGATTGTTTCCGGCGAGGCCAGATTGATGCGAAGTGCGGTTAAACCCTTAGTTTCCACTAAAATTCCTCCTCTAAATAAGCTGGAGCCTGTTCACTTGATGAACAAATGAAAGCGCTGAGGATGGATAGCTCAAGCGCTGGTTCAATCAGAAAGAGCAATATTGGGTATACATGCAAATAGAAAGTATACCAAATAGGAATTACTTTGTCAAGTAATTGGGTATTTTTTTCACCGAACTGCAATCACCTGATTATACCACAACCTGGTTGAATTACAGCGTTAATTTTTTCCTACCCCTCGTTCTCCTGGCCCCTGCATCCCACGCTCTGCGCCTTCAGCAAACCCTGTTCCTTTTACCCGGATCGTTTCTGCTTGTGGTTGAAAGGAACCTCTAAATAAAACGTGCTCCCCTTTCCCAGGTAGCTCTCCACCCACACGCGCCCTCCGTGTCGTTCGGCGATGGACTTGACGATCGCCAGCCCCAGCCCACTCCCTCGCTGCTGGTAAGCTTCCCGCTGCCCGCCGCGGTAAAACTTCTCGAACAACCGCGGTTGGTCGAGCGGGGCGATCCCGATCCCCGTATCCCGTACGTCGAAGAGCACCGTTTCTGGCCTTGCCTGAATCCGCACCTGGACCTGCCCGCCGACAGGCGTGTATTTGATCGCATTTTCCACCAGGTTGTAGAGCGCTTGCTGGAGCAGGGCCGGGTCGGCCTCGATCACCGGGCCGGAATCTACCGGTAGATCCTGCGAGAGCTGGATGTTTTTCTGCGCGGCCTGCAACTGCAACGAGCTGGTCACCCGCTCGACCACGTCTTTTGCCGCGACCAACTCGAGCTGGAGGCCCACCCCGGCTTCGATCCGGCCCAGGTCCAGCAGGTTGTTCACCAGGCGGGCCATGCTTTCCACCCCGGAGATGATCTTGCGCACGTAGCTTTTTTGCTGTTCGTTCAGGTCGCCGACCATCTGCAGCATCGTCGCGTATCCGCGCATCAGGGTCAGCGGCGAGCGTAGATCGTGACTGACCGTGGCGACGAAGTCAGATTTAAGCGCGTCCAGCTCTTTGTAATGGGTGATATCGCGCAGGATGCAAACTTTGCCCACCGTCTGGCTGTCCACACCCACATTAGAGACCGTGGCGAAATAGATCTTCCCGTTCGAGAAAGCGATTTCTCGCGAAGGCTGCGTGTCGGCCACAGAGCGCAGCAAGCCCAGCAGATCGTTCTGGGAAATCACCTCTTCGATCGGTGGGCGGCGTTGGTTTGAGATCGAGGTAAGGCCGGGAAGCTGGAGTGCAGCCGGGTTGGTCATCAACAGCCGGTTCTGCTGGTCGGTCACCAGCACCGGGTCTGGGGTCGAAGCCAGGATGGCCTCCACTCGCTGGCGGCCGATCTCCGCGGAGGCGTACAGCCGTGCGTTCGCCGCGGCCAGGGCAGCCTCGCCGCCCAGCGTCACCAGGAAGCGAGTGTCCTCATCCGAGAAGGACCGCGACTGGTCGTAGGCTACCCAGAGCGTGCCGTAGAACCGGTTCTCGTGGCGCAGCGCCACCGCCAGCAGCGCAGCCGGGTGAGGCTGGTTCGCGGCGAAATTGAGCCCGCGACCGCGGCCCAGATTGGTCAGCGCCAGGCGGTCGTGCTGGTGCGAAAGAGCCAGGATCTGTTCATCCAGGTAAGCGTAGAGTTCGCTTGCCGCTCCAACTCCAAAACGATTGGGCGTGTCCAGGAGTTGCCC
>DATKLX010000126.1:0-9043 GCA_035542155.1 Anaerolineaceae bacterium
CTGGCATCCGGCGCTTTGCCGCGCAGTCGGGTGGGTAGCTGTTCCACCTGCTCGGCCAGGCAGGCTTCATCGGCCGCGGGACTGCCATACCCGGCATCGGTATACAAGTGCTCCTCAATGGCTGGCTTGCCCTTGATGCGATACAGGTATTGCCCTCCCGGTGCGTCCAGATAGGCTTCTAGTCGCTCGTGGTAATGGGCTTGATCGGCTTTCGAGAGCATGCGATAGGTACGTTGGAGCGCCTCCAGGGCCAGTAGTGTTGCTGGCTACCTGGGTGCTGTCCATGCGCTGCATCCCGGTGCGCACTTTGAAGGCTACCACCTGTTGATCGGTGATATTTTCAAAACAGAAAGCAGCGTATACCTCTTCATCCCTCCAGCCAAAACCCGCTTTGAGGGTATCTAGCCCCACCAGCACGTTGACCGGAAGGTTGGGCCGCGAGGGAACATCCGCATACAACACCGCAAACGGCTCCTCTTTCAAGCGTTGAAAGAATTCGCGCCGGAATACCCCGGCCCAGGAATGCTCCAGACGTTGGCGCAGCTTGTCAGGCAAATCGTTGACGTTACTGATCAGAGCCGGTTGCAGATGACGTTGGTTTTTCCGAAACATGCTTCAGTCCCTCTTCCCTCAGATGGCTGGATTATATTAAACTTTCCGCTCTTTGAGGAGAAGCCGATTTCTGACCTTTTTTCAGTGGAGTCATCCATGTCCCTGAAAGGGGATCTTATGATAGATGAAATGGGCAAGAAAGCTCGAGCGGCGTCCCGAAAGCTGGCGCTGACGACCACCGCTGCCCGCAACGACGCACTGACCCGGATCGGAGAACAGATCTGGCGCCAGCGGGAAAAGATCCTTTCCGCCAACCAGGAGGATGTCGAAAGCGGCTCTCGGGCTGGCCTGACGCCTGCTCTGCTCGACCGGCTCCTGCTGAATGAAAAGCGTCTCGCTTCGGTGTGTGCGGACCTGAACAGCGTCGTCGATCTGCCGGACCCGGTCGGCGAGATCTTCGATACGGCCACACTCCCCAACGGGCTTCAGATCCATAAGCAGCGTGTTCCGCTCGGCGTATTGGGGGTCATTTACGAAGCCCGCCCGAACGTCACCGTCGACGTCACCGGCCTGGGCTTAAAGTCTGGAAACGCTCTCATCCTGCGCGGCGGCAGTGAAACCCTGGCTTCCAACCTGGCCCTGGTCACGGTGATCCAGCGCGCCCTGGAAGGCACCGGTCTGCCTCAGGACTGCGTCCAGATCATCGCCGATCCAGACCGGCGCCGGGTGGGAGAGATGCTGGCCCTTCAGGAGTACATCGATATGATTATCCCCCGCGGCGGAGTCGGACTCCACAAGTTTTGCCGTGAAAACAGCCGCATCCCAGTCATCACCGGCGGGATCGGGATCTGTCATCTTTTCGTCGATGACAACGCCGACCTGCCTCGCTCGCTGGAGGTCATTCGCAACGCCAAAATTCAGCGCCCAAGCGTTTGCAACGCCCTCGATACTGCCCTCATCCACCGCGGCGCGGCGAGCGCCTTTATCCCCGAACTGGTGAGCTGCCTTGAACGCGATGGGGTCTCCTTCCGGATCGATCCCTCCGCTGCCGCATATCTGCCCGACCTGCTGCCCCCTTCCTGCCTTCCCGCCAGTCCTGAGGATTTTGACACGGAATGGCTCTCCCTGGTTCTGGGGATCAAAGTAGTTGAAAACCTGGACGAAGCGATCGAGCATATCGCCGCTCACAGTACCGCCCACTCGGATGGGATCCTGACCGCATCAGTCGAGAACGCTGCCCGATTTCTTGCCGAGGTAGATTCGGCCGCGGTCTACGTCAACGCCAGCACCCGCTTCACCGATGGAGCTCAGCTCGGCCTGGGGGCTGAGGTTGCCGTATCGACCCAGCGCCTGCACGCCCGCGGTCCGATGGGACTGCGCGAGCTGACCAGCTACAAATGGGTCATCCAGGGCGACTATCACGTCCGCCCTTAAAAAACTACCGGCCCTTATCCCTGGGGCCGGTAGTTTTTTAGCGTTTCGAGCAACATCCGGGCGGCCTCTTCCGGGCCGCTGCGTTCCTTCCCCGGGATGCCTAGCTGGGTTCGCATCTGGCCGACGAACAGGTCTGTTTTGAAAAACTGCTCAAAATAGTCCCTGGCAATCACCTCATGTTCCGCCTGGTATTGTTCTGGGCCAAAGATATTGGCAAAATAAGTCTGCACTTGTCCCGTGGTTGAGGTGGTCCCCTTGCTCATCACCATCCCCTCCCGGAAAACACCGATGGCCCCCTCAGCGCTTTGAAATCGTTCGATGATGGGGTGAGCCTCGTCAACCGCTTCATAATTGTTGGCATACAGCACGAAATCCACCGGGAAACCACAGATCACATTCTGGTACGTGGTCACCGGGAGAACCACCCGGGCGTTCACCTGGTTGGGATTCATGATGATCGTCCGGTCGATCTGACCAAAAGCATACCCCGGTTGGAGGTCATCCAGACGCACGAACGCGCCGGTCTCGGTTCCATAGCCGAGAATGTGACCATCGACTTTCTGCAGCGAGCCCATGTCATCAGCGATTGTGGTGATATCGCGGATGACGTCCCCACCAATCATGCGCAGCGCCTCGAGGGTTTCGGATTTTCCCGCGCCGGTATCACCCATCAACAAAACAGTGAAATCCCCTTTTTCACGCAGCAGCAGGTTGACCAGAGCCCCGTGAAATGGCATCCGGCCGATTTTCATCATCTTGATGTTGTGCAGTGTTAATGCCATCTTCTTGAGATAACCAAAGTAGCCGTATTCATTCTTTTCCGGGATGGCCGCAACGAGGATATCGTTTTCGGGATCATCGTAGAAGATGGTTTCCGTCTTTCCGTTGGAGTGAAAATCTTGAACAGGGACGCCGTACAGATAAATCGCATCCGGCCGGCGGGCCAGATCCTGATCGGATGCCAGCTCGAAGAGGTTGGCAAGCGAAAAACCCAATTCGAAAAACCGCTTCGAGAAATAAATCATAATCAGCAGCGGACCAACTTTGGCAGGGTAGCACAACCAGTCATCTTTTTGGATTGAAAGTTTTTCGAGAGGGCTTTGATAGACGCGCTCGAAAGTACCCGTCCGTTTGTTGGTTGGCGCATTGAAAATCAACGGCGGATATATCAGAACCTGGCGGATGACGGAGATTGGGTCGAGCTTGCGGTACAGTTCTTCGTCGGGGAAATCCATCTTCTTTGGCATGGCGATCGTAGCGATCTCCGCCCCGGCCCGCACCTGGCGATAGATCTGAGGATGATTTCCGGTGATATTTTCCTGGATATCGCGATAGGTGCTGCGAACAATATGCATCAATTGCTCGACTGTGCGATTAAACGTGCGGTAAGGCCGTTTGTCGTAACGGCCATCGATCGCATCGCAGACGATCAGGCGCTGCATACTTCGCCAGCTATTGTAGATATATTCGACAAAGTCATTCAGCAGGTTCAAGTCCCGGAAGAAATGCTCCGATCCATCAACCACTTTGATCACCAGATCAGCCGGGAGCTTGGAAAGGAAAAACATAGTTTCCACAAGCAGGTGGATCTCACTATCTGGTGGGTTTGGTCCCTCGAAAATTCCAACTAGCTTCGACTCTCGCCGGACCAGATCTCGTACGCACCGGCTGACAAACTCGTAAAAAAGGTGGCTTTTTATCAGTTCCTCGGGTGTGTCACACAGGCGGTCTCTGGCATGGATGATTACTTTTCCATCGAAGATCTGGTAGGACTTTTCCATCGCTTTGTTCTCCAGGAAATAATTCCACCCATTGTAATATAATAAGGCAATACGAAAAAGGTTTTGATTGCCGAAAAAGCAGTAATATCTCCACTATTTCGTGGGGTTATTATTCGTATTCAATCTCCTGATTTCCGTGCCTTTCGGCGAATGCCGGGTATAATATGGGAAAAAATGCCCCTTCTAGGCCCTCACACAAGCCCAGCATCGGAGATAAAGATTTGGATCAAGATGTAGAAGAAATCGTCGAAAATAAGAAGACTCGGCCAATCACTTTACTGGTAGTGTTACTCTTCATCGTCTTGATCCTCATCTTTTTCCTCTCCAGTGAAATGGAAAAAGTGAAAGATTTTATCCGTGGAAGCGGGTTTCTGGGCCTGTTTATCAGCATTGCAGTCTATGGGCTTCTCGGAGCAACTCCAATTCCCTCTGAACCGTTGACCGTCCTCATCAGCACAATTTATGGACCGCTGACAGCGACCTTCGTGGCAGGGACGGGAAATATGGTCGCCGCATTAATGGAATATTATCTGGGAGCCAAAATTGGGGACGCAGCCAGTTTTATTGAGCAGAAAGAAAAACTCCCATTTGGCTTGGGAAAATTACCGATCAATTCTCCAATTTTTCTCATGTTGGGAAGGATGCTGCCGGGCTATGGGCCCAAGTTCGTCAGTGTGTTGGCTGGCGTCTATCGGGTTTCAATCTTCCGCTACTTGTGGACTTCCGCCATCCCCACCTTTCTTGGGGCAGCCCTTTTCGCATATGGTGGTTTTAGCTTTTCCTCCTTAATCAAATCCATCCGTTCATAATCTGATCGGATACACAAACAAAAGACATAAAAAACCCCGAATTTAATCTTTTCGGGGTGAGTCATGTACAACTGATTTCAGGGATTTCTATTCCTTTTTTCTTCTGAAACTGCGTCTTCTACCTCATAAGAAAAGGAAGTATATTTACTCAACCCTTTGTAGTAATAGTTATTTTCCTTATGCGACACCTGGTTGAGTACCACACCTAACACCCGGGCATTCGTTCTCTCCAACTGCCCTAACATCGCCAGTGTAGCTTTCACCTGGGTGTGGTTTAACCGGACGACGATGAGGACGGCATCCACCACAACCGACAGGACCAATGCGTCCGCCAGCAAGAATGGAGGCCCATCCACAACAACAATATCCGCTGCTCTCTCCATTTCGGTGAGACTCTGGCGCATTTGCTCCGACCCTAAGATTTCCACCGGGTTTGGAGGCAGCTTACCGCTGGTAACAACAGAGAGGTGGCCATTCTGGTAGCTCTGGGCAACGCCGGTTAAAGGCGCCCGTCTACGAAGCATATCTGTCAACCCATCCTGATTGGGGATGCCCAGGTAAGTATGCATGCTCGGTCGGCGAAGGTCTGCGTCCACCAGGACCACTTTCCTGTTCGATTGGGCCATGATGACCCCTAGATTGACCGCCAAAGTGGTTTTTCCTTCCGCCACCCCGGGGCTCGTCACCAGCAGGGTCTTCAGCGGTTTGTTGATCTCTGCGAATTCAAGGTTGGTCCTTAAGCTGCGGAAGGCTTCTGTATTCGGCGACCTTGGCTGGACGAGGACATAGGGCTGGTAGCGTTTGTTCGAATCCCTGTTGACTCCATCGAGCTGCCCAATAAAACCCAGAACGGGAAGCTGTAACACCCGGCTGACCTCTTCTGGCGTCCGGAATGTGTCGTCGAGATATTCAATGGTCAGGCCGATCGCCCCGGCGAGCAGTAATCCCAACAACGCGCCTAAACTGACATTCACAATAGGCCTGGGATGGATCGGCGTTGAGGGTGTTTTGGCTTCCTCAGCCTGGATCACGTTCGGAGTGCTTTTCAAGCGGGCGAGGCGCACGTTTTCGTAATTGCTCAACAAATTGGTATAGATCTGCTGGTAGAGCGCCAGCGCTGCCTGTACCTGATCCGCATTGCGGGTTCCCCCTATGGCAGAATTTCCTCCGGGATACGAGAGGTCGACGTATATCCGCTGGTACATTGCTAATAAACTCTGCAGTTCCTGCAAACGGGTTTGTTTAGCAGTTAGATCGGTCTGCTGTTGAACATTGGGTGTCGGGGTTAACAAGACCACCCGTCCGTTCAAGTCATATGTCCGGGTAGCCTGACCATGGTATCCAGAGGAGATAATTTGTTCTTGGAACTGTTGAATCTGTGCCTGCAGGTCGCTGATTGTTTTTGAAACCGATTGAATCTGATTATCCAGGCTTTGATTGCTCTGTTGTGTCAACTGGCTCCGCAGCGCATTGATTTGCCCTTCAACCTGCTGGAGCTGGGTCTGGAGGCCCTCCTCCATAGAGGAATACCGGCTGGCTTGGATCGCCTCATTCTGTTGAATAAACACCTTCACCATCGTATTGGCGATATTCGCCGCATGCTGCGGATTACTGTCTTCAACGGTGAGCTGGATTAACTGCTCGTTCAATCCCCGTTGAACTCTCACCCGATCTGGTGAAACCGGATAACCCAGCGCCTGAGAAGCCCCATCGATCACGGGCCGGGTGGTCAGCAGCTCGGTGATCGCCTGAGAAACATCCTGATTGTAAATACTCGCGTTCAAATCCGGACTTTGATCCTGGGGTTGCAAGACCATAATCTTCGTGGTTGCGCTGTAAATGGGAGTTGTGTATAATCCGGCGAGGATACCTACGACAGCGCCAAGCACGATCCCCAGAATAAAAAGCCATCCCCATCGTCTCAGAAAAACGAGATATCGTTTAATCTCCATCCAAATCCTCCTGTTGTATCCCCTCGCAACCGCTCAGACTGATATGCGTCGATTGGATCGAAGACGTATATTTCTTACCACACCGATCTTGAGCGTTCCACCGGTATTTCCTGCAGGATATTCCGGGTCGTCTCGACAATCCAGCAGACGCTTGCCGGATCTAAATCTGCATACAACGGCAAGGTCACCTCGCGCGATCCTACGCTTTCGGTCACCGGCAATTCAGTCTGCTCTACAGGGAACCGGTTGCGGTAGTAGTTGAACTGGTGGATCGGTGGATAGTGAATGCTGGTCTGGATCCCCTGCGCCTTCATTCCTTCCATAAAAGCGAACCGATTCACCCCAGCCGGTAAAAGGATCGGCAGCAGATGATAGGCTGGCGAGAATGGGTATTGCTCAAAAGGGATTTCGATCTCAGGTACCAGCTTCTGAAAAGCTGCTCGATACGCTGCGGTCAGCTTTCCACGACGCGTATTATTCCCATCCAGTTTTTTTAGCTGGATCCGCCCTATAGCGGAGCGGATCTCATCGATTCGATAATTGAAACCAAGGTCAACCACCTCGTAGCTGGAAGCATGACCTTTGTGCCGGTCCCAGGTCATTGTAGTCATCGCATGTGAACGCTGCAAGCGAACCTTTCTGGCGATCTCGTCATCATTGGTGACCACCATTCCCCCTTCTCCAGTGGCTAAATTCTTATTCGAGAAAAAGCTGAAAGAAGCAACATTGCTCCAATTTCCAATTTTCTTTTCACCAATCGCTGCCCCCGGCGCATGCGCGGCATCCTCGATCAAAGCCAATCCATAGCGGCCGGCAATTTCCAGGATGCGCGGCATATCGCATGGATAGCCGCCATAATGCATCACCATAATGGCCCGGGTTCGCGGTGTGATCCTTGCTTCGATGGACTCCACAGAAATATTCGTATTGGTTTCGCCCGCGATATCTACGAAAACCGGTCTGGCTCCTGCATAGACGATCGAAGCAGCCGTGGCGACAAAGGTTAAGGAAGGCACAAGGACCTCATCTCCTGGCTTCAATCCCAGCGCCAGACAGGCCAGGTGGAGTGAAGCCGTTCCGTTCGCAACGGCGACGGCATGCTTTACACCCAGATACCGGGCAAATTCTCGCTCGAAATTCTGGGTTTCCTCGCCCATTGTCAGCCAGCGGGAATCCAGGACTTTCATGACCGCTTCTTTTTCTTCTTCACCAAAATTGAGGTCAGCTAATGGAATTCGCCAATTCATTCGCGGGCATCTCCTCCGGTAAAAAATCGGCTTTCATATTTTCGAAATCCAGGTTTGCCTGCTCGTAGTCGTCCTGGCGGCCTAAATCCTGCCAGTAACCGTCGAATGGATAACCGGCTACTTTTTCCCTGCCACCCAGGAGGCGCTGGACAAGGTCCGGAAAATCGAGGTACTCGCTCCTAGGAATGTAGGATAGGACCTTGGGTTCAAACACATAAATTCCCATGCTGACCAGGTAATCATAAGTGGGTTTCTCGATATAACCGACCACCTGATTATCTCCATCCGTCTGGATCACCCCCAGATCGATTTTTACTCTACGGCGGTGCATCGCAATCGTTGCCGCCGCACCGCTCTCTTTGTGGAAGCGGATGAGAGAATTTAATTCCATATTCGTTAACACATCCCCGTTGGCAACCAGAAAGGTATCCTCCAGCCCTTCCACCAGGGTGAGCGGTCCCGCCGTTCCCAGAGGAGTTTCTTCAAAACTATACGAAATTTTTATCCCCAGATGACCGCCATCATTAAAGAAGGCGCGTAATAGCTCGGCCAGGTGTCCAACCGTAAGAACCACCTCATCGATTCCGGCGCGTTTCATCTGGCGGAGTAGCACCTCAAGCACTGGCATATCTCCGATAGGCATCAAGGGCTTGGGTAATATCTTGGTGTACGGGGCCAGTCGAGTACCCTTTCCGCCTGCTAAAACGACTGCTTTCATTAATAATCTCCTGAATAATCTCCTGTTCGTTCGATAAACCCCCATCGCGATGAACCTGACAAAGGACAGCCCCCCACTCTTCAGAGATCTATTTCATCAACTCCTGCTTGGCGATGGGTGAAGTAACCTCAACTGCCCGTTTTGCATATGCAACCATCGTCTCAGCATCCAGGAAATCATCCCGGGCCGAAGACAATTGGATTTGAACCTGAATAGAATCCAGGCTGGAAGGAATATCTAATGGCCGGTTTGCTACCGATTTCCGCAGCCGCCTGGCTACCATCTGGGCCGCAGCCAGATCCGTCTCCGGGAGGAGCAGAGCGAATTCATTCCATTCGTACCTGCCGAGAATATCGATCTGGCGAATATTCTCCTTACAGCAGTCGGCTATGAACCGGAGGATCTGCGCCCCCAACCCATTGGTCTGGCTCTGCGGGTCGAGGCTATCCAGATCCACGGTGATGAGAATAACGGACAATGGCCGCCTATACCGTTTTGCACGTGGAAATTCGTTTTCGGCCAGCTTCAAGAATTGAGTTCGGTTCCAGAC
>DATKLX010000127.1:0-4290 GCA_035542155.1 Anaerolineaceae bacterium
ATTCATTTCGATCGCTCAGGAATACGCCGTATTCGTAAGATAACAAAGCTTCTTCGGAGGGTGTTTTTTTCTGACCGGCGAAATCATTAGCCAGGGCGAATTTTTCTTCTGCGTGGATAAAGTCACCCAGGATACGATAGATGACCGCTTCAGCCAGTAAAATGTACATGTCCAGAAAGCGGTCGTTGATTTTCTTGAGCAGTCCTTTCGCCTTTGAGTACGCGATCAGCGCGGATTCGGGAGAATCGATATTTTTATACAGATCACCGATTCCGATCAGGATGAGGGTTTCCGTCGGCAGGCTGCCGCTCAAGGTGGCTGCGATTAAAGCCTGCTCGTAATAGTAGGATGCTTTTTCGTAGCTCCCCTGCGCAAAGAACAGATATCCCAAGTTGTTTTGAACCGAAGCCTGGCGGATCAGGTCGCCCACTTTAACAAACTGCCTGAGCGCTTTCTCGTACGCCTCTTGAGCTTGAAGGAACCGCCCGAGGAAACGATGTATTCTACCCAGTTCGATTTGAATCACGGCAACAATATCCACCATCCCGATGGCATCATAAGTCGAGATGGAAAGGTTGATGTTCTGGATTGCGGCTTCAAACTGGCCTAACGAATAAAGCGCTAATCCACGGCAGCGCAGCGCTTCGGCCTCATCCATCACCAGGGCCAGATCGCGGGCAATCGCCAGGGCTTCATCCGCATCCTTTAGTGCTTCCTGGTAATTCCCCAGATAAATATTCGCATGGGAGCGCCGGCTGAGCATTCGCACCAAAACAGTCTGGTTACCCGTTCGGCGGCTGATCACCTCACATTGGTTGAGCAGGTGAATACCTCGTTCCACCTCGCCCTGCATCACCGCGACGCTCCCTCGCAGAGAGAGGAGGGTCGGCCGGTTCTCCAGGAAGGTATGATTAACCGAGTCAATCCAGTTGGAAAGGGTCGTGATGCGGCCGAGCTTGAGCAAGTCGGTCCCGCATTTTTCGATCAGGGCCACCAGATCTTCGGTCCGGTTCAGCCGGCTATAGAGGACGTAGGCTCGTTCCCAGTCGCCCCTTTGCGTATAGGTATCGGCCAGCTTCTTGAGGAGCTTGTTTTCAAGGGCGGGCGACTCTTTCAGTAACTTTTCATGGAGGAAATCACGGAACAAATGGTGGTAACGCAGCCAGAGGCCCTTCTCGCCAATAGGCAGGACAAAAAGATTGCTGCGCAGAACAACCTCGATCAGACTGGACCAGCTTTCCTGGCCTGGAGGGGGGGTGCCGAACACGGCCTCGCACAGCTCCGCATCGAACTCCTCCATCACCGAGGTTTGAAGAAGGAAGTGCTGGATCTGGGGCGGCTGCTGCTCCAGGACCTGCTCTACCATGTAATCGTACAGGCCCGCTGTGGATACCCTGGCAAGGCGCATGCGGTCGTTCAAGCCTTCCCATTTCACCTGGGTCGATAGCAAGAGCCCGGTGATCCAGCCTTCGGTCTCTTTGACCAGCTCGGCGGCGGCCGCATCGCTGATCCTGGTGTGGTAGTTCTTTTCGATCAAAGCGCTGATCTCTTCGGGCTGGAAAGCGAGCTCATCAAAACCCAGGCCGCCTACCTGAGAACGGGCTACCATCAAAGGGAGATCGGGGATCGCCAGCAACGTACGCGAGGCGATGACCAGGTGGCAGTTTTCATCCACTTCGCGGATGAATTTACCGATAAAGCGGTTAATATCTTCCTGCCCATCCACGAAGTGGTAATCATCCAGGACAATGACGAAGTGCTCGCGGATGGTCTCGTAGGCTTCGTTGACGAGAGAGGTGACCAGTAAATCCAGGTCTGGATCGGCCTGGGACAGGTTCTGGAGGACCAGGGAAGCCTGTTTACCGAAATTGGGGAACTGCAGATTGATCGCCGCGATCAAATAGGTGGCGAACCGTTTTAAATCCCGATCCAACGAATCGATGGCAAACCAGCAAAAGGGCATATTTGTTTGGTGAGCGATATCCACCAATAAGCTGGTTTTCCCATAACCCGCAGGAGCGGCGATGATGGTCAGCCGGTTGTCGAGAAGATCGTTGAGTACATTGACCAGGCGGGGTCTGGATAGAAGGTCCGGACGGCGCCTTGGGACGATGTATTTTGTTCGGGTGACAGGAATGTTCATGAAATGCTTTTCGGGTATTGCAGTGTGTAAGGATTATCAGCCGCTAAGCAAATAACCATAAGGTAGTGACTATATACATGGCGTGCCCTGGAAACATTTCCTGCCATATTATATAGTCTCGCAGGCTAAAAGCACAGTACCAATTTGATTTTTAATGGAAATTTGGCCGGAAAAATTATCCCATCCAATTCAGAGAGATCGACTATAATCTTCAGGTTGTTAGAAATGGAGCAGTTCAGGTGGTCGATAAGAGATGGAAAATTCAGGGAACTATCTGAGTGCGGTTGAGGATTTCTATGATGAACGCCGGATGGCAGCGCTCCAGGAAGTCCTTGGCCGCATCAGTGGGAAATCAATTGATTTATATTCATTTGACGATGTCACCAGCAAATTACGGATCACGGGTGGAATCGATCGCGGTCTGAATGATATTCCGGTTGCATCTATCGCGGGAAGCGTCAGCCGATACAGTGATTTTACCCGGAACTTTCTCCCCCGCCACGATTCAGATCTCACCCGCTGGGCGAAGGTTAAGGCTGCTGTTCTCGAGACCCAGGTGGGGCTGCCGCCAATCGAAGTCTATCAGGTGGGGGATACGTATTTTGTTAAGGATGGGCACCACCGGGTATCGGTTGCCCGCCGGTTAAAGTTCGAAACTATCCAGGCCTACGTCATTGAAATCCAGACCCGGGTTCCGTTTTCCTCGAATTCCAGCCCGGATGAGTTGATCCTGGCGGCCGAATATGCTGAATTTCTCGAACGCACCCGCATCGATCTCCTCTATCCTCAAGCGGTCTTGAAGCTCACAGTCCCGGGGTATTACCAGACTCTCCTCGAACACATTCAGGTCCACCAGTATTTTATGGGCCTGGATCAGAAGCGGGATATCACCTGGGAGGAGGCGGTGAGGCACTGGTATGAGGAGGTTTATCTGCCCGTTCAGCAGGCGATCCAGGAGCGGGGAATCCTGCGCGAATTTCCCGGTCGAACCGAGACAGATTTGTACGTCTGGGTTTCTCAACACAAGTTCGAACTGGAAAAAGAGTTGGGCTGGAATATCAGCCCGGAAGTGGCAGCGGCTGACCTGGCGAACAAGTCCAGTCCGCGTCTTTCCCGAAAAGTACAGCGCCTGGGGAAAAAGGTTTATGAATCCCTCATCCCCGATGCACTCGAGACCAATCCACCCCCCGGACAGTGGAGACAAAATCTCAACAGCAACGAAGCCAGATTATTCAGAGATATCCTGGTGCCTGTCAACGGTCTAGAGGAAGGCTGGAACGCTCTCGATCAGGCGTTGGTGGTTGCCAGAATGCCAAGCGTCTTGTTGAAAGGATTGTACGTCGTACCCCCGCACAATCCGATTGATTCTGAGACAGCAAACGCCGTTCGCGATGAATTTCGAAGGCGCTGCCAGAACACCGGCGTCGATGGGAGCCTGGCCGTCGTAAGTGGCGAGGTCGCCCGGCAAATCTGCGAATGGGCTGTGCTGACCGACCTGGTGATCCTCAACCTGGCTCACCCTCCGGCTGAACAAATCTTTTTGCGCCTGGAGTCGGGATTCAGGACCATCATCCGGCGCTGCCCGAGGCCGTTACTGGCTGTCCCGGGTAAAGTATCGCCCCTGGACAGGCTTTTACTGGCCTACGATGGCAGCCCGAAAGCAAAAGAGGCCCTGTATTTGTCCGCATACCTGGCAGGCCGGTGGAAGGCTTCGCTGGCTGTCCTGACGACGCTGGAACCGGGCCGGGTTACCCGTGGGGTTTTGAAGTCAGTGGAAAAATACTTTGAAGAACGCGGTGTTGAATCTAAATTTATTACAATGAAGGGCGCTCCCGCTGAAAATATCCTTTCGGTTGTGGAAAGTGAGGAGAGAAACTTGATTTTGATGGGCGGATATGGCTTCAGTCCGGTGGTGGAAGCGGTTTTAGGCAGCACTGTGGATCAGGTGTTGCGCTCCTCGAACGTGCCTGTTCTGATTTGCCAATAGAACCCCCCAAAATTAAATCCTGATCCTTACCCACAAATCCAACCCCCTCTCAGCAAGCTCGAGAGGGGGTAAACTTTACCAAGGGGGGGCAGGTGTAGAAATGCAAACATGGGCAGCCGATGAAATGGCTGAAGTCCAGCTCAAGGATCAACGGCATAAG
>DATKLX010000128.1:0-18300 GCA_035542155.1 Anaerolineaceae bacterium
GTGCGAGCGCTTCGTCCAGGAATTCCCGGGCGGGGCAGAAGTCGAGACGACCGTCCTCTTTGCCGACGTGCGCGGTTCGACCCGGCTCGCCGAGCGCATGTCCCCCGGTGAGTTCAGCCGCCTGATCAACCGCTTTTACAACGCCGCCACCCGGGTCCTGTTCAATAGCCACGCCATGGTCGAAAAATTGATCGGCGACGCCGCCACAGCTTTCTATACCGCCGGCCACGCGGGGCCGGACCATCCCCGGGTCGCCGTCGAAGCCGCGCGCCAGATCCTGCAAGCCACCGGGCACGGCTCGCCCGACGGCCCATGGATCTCGATCGGCATCGGCGTCCATACCGGTGTGGCCTATATCGGGGCGGTCAGCACCGATATAGGCGCGGCCGACGTGGTCGTGATGGGCGATACACCCAACATCGGCGCTCGCCTCGCCGGGCTGGCCGGCCCTGGGGAGATCTACGTCAGCGAAACTACTGCCCTGAAAGCCGGGATCAACCCCGCCGGGGCAGAGATTCGCCAGCATGCACTGAAAGGCAGGAACGAACCGGTACAAGTGTGGGTGCTCTCGCTGACGCTTTCTTCCCGACCTGCTTAAAGGCCCGGCCGTCCCGCTCGACCAAACTGGTGATCAGATCCGACGATGAACAGAAACGTGCCAGGGCCGGCGAAATATTGTCGCCGGCCCTGGATATTAAAGGATTGGAAAAAGGGTCAGTGGTTCAGCTCATGAGCCTGTTCAAGGAGAATTTTGGCCTGCACGATCAACTTTAATACCTGGAGCTGGTTGGCAGGTTTTCCGTTAAAAGCAGCATCGTCAAGGATGGTTTTTATCTGCGCTGCCAGTGGATCGCGCTTACCGGTGAGAGCCGCGATGCTGTTTTCGATGAGGGTATAGGATCTATCGTTCGCGGCTGAGCCGCTCCTGATCGCTCTGGTCGAAGCGACGAGCGTATCCATGCCGAAGGAACCGAAGGGCGCGTTCAATTGTTTGTAGATTTCGCCCAGATCGCGGATCGCCTCGCGGTGAGCGCGTAGGGTCTGCGGAACGGCCCAGGCTTGAAGCTGGTCGATCAGCACACGCCCGTCGTGGACATAGGAATCCTTGAGACCGACCAGGGCGAGCATGGTCGGGCGGGTATCGGTATGATCTGCCCAGACATCATCGTCCCCGTTATTGCGCACCCCTGGTCCAACGATCCCCAGCCAGGTGGTGGCGATCTCGGGCTGGATTCCGCCGTGGTTCCAGGCGAAGGTGCTGGTCGGAGGGGTGGTTGGCACGGAGATACAGGGCGCGTTACAGTTGGCAGCGCCCGCAAAGAGGAAGTAGTCGGCTGCGGCGAACAGGGTCAGCGTGGGAGTGCGCTGCGGATCGGCGGTGACCATGTGGAGGGCTTTCATCTCCACCGGGTCAGCCAGTGCTGCAGCAATCCTGTCTGAATTCCCGGTATATGGGTTCACCGCGGTCAGGTTGCCGAGGGCGCGGCCAAAATCACGGGTAACCGCGTCGGTGCGGGCAGGGTTGCCGGTGATGTAGATCGTGGGGGCCATGTCAGAATGGACTGTGAAAGGCGTGGTGATGCTCTGCTGCGTAGCCATCAAACCAGCCAGATTACCGTTGACTTCGCCGACCAGGCTGTAGGTGCAGGGCGTATTCACGCCATCGCAGTCGGGGTTGGTCGGTGGAGAGCCCACGAAATGATCGCCTTCCTCAACCGTAAAGACAAAAAGGGTATTACCTTTGTTGATCCCATCGGCGGCCAGACGGTCGAAGAACTGGCCAAAGGCGGTATCGTAATCCTTCAACTGCTGGACGTAGTCAGCTTCCCCCGGGCCGCGGGTGGTGTGAATTTCGCCGGCGACGCCGTGCTGATCGTGAGCGTCGGAAATATAACCGAACGTGACCGGGATCCCGGCTTCTTGCATCAGGGCAACATAAGAAAGGGTCGTCGTGGCGAAGAGCCCATCAAAACCAGGGAAACCTGGCTGGCCGAACTGGTCGGTGACCGGGTCGCCGTTCAGTTTATCGACGACCGCGTTGCCGCCGGTGATCGCGGGGTTGACATACTTCGCGCCAAACAGGCCAAGGAAGTTGTTATAGCCGCCCGACTCATCGGGCAAGAGATCCGGTCTCGCGTTTGAATTGTTCGCGCACATGCCTCCGCCTGCGGCGCAGTGAACCGCCAGGCCGACAAAATCGGTCTGGGCGAGGTTGCGAGCGGCAGTTCCGGCTGGCGCGGCATTCGAAGCCTGCGCTTCAAGCCATTCAGAGGAATTGGCGCCAAACACCTTGGTCATATCTCCGTTCGGCCCAATGCCGGTGTTCTCCAGGACGGTATTGGCAAGCGCCACGGCACCAAAGTCGCAACCGGCGCGAGTGTAAGGAACCCACGGCGCGGGTGTGTTCTTGGGCGCGCCGCTGTCGCCGGTGACCATATTGGCGAGGGGATCGGCGGGAGGATTGCCGGTATCATCCACCAGGTCGGTCCAGTACTTGAACGAGGATGAAGAGGCAGTCGTGCCATCTGTCTTGAAATAACGGTAAGAGTTGGATACCGCCTGTCCATGTCGGTCTGAGTACAGGCCAGTCAGATCGGTCAGGATTCCATTCGCGGTGTGCGAGATCAGGACGGTATGGTCGTTGGTCAACAGGGTCCCATTCTCGCGGATAAAATTCAACAGATTGGGCATCTGTTCGAGGTCGGAGGGAACATTGGGATTGTCCCGTAAGAAATGGACGTTATCGAAAATGAGGTAAACCACGTGCTGAATATCGCCTTTGGCCGAGTTGAGCTGGCATCCGCCAGGCGCCGCGAGCGCGGGCGTGGCGGCGATGGGGGCAGGTATCCCCAAAAAAGTTAAGAGCAAGAAAAGGGATGTGAAGCGAAGCAATGAGTGATTGACGTTGGCTTTGGTGCGTTTGGAAAACGCAATAATATTCATGACTATCCTCCACTATAAGAGTTGATTGATGGGATCGGTCTGACGCCTGGGCAATGGCACAGGCCTTCCACGAACCTGTGAGTTAGAAGATTTTGCCCGTGTTCACAGCCTCCTTCTGAGGTTCCCCCCAAAATTGGACGACAAATTGGTTTCACATCACGGCAGATATTACTGACAAAGTATATCTTATATATCTAATTATTAAGGATGAATAAGAATCTGTAAATGATCGGTTAAGATCGAGAATTAAACGACCACCGCCTCGACCGAGACGATCGGCGGGAGGTAATCGGCGAGGAGCTCCCAGGTGTCGCCGTCGTCGCGGCTGTAGAAGAGCTGCCCCGTATTGGTCCCGGCGTAAATGCCGGCGGGATCGAGGGTATCGGAAGTCATGGCATCGCGGAGGACAACAAGGTGGGCATTTTGGGGCAGGCCCTGGGTTCGGCGGTCCCAGCTTTCTCCGCCATCCCGGCTGCGCCAGATGGAAAACTGGCCGTCCACGCTCATGCGATACTCGTCACTCTCCTCGAGGGCGATGTAGATCGTACGCGGGTCGTGGGGATGGACGGCAATGGGAAATCCAAAGCGGCTGGGCAGGCGCCCTTCGCCGATGTCGATCCAATCGTCGCCGCAGTTGTCGCTGCGGTAAACCCCATTGTGGTTCTGCTGGTAGAGCACCTCCGGGCGGGAAGGGTGCAGGTCGACCTTGTGGACGCACTGCCCAAACTCCGGATATTGGATATCGCCCATAAAATCGACGCGAACGCCATGATTACGAGGCTGCCAGGTCGCGCCGCCGTCATCTGTGCGGTACAATCCGCCCGCGGAAATGGCCACGTAAATGCGGTCAGCGTTATTCGGATCGAGGACAATGGTATGGAGGCAAAGGCCGCCACCACCGGGCTGCCAACGGCCACGCTGGGAATGATCGTATAGGCTCTCGATCAGCGACCAACTTTCGCCGCGGTCGGTCGATTTGAATAAAGAGGCAGGCTGGATACCGGCATAGAGCACGCCCGGCTCGGATACCCGGCCTGGAGTAATGTTCCAGACCTGGATCACCTCTTCCTGGGTGGTGGGGATAGGTTTGCCTGTATAGGCTTCCTCAGGGGTGCTGGCCGGCCGCCCGGAGATCGAAGGACGGGTCAATTTTGGGACGACCTTTGCCTGGGTCCAGGACTGGCCCAGGTCATCCGAGTAGTGGGTGGTGGGGCCATAGACGAAATGGCTCACCGAAGCGTGCAGCCGTCCATCGCGAGGATCACAGTTCATGTGCATCATGGTCCAGCCTTTGAAGAGCACGTCACTGACCGACCATTTTTTTCGATCCGGATCGCTGGTGAAGATGAAACCGCCTTTGCGCGTACCGACCATCACCATAACTTTGGAACGATCACTCATGAGTAAACCCTCCTTCCAACCAATGTGAACATGCGGATTGAACATAGAACAATTGTATCACTAATTGTAGAGAAATGAAACCTTCTTGATCCGATTTCTAGAAAAAGCTTACTTGGACACGGATTTAACGGATGGTACGGATTTCACGGATTTAACAAGGGGTTCGAGAACCGAGATCCGAGAGCCGATCTTCGAGGAGAGGAGCTAGCCTCCAGGAGCGCCACCCGCGCCGCCGTTTGGACCAGTGGATGGAGGGCCGCCCCCGCCGGCGGGGCCGCCGCTGGGGGGTCCGCCTGCCCCACCCGGGCCTCCTTCGGGGGGCGGGCCGCCGCCGAGCAGGCCAAAGAGGAAGAACCCGGCCGGCCGGTTTGCGGCAGTCGTCAGGGTTGAGGGATTGGCCAGGACCTGATCGCCTTCCTGAAGGCTGCCGGAGACAATCTGGGTCAGGCTGTCAGAGGTTGCTCCGGTCTGCACGGCCACGGGGCGCGGCTGACCGCCGCGGACCAGGAAAACGGTCTTCTGGTTATTGGCCGTCTGGATCGATTTGGTCTGGACGAGGAGGATATCCTCCAGGGTGGAAGTGGTGATTGTCGCAGAAGCGGTCATCCCTGTTTTTACGGATGGATCGGCATCGGTGATCTGGACGGTCACGGGGAAATTGACCGAGCCCGAGCTGCTCGAACCGACCACGCCAACCTCGACTATCTTGCCGGTATAGGCTTTCCCGGGGATGGCGTCGAAGGTGATCTCGGCTGCCTGCCCGACCTGGATGCTGTTGATGTCCACCTCGGAGACGGTAAGATCGATATAGACCTTGGAAAGATCATCGATGCGCACCACAGCGTCGCCCGCAGAAACGGATTCTCCAGCATAGGCATTTACTTCGGTCACCACCCCGTCAAAGGGGGCTTTCAGGTTGACGCTGTCGATCACGCCCTGGTCGGCAGCCACCCTCGCCTCGGCCGCGCTGATCTCCGCGGCGGTGGGGCCATTTTTGAATCGCTCGTACGCGCGCACCGCGTCGTCATACTGCGCCTGGGCCAGGTCAACGGCCGCCTGCGCGGTAGCGATCTCCTCATCGGTGGGTTTGCCCTTGAGATAGTTAAACTCACGCCAGGTCTTATCCAACTGGGTCTGGGCTTGCTGAAGAGCGATTGCTGAATTGATCCTCTTGAGGTCGCTCGGGTCTAATCGAGATACTTTGTTATAGGATTCCTTAAGGTGATCGTATTCTTGTTTAGCCAGGTCGTAGCTGGCCTGGGCAGCGGTAATGCTGACCTGGTCCCCGCGGGTTGGTGAATCCAGCCAGGCGCGTTTTTGCTTGGCCTTCGTCAGGGCATTCTGGGCGGTCGAGATGGCCTGTTGAGCGGAAGCCAGGTCGACTTGGGAGGCTTTCAAGTCCTCCAGGGCCTGCTGGTCCGTGGTCAATTGGGTCTGGGCTTTCACCACGTTGTCGGGAAGGTTCGACGTGGAGAGGGAAGCAATGATCTGCCCGGTTTTGACCGTATCACCCTCCTCGACAAGGACGCTGCCGACCTGCCCTTCGAGCGTCCAGTTTACTACGGCGCTCTGGCTGGCACGGACACTGCCAGTGGCCCCGACTGTGGTCGCGATCGAACCTTTGGTCACCCGGACCGTTTGCATCGCCGCCACCGCGCTTTGGAACTGCTGCATCTGCCGGTATTGGAGGTAGATGTACCCTCCACCCAATACTACCAGAACGATGAGAAAAACCCACCAGAATCGTTTTAAGAATTTCATTCCGCCCTCAGCGCTTCTACTGGCTGCAAGTTGCTTGCCCGGTTGGCCGGGTAGAGGCCGAAGAACAGGCCGACCGCGGCGGAGAAAAGTGTGGCCAGAAGGACGGCGTTGATGCTGATTACCGGGTTGATTGCCGTCCCCGAGGAGGAGGCCACCTGGGCGATGATAGCCGAGATGCCCCAGGCGAGGAGGACACCAATCGCGCCTCCCAAAAGGCTCAAGAGCAAAGATTCCATCAGGAATTGGATGCGGATATCCCGCCTGCGCGCCCCGAGAGCTTTGCGGAGGCCGATCTCGCGGGTACGCTCGGTGACCGAGACCAGCATGATGTTCATGATCCCGATCCCACCGACCAGCAGCGAGATCCCACCCACCCCGCCGAGGAAGAGAGTCAGGGTGCCGGTAATCGAGGATGCGGTGCTGAGCAAATCAGATTGGGAGAGGATGGTGAAGTCATCCGCGGCGCCGTCGGCGAGCTTATGGCGAGAGCGCAAGATGGCGGTGACCTCGGCTGTTGCTGCATCGGTCTTATCCGCGGAGACCGCGGAAACGAGGATCTGATCCACCTCGTTCGCAGTCCCGCGATGGGTCAGGCGGCTCTGCGCAGTGGTAATGGGGATCAGGATCTGATTGTCCTGGGAGCCGAAACCGCCGCCGCCTTTGCTCTCCAGAACGCCAATCACTTTGAACTGCTGGCCCTGAATGCGGATCGTCTTACCAACCAGGTCTTGAGTGGTGTTGAAAAGGTTGGTGGCTACATCCGAGCCGATCACGGCGACCGCGGAGCGAGAAGTTACGTTGGCTTCGGTGAGGAACTCACCATCGGCAACGGCCAGGTTACGGACGGTGGCGTAGGCAGGGCTGACCCCCATCACCTCGGTCGAGGTAGTCTGGCCTTCAGCGCTGACGTTCCCGTTAATTCTCAGGCTGGCGGTGACATAAACCACATCGGGCACCTGGGAGGTATCTGAAAGGGCGGTAACGTCCGAAAGTAAGAGGGGCTTGGGATTACTGATGTGCACGTTTTGGTTCCGATTCCCCGAAGAGATGAAGAGCACGTTGGTGCCGATATTGTTGATCGAGCTGCTGATCGAGTTCTGCGCACCCTGGCCAATCGCCATCATCGAGATCACGGCGGCGACCCCGATGACGATGCCCAGGATGGTCAGACCGGAGCGAAGCTTATTGCTGGTAAGGCTTTCGATCGCCTCGATAAAATACTGGCCGATGTTCATTGCAGATACT
Source organism: Anaerolineaceae bacterium (assembly GCA_035542155.1). Taxonomy (GTDB): domain Bacteria; phylum Chloroflexota; class Anaerolineae; order Anaerolineales; family Anaerolineaceae; genus DATKLX01. The sequence continues at coordinate 7,351 of DATKLX010000128.1, forward strand.
CCAATCTACCATCACTGAGGTGGATCACGCGTTGAGTGTGCGCGGCGATGGCAGGGTCGTGGGTGACGATGATCAGGGTGGTGCCGCGCTCCTGGTTGAGTTTGAGGAGCAGCTCCATGATTTCTTTGCCCGATTTCGAGTCCAGGTTACCGGTGGGCTCGTCGGCCATCAGGATGGCCGGGTCGTTGACCAGGGCGCGGGCGATGGCCACGCGCTGCTGCTGGCCGCCGGAGAGCTCGGTCGGTTTGTGATCCATTCGATCGGTCAGGCCCACCGCTTCCAACGCCGCCCGGGCCCGTTCTCGCCGCACCTTCCCGGAGGCGCCTGCGTAGCGCAAGGGGAGCTCGACGTTGTCCAGGGCTGTGGAGCGCGCGAGCAGGTTGAAGCTCTGGAAAACGAAACCGACCTTGCGGTTGCGGATTTCAGCGAGTTGATCGTCCTTGAGCTTTGCGACCGGTTCGCCGTCGAGGATATATTCCCCGTCCGTGGGGCGATCCAGGCAACCGAGGATGTTCATCAGGGTCGATTTTCCTGACCCGGACGGCCCCATAATAGCGACCACCTCCCCTTTTTTGACATCGAACGATACTCCTGCCAGTGCATTCACTTCGATCTCGCCCATCTTATACACCTTTTTCAGGTCTGTTGCTTCAATCACACTTGTATCCATCATTGCACCTAATTACCACCTTTATTGGATTTTGACCCGGAGGAACTGCCGCTCGAGGAAGAGCCTCCTGAATTGCCGGAAGGTCCGCCTGCTGGAGGAGCGCCACCGCCCGCCGGGCTACCGCCACCACTGAGGATGCCAATGATACCGGGCCCGCCGCCAGAATTGGTGGCAGTCGTCGTGGACGTGGTGGGATTGGAGAGGACCAACTCGCCTTCTTTGAGGTTGCCGGAGACAATCTGGGTCATGGTATCAGAGGTCAGGCCTGTTTCCACATTGACCGGGGTCACCTGCCCGTTGGAGGAGACGTAGACAACCTTCTGCTTGTTGACCGTCTTGATCGAGCGGGTGGGAACGAGCAGGGCGTCGCTGACCGTGGAGGTGGTGATGCTTGCGGCTGCGGTCATGCCGGACTTAATCGCCGCATCAGGATCGCTGATCTGGACGGTGACGGTATAGCTGACCGAGCCAGAGCTGCTCTCGCCAACCTGCCCGACGCGGGTGACTTCACCGCTGTAGGTCTGATTGGGGATGGCATCGAAGGTGATCGCGGCAGCCTGGCCAGCCTGGATGTTGTTGATGTCGACTTCCGAGACCGAGAGGTCCACAAAAATTCCCGAAAGGTCATCGATGCGTACGGCCTGGGTGCCGCTCGAGACCAGATCACCGGCCTGGATATCCAGAGAAGTCACCACCCCGTCAATGGGTGCGGTCAAATTGACGCTGTCGATCAGGGCCTGGGCCGCGGTCACCTTGTTTTGGGCGGCAGTGATCTCTGCAGCGGTCGGTCCATTTTTGAGGCGGTTGTAGGTGCGCAAGGCGTCATCATATTGCGCCTGGGCGAGAGCCACAGCCGCATCTGCAGCGGCGATATCTTCAATGGAAGGCTTGCCCTTGTACCAGTTCACCGTCGCCAGGGCCTTGTCGCGAGCTTTTTTGGCGTTTTCCAGGTTGGCCAGGGCGTTCAGACGGCCAGGGTCATTCTCGGGCCGGCTGCTCATGTTATCGTAGATCCTCTGCAGCTTGTCGACGTTGTTCTGGGCCAGGATGTAGTTGGCTTCCGCCGAGGCGATGGTCCCCTGGGTCCCGCGGGCGTAATCGAGCTGGGCGCGGGACTTCGTGGCATCCTCCAATGCGGTTTGCGCGGATACCAAGTCTGACTGGGCCTGGGCGATATCCACTTTGGAGGATTGCAGGTTCTCGAGAGCCTGCCGGGCATCGATCAAATCCTGCTGACCGTTGAGCACGGTCTGAGGGAGGCTGGTGGAGTCAAGGGATGCCAGGATCTGATCTGCTTTGACCTGATCCCCCAGGCTGACGAGCACCTTACCCACTTTTCCGCTTACCGTCCAACTAACAATGGTATTCTGGTTGGACCGCACCGATCCGGTGGCGCTTACAGTTGTACTGATTTCACCTTTCGTTACCTTTACCGTTTGCTGGCTCACCTGGCTCTGCCCGGTTTGTTTGGCCTGAACGTTCTGGTAAAAAACAAATCCCCCGGCAGCAATGACCACGATCGCAAGGATCCACCAGAGTTTTTTGAGTAGTTTCATGTCTGAAGTTCTCCTTCGAAATAAATTCGCTATGCTGCGAAGTATAGGGAGAACTTATTCAAAATTGATTTAGATGTGATTGAGTTATGATTTGGTTTCTATCGGGAAAGACAGATGGATCGTGGTACCCTGACCAGGGTTGGATTCAGCCCAGATCTGGCCACCGTGGGAATCGACCAGCGCTTTGACGATCGCCAGGCCGAGACCGCTTTCTCCATTTTCAGAGTGGCGGGATTTATCCGCGCGGTGAAAACGGTCGAAAATGTAGGGCAGCTCTTCGGCGGGAATACCTGACCCGGTATCCTGGACGTCCAATTCGACCCGGCCATTCACCGCCTGCGCCGAGAGCTGCACCTTTCCCCCGGATGGCGTGTAACGGAGGGCGTTGGTGATCAGGTTGCCAAATATCTGCATCATGCGCGCCTCATCCACCTGCAGGGAAGGCAAATCTTCGCGCGCATCGACCTCCAGGGATACCTTTTGCTGGGCAGCCTGGTGCTGGAACAATGCGGCAGCCTGGTCGAGGACCTCTTTGGGGGATACGGCCTGGGGGTTCAAGGGCAGTTCGCCGGCTTCAGCCAGGGAGAGCATACGCAGGTCATCGACCAGCTTCTGCAGTCGCTCGATTTCAGAGTAGATCAGGGCCAGGCGCTCGGGGGTTGGGTCGAGGACGCCTTCCTGCATGGCTTCGATGTAACCGGAGATCGTCGTCAGGGGCGTACGCAGGTCGTGAGCGATATCGGCGGTCATCTGTCGGCGGAGCTGGTTTGACCGGGAAACTTCCTGGCTCATGTGGTTAAATGCCGTGGCCAGCTCGCCGATCTCATCGTTTGACCTGACCTCCACCTGCTGTTCCAGGTTCCCGGCGGTGATGCTCTGCGCGGCATGGGTTAGCGCTTGCAGCGGTCGAGTCAGCGTACGCGCCAGGATGATTCCCATGATCAGCGCCACGATCAATGCGCCGATCCCGGTATAGATCAGCGCCTGGCTGGTTCGCTGTAAGAACTGATTTTCCTGAGGGCTGAACCCCGGGGGACGTTGGGCGACCAGTATAGTGCCCACCTGCTGGCCATCGACCGTGACCGGGGTGCCATTTTTGAGCTGATCAGCAGGTAATTTCGATCCGGCCGGGAATTGTTCATCGACCGGGACGATCACGGCGCCATCTGCATCAGCCAGCCCCAGAAAATCCCGTGGACCGTGGTCATTCGGAGGTGGATTATCTGGTCCAGGGCGATATTGACCCGCGGTCTGGGCTGTTTTCACCTGGAGCTCTCGCCAACTTTTATCGACGCCATCCCAGGAACCATTGGCGGCATAGTAGGCGCTGAGCGTCTGTTCGAGATTGCTGCGCTGCTGGTCGACGATCAATTGACTCAGCCGGTCGGCGCTGGACAGGCGGATGAATACCCCAACCAGTGCGGCGGTGGTAAAGGCAACGAGCATAAAAGCCAGGGTGATTTTCCAATATATCGATTTAAACATGGTCAAAACTGTTTTTGAAAACGATAGCCAACGCCAAAGACGGTCTCGACGTACACCGGATTGGCCGGGTCGGGCTCGATTTTGAGGCGCAGGTTGCGAATGTGGACGTTCAGGGTGGAGTCCAGGCCAGTAAAATGGCTGTCGGTGAGCTGGTCAACCAGGTCGCCGCGGGTGAAAACCCGCCCCGGAGAAGCCATAAAGATCTGGAGCAATGCGAACTCAATGGGGGTCAGCGAGACGGGCTCCTCCTTGACCGTGACCATATGGGTGCGCTCATCCAGGGTAACCTCGCCTACCCGATAGATTTTAAACTTATCCTGGTTCTCCTCGCTGCGGCGAAGGGCCACGCGGATGCGGGCCAATAGCTCGCGCATGCGGAAAGGTTTGATCACATAGTCGTCCGCGCCCAGCTCCAGTCCCAGGACAGCGTCGGTCTCTTCTTCTTTGGCGGTGATGACGATCACCGGCGTCTGGCGCTCTTTGCGGTACTGGCGGAGAAACTGGTAGCCATCCATAACGGGCATCATGATGTCCAGCAGAATCAGGTCGGGCTGTTCGTGGCGAGCCGTATAGATTGCGGATTGCCCGTCGACAGCGGTGATCACCCGGTAGCCTTGTTTGCTCAGATATTCCTGGAGGAGCTGCCGTACGCTGGATTGGTCGTCAACAACAAGAATAGTATTGGACATAGGAATTCAATGAGTATCTGGCACTTCACGCTCAGTAGCAGAGCCAAATTTTTCTACTAAATAATTATCATATTCTTATTTAGATTTGATTTAGAGGTGAATAATTTCTAATATATTGTCGTGGGGATTTTTTGATTAACTGGTGTATTCGACCCGGTAAAAATCGTGCGCACCCCCCGAAACTGCTGTCATCAACTGGTTAAACCAGACTTGAAATTCCACTTCCTGGAACAGCACCCGCCGCTGGCTTTCCCAGGCTGCTATGCTTTCGGTCTCGATCTCGATCACCGCCTGGAACATTGGCCCGCTGGCGTCGGTGAGGATACGCGGTTTTTGGCCCACCTTAAAAAACTCCATTAACCCGCCGTACCGTTGGAGCAACTCGACCGCGCGGCGAATCTGTGACTGGTACGCCCGGTACGACTCACGAACGACCATCATTCCCGGCCTGGACCAATCTTTGTATTCCCCCTCGACGTTATAATACTCCCGTCGCCCGCCCTCGATAAACAACTGAAACTGGCGGAACCACTCGGAATACCCGGGCGCATTGAACTGTTCGCCGCGCAGCGATTCGTGTTCGGCCAAATTCTCAACCACAAACTCGTTAACCAATGTGTACATTTCACCGGAGACATCGGTCAGCACGGTAAAATGATGCCCGGGCACGATCAGCCGGGGAGCCGGAACGGATGGCCTGGTGAACAGCTCGACGGCCTGATCGATCTTGCCAAATTTCACCTGTAAAACGTCGCGAATCTGGATCATATGCTCTTTGCAGCCCACTTTCGATGATTGGATGGCGGTTTCAGTTGCCCATTGATGATATTACAAATAAGAAAACATTACAATAGCAGCAAAACCGATCTGTTTCTGGTATTCGTATCCGATCACCTGAAAAGATTCCTTAAAATCCGTTGATCTTTGCCAGCGGTCCGTAATAAATTGAACCGCATAATCCGGTAAAATACAGAAAACCAATAAAACTATTCTCCCAGGAGGGAATTCGAATGATCGAGCTGCAACATCAGGAAGTCTGGTTTGTGACGGGCAGCCAGTATCTATATGGTAGCCAGGCGCTTGAGGAAGTCGCCGAGCATTCCCGAAAGATCGTCGCGGCGCTCTCCAGCTCCGGGAAGTTTCCGGTCAAAATCGTATTCAAGGCTGTCATGACCACGCCCGAGGCGATCACCCAGCTTTGCCTGGAGGCCAACGCAGCGAAAAACTGTATCGGCCTGATCCTGTGGATGCACACTTTTTCTCCGGCGAAGATGTGGATCGCCGGGCTTAGCAATCTGAAAAAGCCATTCGTCCACCTGCATACTCAGTTCAACCGTTCCATCCCCTGGGCGAGCATCGATATGGACTTCATGAACCTCAACCAATCCGCCCACGGAGACCGCGAGTTCGGCTTTATCGGGGCGCGGATGCGACTAAACCGGAAGGTTATTGTCGGGTACTGGGAGGATGCTGCGGTTCAGGAACCGCTGGCGGCATGGATGCGCGCCGCCTGCGCCTGGAGCGACTCCCAGGGAATGAAGGTCGCGCGCTTCGGAGACAACATGCGTGAGGTGGCGGTGACCGAGGGAGATAAAGTGGAGGCTCAGATCCGCCTGGGATATGATGTGTATGGCTACGGGGTGGGCGACCTGGTCCAGCGCGTCGACCAGGTTCCTGAGAGAGAGGTCGATCGATTGGTTGCGGAGTACGACGAGCGCTATGCCATGGACGACGCGCTGCGGCCGGGAGGGAGCCAGCGCAACATGCTCTGCACCGCGGCGCGGATCGAGCTGGGGTTGCGCGCGTTTCTCGAAGAAGGCGGTTTCAAGGCGTTTACGACCAATTTTGAAGATCTACACGGCCTGCAGCAACTCCCGGGATTTGCCGTGCAGCGCCTGATGGCGGACGGGTATGGCTTCGGCGCGGAAGGGGACTGGAAGACCGCGGCGCTGGTGCGAACGATGAAAGTGATGGGCGCCGGGCTGCCCGGTGGGACCTCGTTTATGGAGGATTACACCTACCACTTTGGCCCGGGTGAAATGAAGGTGCTCGGCGCACACATGCTGGAAGTGTGCGAGTCCATTTCGGATGGGAATTCCAGACTGGAGATCCACCCGCTCTCGATCGGCGGAAAAGCCGACCCGGTGCGTCTGGTTTTCAACGTCAAGAGCGGGCCGGCCCTGAATGCCTCGCTGATTGACCTGGGGAACCGGTTCCGGATGATCGTCAACCGGGTGGACGTGGTCGATCCGGATGAGCCGCTGCAGAAGCTGCCGGTGGCTCGGGCCGTGTGGGTCCCGCGCCCGAACCTCGTGGACGCAGCAGCCGCCTGGATTTATGCTGGCGGCGCGCACCACACTGGGTTCAGCCAGTCGCTCACGCCAGAGCATATCGAAAATTACACCACGATAACAGGAATTGAGTACCTGCAGATCGATGAGAAGACCGATCTGCGCAGCTTCCAGAACGAGCTGCGCTGGAACGAGGCATACTATCATCTGGCGAAGGGATTCTAAAGAAAGAGCTTGAACCACAGAGCACACAGAGAACGGAGAACAGTGCTTGAATGACTGTTCTCCGTTCTCTTTTTCCTCGGAGATCGCTGTGCGCTCAATGGTGATGTTTATTGTGGCCGAAACCAGCCTTTTTCGCCGGCGAACAGCCGATGAACTGACTCCACCAGGAGTGGGTTGGCCTCGTCTTTGAGAAGATAAGCATCCGCGCCGGCGTCGAGGACGCAGCGGATGAACTCGGGGCGGTTCTCGCCGCCAAAGGCGATGATCCGAAGGGGGAGATTACGCTCACGCAGCGTTGAAATGATCTGGATCCCGTGGATATCCTGGAAATCCAGGCCGAGGAAAAGCACGTCGGGGCAGGTATCGACAACAGCCTGGAGCGTGGACGCGCCACTGCCGGCCATGCCGATGATCTGCATTCCATCCTGGTCGGCAAGCTGGTGAGCGGCGATATCGCGGAATAAAGCATGGGGGTCGGCGACGAGAACGGAAAGTGGCTGCATTGAAGGTATCCTTGAAAAAAACGAGAACCGAGAATCGTACAAGAAGAGAACGGAGAACAGAAAACTGTCAGGTATAGACACACTATAATTGGGGGAAATGGCGAATGCAAGTGAAAGAGGTTACGGAATGAACGACCCAACAAAAGTGTAAGTCGGAAACCATTTGGAGTGGGAAAACGTCTAGAGAGTGGACGACCATTCTTACCCCTGGAGTTGGATGGATGCCTGACCTGGCTGCCGGTTGCTCCCGGCGAGAATTTCTGAGAGGCGCAACGCTGGTTTTCGCCGGCGCGCTGCTGCCTGCTCCAGCGCTGTTCGTCGATGAGACCCCGATCGCGTTAGGCCGGGTCACCGCCGCGCTGATCAACGTGTACGCCGGACCTTCTTTTTCGGCGAAGCGGATCGGCAAGCAGCTCCGCGACCAGGTCCTGGACATCCTCGAGATCGTTCAATCGGTGCAAGGGCCGAAAGCGAACCCGATCTGGTACCGGCTCGCCGCCGGCTACGTTCATCGTGCCTACGTCCAGCGCGTGGCCTACCCGCTGCTAAGCAATCCCATCCCGCGCAGGCTTCCTGACGGGGGCATGGTGGGGGAGATCACCGTTCCCAAGACTACCAGCTTCCATTACACACGGGAGAATGGCTGGCAACCCCTCTACCGGTTATATTACCAATCCGTGCACTGGATTACGTCCCTCGTCGAGGGGCCGGACGGTCAGCCCTGGTACCGCGTTCTCGATCAGTTGATGAACGCTGAATACCACGTCCCGGCAGGCGATGTGCACCTGATCGACACCCACACCTACTCACCGACCGGCCAGGCGCTGTATAAGGATCAAAAGAAGATCGTCGTTTCTATAAAAGAGCAGTCGCTCAAGGCGTACTTTGGCGACCTGGTCCTCTTCGAGACCAAAGTATCCTCGGGGGTCCACACCGAGCACGTGCCAGAGGGCGAGCTGCCCACAGACACCCCGATGGGAAATTTCCACATCCAGCTCAAAATGCCCTCCCGTCACATGGGCAACGGAAAATTAACCGCCGACCCGGCCGCTTACGAGCTGCCCGGCGTTCCCTGGGTGATGGTTTTTCAAAAAGACGGCATCGCCCTGCATGGCACCTACTGGCACGACAACTTCGGCAGCCCGATGAGCCACGGCTGCGTCAACCTGCGCAACGCCGACGCCCTCTGGCTTTTCCGCTGGACAGACCCCGAGTACGACCCGCGCGATTATTATGCTCAAGGGATGGGGACGCTGGTCCAGGTCGTTTGAGACCCTTGTCAAAACCAGAAATCCGGATATAATCTGTAGAAATCAAACGCGTTGACCGGGACGAGTAGCTGGAAGTCATCCCGCCAGGGAGAGGAGATCGTGAGACTGGAAATCTCCTCCGGGTTGAACCAGCCAAAACCACCCGCGAGCGGAAGCCTGAACGGCCTTTGGCCCAATAAGGTGAACGGCTCAACCCCGTTACCGGCTGCAAGAGATGGCTTTCCCGCCTGGGAATGGCCAATCTGGGTGGAACCGCGGAGAAAAAAACTCTCGTCCCAGTCCTGGGCGAGAGTATTTTTTTTAAAACACAGGGACGGAGGGTAGCATGGCTCAACAAACCAAAGAACGTTATGAGGATTCGAAGCTGTACCGGATCCGCCACTCCTCAGCGCACATCATGGCCGAGGCGGTGCTGGAGCAGTTCCCGGGAGCGAAAATCGCGATCGGCCCGGCCATCGAAGACGGTTTTTATTACGATTTCGACCTCCCTCGCCCCCTCACCCCCGAGGATCTGGCTGTGATTGAAAAACGGATGCGCCAGATCATCGCCGGCAAGCACCCCTTTATCCGCCAAACCCTTTCGGCGGATGAGGCCCGCCAGATCTTTCAAGACCAGCCCTACAAGCTTGAGCTGATCGATGGGCTAGAATCGGGCGGGCTGGACGAGGACGGCAACCCGCTCACGGAAAAGCCGGAGATATCGACCTATACCTCAGATACCTTCGTCGACCTGTGCCGCGGGCCGCACGTCAAAGACACAGGTGAAATCAACCCGGCTGCGGTAAAGCTGATGAACATCGCCGGGGCGTACTGGCGTGGGGATGAAAAACGCCCTATGCTCCAGCGCATCTACGGCACAGCCTGGGAGACGCCGCAGCAGCTCGAGGAGTACCTCGAACAGCTCGAGGAAGCCAAAAGACGCGATCACCGCAAGCTGGGCAAAGAGCTGGGCCTGTTCTACTTCTCAGAGGACGTTGGCCCCGGGCTGCCGCTCTTCACACCCAAAGGTGAAATGTTGCGCCATATAATGGAATCCTACGTCCGCGACGTGCAGACCCGCTACGGGTTCCAGCACGTCTGGACGGGCCATCTGGTCAAAGAGGACCTGTATAAGCGGTCGGGGCACTACGACAATTATAAAGATGTCATGTTCCCGCCGATGGTGGACGAGAACATCACCTTCCGGCTCAAGCCGATGAACTGCCCCAGCCACATGACCCTGTATAAAGAGATGGGGCTGCACTCGTACCGGGAGCTGCCGCTGCGCTTCGCGGAATTCGCCACGCTCTACCGCTACGAGAAGACCGGCGAGCTCAACGGCCTGGTCCGCGTGCGCTCGCTCACCCAGGACGACTGCCACACGTTCTGCACGTCCGAACAGATCGAGCAGGAGTTTTCGCTGGACCTGCAAGTAATCCGCGAGGTGCTCAACCGTTACAAATTTAGCGATTACCAGGTGCGTCTCTCGCTGCGCGGGACGACGGGCAAGTACGTCCAGGACGATGAAAAATGGATGAAAGCCGAGGCTGCGCTGAGATCAGCCATGGACGCCACCGAGGTCGATTATTTCGAGGCCGTGGGCGAGGCGGCATTCTACGGTCCCAAGGCCGATTTCATGGCCCGCGACGTGCTCGGCCGCCAGTGGCAGCTCTCCACGATCCAGGTGGATTTCATCCAGCCCTCGCGGTTAGGTCTCACCTACATTGGCGAGGATGGGCAAGAGCATACCCCGGTGGTGCTCCACCGCGCGGTGACCGGGACGACCGAGCGCTTCCTGGCGGTGCTGATCGAGCACTATGCCGGGGCTTTCCCGGCCTGGCTGGCCCCGGTGCAGGCGGTGCTAATCCCCATCGCCGATCGGCATATGGAGTACGCCCGCCTGGTCGCGGCGCAGCTCAAGGCCGAGGGCTTGCGGGTCGAAGTGGACGAGCGCAGTGAGCGGATGAACGCCAAGATCCGCGACGCGCAGAAGCAGAAGGTGCCTTACATGCTGGTGGTAGGCGATAAGGAGATGGAAGAGAAACAGGTCGCACTGCGCCTGCGCTCGGGTGAGAACCCGGGACCGATGGCGATCGACCAGTTCCTGGCAAGAGCACGCCAGGATATCGCCGAGGGAAAATAAATCGAGTAGGGGGCGGCGGCTAGCCGCCTCCTCTCACACCACCGGACATGCGGGTCCGCATCCGGCGGTTCATCCAGAAATACGCAGTTCTTGATACCGAGTTTTGATACTCACCAGTCCTAAGCTCCGAAAGTATCC
>DATKLX010000129.1:0-4496 GCA_035542155.1 Anaerolineaceae bacterium
CGGTAACTTGGCAAGGCTGGTTTCTAGTGCTATATTCATTCTGGCTCTGCTCCTAACGATAAATTTGGTTTCGCAACCTCAATTTACCACGTTCGAGCAGAGCTTTCTATTCCCTTCCTATTTGTGGGTAATCACCGAAAAATCCTACTTGATTTTCGTTCGTGATTATGTTATAAACTTCGCTAACAACCGAATAGTGGATGTGCTCTTATCCAGAGAGGTGGAGGGACAGGCCCTTTGAAACCTCGACAACCAATCTCACCAGGAGATATGGTGCCAATTCCTGCAGAGAATTTATCTGGAAGATGAGAGGCGACAAATCTAGCGATTTCAGACCTCTTCATATTCAGTGGAAGGGGTTTTTTATTTTTCAGCCTGAGAAAACGGAGCTTCCAGTTATGCCAATTAAAATCCCTGATCACTTACCCGCCAAGCAAGTTCTGGAGAGCGAAAATATCTTTGTGATGGGAGAGGACCGTGCGCTGCACCAGGATATCCGCCCGCTGAAAATCGCGATTCTGAACCTGATGCCGACGAAAATCGCCACCGAAACGCAGTTACTGCGCCTCCTGGGAAATTCAGCTCTACAGGTGGAGATCACCCTGCTACGAACGGGAACTTACCAGAGCAAAAACACTCCGGAGGAACACCTGACGACCTTTTATCTGACATTCGACGATGTTTGCGACCAGCGGTTCGACGGTCTGGTCATCACCGGCGCGCCTGTGGAGCAGATGCCTTTTGAAGAGGTCGATTACTGGGAAGAGCTGACCCAAATTATGGACTGGAGTCAAACTCATACCTTTTCGACGTTTCACATCTGCTGGGGCGCCCAGGCAGGGCTGTACTATCATTATGGCATCCCCAAGTACCCGCTGCCGGCGAAGCAGTTTGGGGTTTTCCCACATACCATACAGCAAAGAAACGTGAAGCTACTGCGTGGCTTCGATGATGTTTTTTACGTTCCTCATTCGCGCCACACGGAAATCCGGCGCAGCGATTTGGAAACAGTTCCAGAATTGGAGATCCTGGCCGAATCACCCATCGCCGGGGTATACCTCGTGGCATCGAAAGACGGACGCCAGGTGTACGCGACCGGGCATTCCGAATACGATCCGGGTACGTTAAAGAGCGAATACGATCGGGATGTGAAATTGGGACTGCCGATTAACATCCCGCAGAATTATTTTCCGAACGATGACCCGACCTGCCCGCCGGAGGTGAGATGGCGAGGGCACGCCAATCTGTTGTACGTCAACTGGCTGAATTATTACGTTTACCAGGAAACCCCCTACAACCTGGATGAGCTGAACGGCCAGGTTAAGGCTCTACAGGATAGCCCGCGGACTGCCAGGCGTGAAAACCGCCCAGGATCGGGGTGACTTTTTGAAAACCATGTTGGAGAAGGTACTGCGCCGCACCGGCGCTCGAATTTTCATGCGGTCAAGTGCAGTAGGTGATGATCCACTGATCAGGGTCGAGCTCTTTTATGCGCTCTGAAAGGTCAGTGAGCGGAATGTTGAGCGCACCAGGGATGTGAGCCGCGGCGTAGCTCTCCAAATCGCGCACATCCACCATGACAGCCGTTTTCGCGTCGAAAGCCGCTTTTGCGTCCGCCAGGCTGACCCGCTTGACATCCGGGTAATAGGGTTCCTCGAAGGGGGCCTCGGCGGCCTGGGTAGCCTGGACCAGGGCGGTGGGTTGAATTTGAGTTTGAGGCGCGGCAGGCTGGTTGTTCTGGTTCCAAAGATATATACCAGCGATTAGAAGAACCAGGCCTAGCAGGATAATGACGAACGGCAGTACTCCTGTGGGTCTTCGGGGCGTTTGTGCGGTCATTTCTCTCCTCTTGGCGCAAGTTTCAGTGCTTTGTCGCTCCATTTTACACAAAAACTTCTGTAAAAATCAACGATGCATATGAGGTTGTTAATTGCCTTCGTCGAAGACTTGGCCTGGAGCACCTGGACCGTAGCCTGGGTGCGGATCAATAGTAAGACAGCTCTTGCTGGAGGCGCAAGTCGAGAGCGGTGTAGCGCTGAGCCACACGGTTGTTTTTTACCGCGATGTGGATTGCCCGCTGATCCCCAACCAGAACACACAGCCTTTTCGCCCGGGTGACGGCAGTGTAGAGCAGGTTGCGCTGCAGCATCATGTAGTGTTGGGTCAGGATGGGCACCACCACGGAAGGGAATTCTGAGCCCTGGGCCTTGTGGATTGAGATGGCATAAGCCAGGGTTAATTGGTCGGCTTCGCTCCAATCGTAGATTACTTTCTTGCCATCGAAATTGACTCCGATAGTGTGGTCAACAATTGAAATGGATTCGATCCAGCCGATATCCCCGTTGAACACTTCTTTGTCGTAATTGTTCTCGGTCTGCATGACTTTATCGCCCACCCGGAAAATCGAACCGTAGAGGGAGCGCTCGATCTTATCCAACGTGGGAGGGTTGAGGACCGCCTGTAACCTTGAGTTGATGGCGTCAACTCCTGCGGGACCGCGGTACATCGGCGCCAGGACCTGGATTTCGTCGCGGGGGTTTAGGCCGAATTTGTTGGGAATGCGTTGGGAGACGATCTCCTGGATCCATTGGGCAGCTTCATCGGGGGTATGCGCGGGGAAGAGAAAGAAATCCGTCGCTTTGGGGTTGAACACTGGAGCCTGGCCGTGGTTGATGCGGTGGGCGTTGACGACGATCTGGGAATCGGCGGCCTGGCGGAAGATGGTGGAGAGACGGGTCACCGGGGCGAGGCCGCTGTCGATGATATCGCGGAGCACATCTCCGGCGCCGACGGAAGGGAGCTGATCCACATCTCCGACGAGCAGCAAGTGTGTGCCGGGCTTGATCCCTTTGAGAAGGTGGTTGGCGAGGAGCAGATCGAGCATGGACACTTCGTCGACCACGAGCAGTTCGACAGGTAATGGGTTCTCGGTATTGTAAAGAAATCCATTGCCCGGGGTAAAGTTGAGCAAGCGGTGGATCGTGCTGGCGGGATAGCCGGTGGCCTCGGAAAGGCGCTTTGCTGCGCGGCCCGTTGGCGAGGCGAGCGCGAACTGAAGGTGAGCCATCTCCAGAAGGCGGATGAGGGCTTTCAGGGCCGTCGTCTTGCCTGTGCCCGGCCCACCGGTGAGGATCGAAACCGGGTGAAGAATGGCCGTGCGAACCGCCTCGACCTGCTCTGCAGAGAGGTTCGTATCGATGACAGGATGGTTGGTCGAACTGAGAGTTCTGGCGAGAGCGGATAGGCGAGCCGGGCGCGCCGAAGCCAGGCGGCGCAGGCGGTCCGCCACACCGGTTTCGCCCTGGTAAAAGGGGGTCAGATAGACCGCGGTTTGCTCGCGTACGACCCGGGGATTTTGATCTGGAATGGAAAGCTGCTCGACGCGGATGCGGTCAACCGCCAGCAAACGGTCCACTGCCGGGAGGACCAGGGATGGATCCACTTCAAGAAGGGTGGCGGCACGGTCGAGAAGCTCATTCTGAGGGGAATACACGTTCCCGCCGTCGACCATTTCGTTCAAAGCGAAGACCACGCCGGCTTCGATCCGTGAGGGATGATCCTGCGGGAGGCCCAGGGACTTGGCAATCCGATCGGCGGTTTTGAAGCCGATGCCATAGATATCCCGCGCCAGGCGGTAGGGATCGTTCTGGACGATCTCCAGGGATTCGGCTCCGTACTGCTTGAAGATCTTCACCGCCAGGTTGGTGCTGATGTTGTGAGCGTGCAGATAGAGGACGATCTCCTTGACCTGCTTCTGCTCCTGCCATGCAGCTTTGATCTGTTGGGTGCGCTTTTCACCGATATCGCGGACCTGGGCGAGGCTCTCGGGTTGGTTTTCGATGACCTCAAAGGTCTGAGCGCCGAAATGGGCCACAATCCGCTCGGCAAGGACGGGACCAATGCCTTTGATCAGCCCCGAGCCCAGGTAGAGGCGAATCCCTTCCACGGAGGCGGGCAATGTCTGCTCGCAGTTCTCTACGGAAAACTGAAGGCCGTGCTGGGGGTGCTTTTCCCAGCGGCCGATCAGGTGTAAAAATTCCCCGGGAGACATTTCGGGGAGGTTTCCAACAACCGTTACCAGGCCTTCGCGGTTGATGCCGGGGACTTTGCGCCTGTCGGGGCGGAGACGGATCACGCTATACCCGTTTTCTGGGTTGTAAAAGGTGATCCGTTCAACCGATCCTGTCAGGCGGTCCGTGGAATCTTTCTTGAAGCTGGGGATCATGGCAGCTGTCTGCGCCCCAACTGTGGAATAACGAGGTTCAACCATAAGCGTTTCGCCCTTTTGCACACACCACTAAATAGAGCATATGTTCTAAATTGTACCACGTACTTTTTGAAAATGCAAATTGGAAACATCGGTGATTACCCACAAATAGGAAGGGAATAGAAAGCTCTGCTCGAACGTGGTAAATTGAGGTTGCGAAACCAAATTTATCGTTAGGAGCAGAGCCAGAATGAATATAGCACTAGAAACCAGCCTTGCCAAGTTACCG
>DATKLX010000130.1:0-52233 GCA_035542155.1 Anaerolineaceae bacterium
CCCGTTCACAACCTCCTGAATGGCCAGCTCCTCTTCATCGGGCATAAAGAACCTTGCCTTCATTCAAAGCTGGCCGGACGACTGTGCCGATAAGGTTGCGATACCGTTCGACATAAGCTTTGCTGACCACCACGATATCCACCGGGATGGATAGATAAGCCAGCGCTTGATAAATCCGCGCTGCCTCCTCGTTAGGCGATTGAACCTGGTCTTTGATCACCAACAGGTCCAGGTCGCTGTCAGGCCGGTGATCCCCACGCGCGTAGGAACCGAAAAGAATGATCTCATCGGGATCGCTCACGGCCAGGATCCGCTGGGTGATTTCTGGCAGATATTCCAGAGGGTCGGGCGTTTCTCTTTCCATTTTGATTTGATTATAGCATTGCAAATTAGCCTTCGATGGTTCGCGGCCGGTACTGCAGCGCTTCAGCCAGGTGCTGCGGAGCGATCGTCTCCGCCCCGGCCAGGTCGGCGATGGTGCGGGCCAGCTTGAGCACGCGGTGGTAGGCCCGCGCCGAGAGCTGAAGCTGGCTCATAGCCGCCTTCATCAGGCTGCGCCCCGCGTCGTCCAGCGCGCAGAACTTGCGCACCTCGGCCGGGTGCATGTCCGCGTTGCAGGCCACGTCGCTGCCCTGGAAGCGCTGGCGCTGCCGCTTGCGGGCAATTTCCACCCGCTCGCGAACTGTGGTGGAAGGCTCGCCCAGGCGGCTGTCGCTCAGCTTTTCATATTCTACGCGCGGGACCTGGATGTGGATGTCGATGCGGTCGAGCAGCGGGCCGGAGATGCGCTTCTGGTACCTGGTCACCATCCCGGCCGAGCAGGTGCATGGCTTGAGGGGGTCGCCAAAATACCCGCAGGGACAGGGGTTCATCGCCCCGATCAACTGGAAGTTGGCGGGAAAGGTCAGCGAGCCCTGCGCCCGGCTGATGGTAACCGTCTTGTCCTCCATCGGCTGGCGCAGCACCTCGAGCACGCGCGGGCCGAACTCGGGCAGCTCGTCCAGGAAGAGCACCCCGCGGTGGGCCAGCGAGATCTCGCCGGTATGGGGGTTGTTCCCCCCGCCGACCAGGCCGGCAAAGGAGATGGTATGGTGCGGGGAGCGGAAGGGGCGATTGCGCACCAGCGGCACGTCCGGCGGGAGCTGGTCGGCGACCGAGTAGATGCGCGTCACGTCCAGGGCTTCGTCGATGGACATGCGCGGCAGGACGGCCGGCATCGCCCGCGCCAGCAGCGTCTTCCCCGCCCCCGGCGGCCCAGAGAGCAGCATGTTATGGGCCCCGGCCGCCGCTACCTCCAAAGCGCGTTTGACGTGCTCCTGGCCCTTGATGTCGCGGAAATCGGTCAGCACGCTGATCTCCAGGTCGGAGACCTGGACGGAAGGCTGGGGGGCGATCGTCGTTTCGCCGCACAGGTAGTCGCGCAGCTCGGCCAGGCTGCTCACCGGGATCACTTCCAGGCCGGGGATCAGGGCGGCTTCGCTGGCGTCCGGGCGCGGGGCGAAAACCCGTTTGTATCCTTCCTGCCGGGCGACCGCCGCCATCGGCAGCACCCCGCGGACATGGCGGACCGAGCCGTCCAGTGACAGCTCGCCGATGACCAGCGTCCCATTCAGGCTGCTCGACGGGATCTGCTCGGTCATCGCCAGCACGCCCAGGGCGATGGGCAGGTCGTAGGCCGGGCCTTCCTTGCGCACGGAGGCGGGGGCCAGGTTGACCGTCACTCGCTTGCGGGGATAGATCAGGGCGGCATTTTTGATAGCCGCCTGGACCCGCTCGCGCGATTCCTGCACGGCGGCGTCGGGCAAGCCGACGATAATCATGCCGGGCAGTCCCATGGATGCGTCGACTTCGACTTCAACGATGACGCCTTCGAGACCGATGACAGCGCAGGAGAAGACGCGGGCCAGCATAGAGTTTTGTTCCCTATCCTTTATCGTTGTTTTCCGGCCGTTCGGGTACGTGGCTGGCGCCGCCTTTCCCCAGCTCCTGCGAGCGCTCGAAGGCCGCCCAGACCGCCCGCGAGATCGCGGTGCGGAAACCGGCTTTTTCCAGGTAGTAGATCGCCGCAGCCGAGGTGCCTCCCGGCGAGGTGACCTGGTTGCGCAGGGTCGCGGGATGGATCTTATTCCTGGCGTAGAAATCCAGCGATCCGCGGAACGTCTGCACGACCAGTTTTTCCGAGATCCGCCGCGGCAGACCCAGGTGGACCCCCGAATCGATCATCGCTTCGAGGAAAAGGAAAACGTAGGCTGGCCCGGTCCCTGATAACGCCGTGGCCATATCCAGGTAGGACTCTTCCTCCACGTACACCTCTTCCCCCAGCGAGCAGAGGATCTCGCGGGCGAGATCGGCCTGCTCGGGAGAAACGGCGCTGGAGGCGGTCCACATCGTGATCCCCTCGCCAATCTGCGCCGGGGTGTTGGGCATGGCCCGGACGATCATGGAGTGGTTGAGGCCCTGGCTGATCTTTTGAATGGTAGCTCCCGCCACGATGGACATGACCAGCGCGTGCGCCTGGATCTTGCCATTCAAACCGGCGAGCACCCGGTCGAGCTTCTGCGGCTTGACGCTCAGAAAGACCACGTTCGCCTGCCTGGCTGCCTCGGCGTTATCCGTAAAAGTCTGGATGCCGTAGCGGTCCCGGAGTTCTTTCCCTCGCTCGAGGCCCGGCCCCGCCGCCAGGATCTGATCCGGGACGGTCAATTCCTGGCGCAGCATCCCCGCGATCAGGGCTTCGGCCATCACGCCAGGGCCGATCAGTGCGATTTTTTCATTTCGATCCATCGTTTTTGCTCCCTAAGTCAATTGGTTACCTGGTTGCTCAGGCAATTGGTTACTCAGGTTCTGGATCATCAGCTTTTATCCGCGGGCATAGCTGCCCAACGGGCGAAGATCGCCAGGGAGAGGATCCGCCCGGCGCTTTTTTCGACCAGGGTCAATTCGCCGGCGGTAACATCCCCGCCGTACCCCTGCATCATTTCCTCTACGCCGAAGTACAGAGTCAGCGCGGAGGCTTTGACCGCGTAAGCGGTCAGCACGATAAAGATTGGATTCGGCGAGAGCAGCGCGCGGCAGTCGTCCAGCAGGGAGGGCAGGAGCTTATAGAACTCCCAGACCTCACCTTTCGGTCCGCGGCCGAACTTGGGCGGGTCCAGGATCAGGCCGTCGTACTGCGCCCCGCGGCGCGCTTCGCGGCGAATGAACTTCAAGGCGTCCTCGAGGATCCAGCGGATCGGTCGGTCCTCCAGCCCGGAGAGGGACTGGTTCTCGCGCGCCCAGCCGATCACCTTGCGCGAGGCATCCACGTGGGTTACTTTCGCTCCCGCCTGGGCCGCGGCGAGGCTGGCCAGGCCGGTATATCCGAACAGGTTGAGCACCTTGACCGGTCGCGACGCCGCGCTGATTTGCTCCACCGTCCAGTCCCACTGGCAGGCCTGCTCGGGAAAAACACCCAGATGGCGAGAGCCGCTGATCTGGGCCCAGAAGCGCAGATCGCGGTACTCCATCTTCCAGCGCTCGTCCATTGGACGAAGCACCTGCCAGTTCCCCCCGTTCTCTTCCGGCGCCGGCACGAACCTGGCGTGAGCGCTGTCCCATTCTTTTTCCGCCATGGCAGGTCTCCAGATTGCCTCGGCTTCCGGGCGGACCAGCCGGTAAGGCCCGTAGCGCTCGAGCTTGGCCCCGTTGCCGCTGTCGAGCAGCTCGTAATCCTTCCAGGACGGGGAAGAGATCCATTGAATGGCGGGGAAAGCCGCTGTTTTTGGCCGGGGATCGCTCATGGGTTCTCTGGATTTCCTGTGGCAGACGATTTCCAGTATACCAGCGAACCAGCCAGATCACAAATAGTATAATCAACCGGGTAATTTTGCAGACATATCCTTTCTTCCCTGGACGGATCGCCCATGACGGACATTCCACAGAAATTCGATTTTGACCGGATCATCGACCGCCGAGATACCGACAGCATCAAGTGGTGCATGTACGGCCCAGATGTGTTGCCCATGTGGGTGGCAGATATGGATTTTTTGAGCCCACCGGCGGTGATCGACGCACTGCGCGCCCGGGTGGAGCGCGGCGTTTTCGGGTATCCCCGTGAGAACCAGGAGCTGAGCGAGGTCATCGTCGAGCGGCTGCGCCGACTGTATGGGTGGGAGATCCAGACCGATTGGGTGATTCACCTTCCCGGGGTGATCACCGGTTTCAACCTGGCCTGCCAGGCTTTTGCCAGACCGGGCGAGGGGATCCTGATCCAGACGCCGGTCTACACACCGATCCTCCACGCGCCGGAAACCGGAGGGTTCAGTTGCAACGAAACACAGTTGGTTCAGGATGCCGGCGGCCGCTATGAGGTGGATTTCGATGCCTTCGAGGCCGCGATCACCGGTCAGACGCGGGTCTTTCTGCTCTGCAATCCGCATAACCCCGTCGGTCGCGATTTCCACCGCGAGGAGCTGGAGAAAATGGCGGAGATCTGCCTGCGGCGTGGGGTGATCCTGGTCTCGGACGAGATCCATTCGGACCTGCTTTTTTCCGAAACCCGCCACGTCCCCATCGCTTCCCTCTCGCCCGAAGTAGCCGCGCGCTCCGTGACCCTGATGTCCGCCAGCAAGACCTATAATATCGCCGGCCTGCAAAGCGCGTTTGCAGTGATCCCGGACCAGACGCTGCGCAAGGAGTTTATAAAAGCCCGGCGCGGGCTGATCCACTGGGTGAACCTGATGGCCACGACCGCTGTGCTGGCGGCTTACCGCGAGTCGCAGGACTGGCTGGATGAGCTGCTGGTGTACCTGGAAGGCAACCGTGATTTTCTGGTCCATGCGATTCGCGAGCGGTTCCCGCGAATTTCGATGCGGGCGCCCGAAGCGACCTATCTCGCCTGGTTGGACTGCCGCAGGCTTCCCTTGAACGAGAGCGCGTTTTTCTTCTTTCTCCGCGAAGCCAGGGTGGCGCTGGTCGATGGGGCCGGATTCGGCAAAGGAGGGGAAGGGTTTGCCCGCTTGAACTTTGGTTGCCCCCGCTCCGTTCTGAAGGAGGCCCTGGATCGGATGGAGGAAGCGCTGTTCAGGCTGGAGCAGAAAACCGGCGAGCTTCCCCGCGGGTAAAACAATAGAGCCGCCAACCGGCGGCTCTATTTGTTGGTGTTGAGAATTGGCGAATCACTCGGCTGGAACGACGTTCGCGGCCTGCAACCCCTTGGGACCCTCTTCAATCGAGAATTCCACCTTTTGGCCTTCTTTCAAACGCTTGTAGCCTTCCATCTGGATGGCGGAAAAGTGGACGAAGACGTCATCACCGTCATCCCGGCCAATGAAGCCATAACCCTTGGTGGCATTGAACCACTTTACGGTCCCAAAATAACGTTCGGACATACTCTTTCTCCATTAGAAAATATTTTTAGGTTTGCGCTGAATCGCCGTCCAGCGGTTGGGTGGGTTCAAAACGATTTTCAGCGCCTGAGGAGATAAAGGGTAACACGCCTTAGAAGCGATGTCAAGGATAACGCAATTCCCTTCCGGGCTTCCTTACAGGATCGTTAACCTGGTTTGGTGTTACAATCCGTTGGCAAAATGGAGATTGACGCCTCAGGTCAGGAGTTCAAGAACCTGGGGGTCGCCTGGAAGGATGTTCGGGTGGCCCGCATCGATCCAGACCTGCATCGCATCGAGCTGGAAAATAGGCAGAAGGTACCTTACGACCGGTTATTACTGGCCACAGCGCTGAGGTGGATATCTCCCCAATCCGCCAGGCGCTGCTCGAGAAAGAGCGCCCCTCCAGGGATATCCTCCTCGAATTCCGGAACCATCTGAAAAGCGAGCCCACGACCCAACCCATCCGGCGAAACTGAGATCCTGTGGTAACCTGCTGTATAATCACAAAATGAAGCGAGTTCTGGAATCGGCCGATTGGGCGCGCATTTTGATCCCCCTGCTGTTTGGAGTGGCTCTGGCCCTCTATCCCACGTCGTTCCAGGCGGCGAAGGCGCTGGAGCGGGGGAAGGTCGCCGAAACCGACCAGCGCCCGGCTCTCGCAGCCACGCAGCTTTCCGGGGCGGCCGGGGCGCTTCCCTGGCGGGCCGACCTGTGGGAACGGGCCGGAATCGACGCCCTCGAAGGAGGCGATTCTGCCGCTGCCATCCCCGACCTGGAGAGAGCCCGGAAAGAGGGCCAGCTCTCTCTCCAGGGCTGGCTGGCCCTGGGAGATGCCTACCAGAAGCAGGGGGACCTCGCCGCCGGGCTGGCGACCTGGGAGACCAGAGCCAGCCTTGGCGGAGGATCGAAGGAATTATTCGAGCGATTGGTAGATGGTTACGACCAGCAGGGCGATCTCGAAATGGCAGTCCAGGCACTGCGACGCTGGAAAGCGAGTGAGCCGGATCAGGCTGAAGTCCTCTATCAGCTTGGGTTGCACGAAGCGGTGATCCATCCCGGCGACGCGGGGGTGATCCTATCCCAGGCGGTCGCCGCCGATTCTTCGCTGGCAGAGAAGACCCGGACGATCCAGACTGCCCTGAATGTGGCCAGCCTGGAAGATGACGCCGCCTATAAGCTGCTTATCATTGGTAGGAGCCTGGCCTCCCTCGGCGATTGGAAGCTGGCTGCCGAGACCTTCCGCAGGGGAACCCTGGCCCGGCCCGATTACGCCGAAGTCTGGGCATTCCTCGGCGAGGCGAGACAGCATCTTGGCAAAGATGGACAGGCAGAGCTGACCAGGGCCGAAGTATTAAATCCAGATTCCGTCTTGGTTCAGGCGCTGAAAGCGCTGTATTGGCAGCGCCAGGGTAAACCGGCTCGGGCGGTGGACAGTCTGACGAAAGTAGCCGGGATTGAGCCCGAAAACCCCACCTGGCAGCTCGAGCTGGGCAATGCCCTGGCCGCGCTGGGGAAGCTGAACCAGGCGCTGGAGCATTATCAGAATGCAGTCCGCCTGGCGCCGGTCGATCCGTTCTACTGGCGCGCCCTGGCCGGTTTTTGCGTTGATTTCAATGTCGAGATGAAAACCGTTGGCCTCCCCGCCGCCAGCCAGGCGGTCGCTCTGGATCCTAATGACCCCAGCGGGCTGGACCTGATCGGCGAAATCTTCCTCAAAACCAGCGATACTCTCAGCGCGGAACGATTCTTGCAGCGCAGTTTGCAGGCTTCCCCGGATTACGCTCCAGCGCATTACCACCTAGGGTTCCTGTTTTTGCAGGCGGGGAAGACCAGTGAAGCCTACCAGCACTTGAGCCGGGCAGCGCAACTGGCCGCTGGCCAACCGCTCGGAAAGCAGGCGCAGCGTTTAATCGACCAATATTTCCGTTAACATCAGGTCTGCGCCCACCTTTATGCTACAATATGGCCTGAACTGCTCCGGTAGGATCACCTGAAAGATCACTATTGCTCCAGGGAAAGGTGGTGTTCCTATGAAATGCACTCTGCGCCGGATAATGCTCCTGTTTGCCCTGCTGCCGGTCTTGGCGGGCTGCTTACCTGCCTCTGAAGGGAACAGCGTGTTATTTCAGGATGATTTTTCGGACTCTGCCAGCGGTTGGAGCACCCTGCGGAAGGATAACCAGGTAATGGATTACGAGGAAGGCACCTTCCGTTTCGTGGTCGATAAGCCCCAGTTTGATTACTGGTCAACCCCCCGGCTTAGCTTTACCGATACCCACATCGAAGTCGACGCTATCAAGGTTGCCGGAGGAGAGGATAACGATTTTGGAATCATCTGCCGGTATCAGGACCAGGACAATTTCTATGGGTTCCTGATCAGCAGCGATGGATATTATGGCATCAGCCAGCGAAAAAATAAAGAGCACCGCATCATCAGCCCGGAGGGGAAGTTGCTCTACTCGGACGCCATCCATCAGGGCGCGGCGTCGAACCGGATTGCTGCCGATTGCAACGGCAACCGGCTGGCATTATCCGTAAATGGGAAGAGGCTGGTTGAAGTCGAAAACTCGGATTTCACCGCCGGGGATGTCGGCCTGATCGCCGGCACCCTCGACGCGCTCGCGGTGGAGATCCGCTTCGATAATTTTCGAGTGACCAGGCCGTGAGGCCTGGATTGTGCAGGATATGCGTGTATTTGTCGACACGATTGGATGCCGGTTAAACCAGAGCGAAATCGAAGCCATTGCCAACCAGTTCCGCGCCGCTGGACACACCCTGGTCTGCCGGGCCGCTGAGGCCGACCTGGTGGTGGTCAACACCTGCGCGGTGACTGCCGAGGCGGCTTCGGATTCGCGCCAAAAAATCCGCCAGGCAGCCCGCGCCAGCGTGAAAGAGATTGCTGTAACTGGCTGCTGGGCAACGCTCAACCCGCAGGGCGCCGCGGCGCTCCCCGGCGTGACCCAAGTAATCCCCAACGACGCCAAAGACGGCCTGGTCCTCAGGCTGTTAAACCTTCCCCCCGATGCATTCGACCAGGAGCCGATCGTCCGCCAGCCCCTCCCTGGTGCGCACTTGCGCACCCGCGCGTTCATCAAAGTCCAGGACGGGTGCGATAACCGCTGCACATTCTGTGTGACCACTATCGCGCGGGGAGTCGGGAAAAGCCGCAGCATTTCCGCTGTCGTTGCCGACGTTCAGTTCGCGCTGCTCGGCAAAGCCCAGGAAATTGTCCTCACCGGCGTGCACCTGGGGTCGTGGGGACAGGATTTTGCGCAAGCCCGGCATCTGAAGGATCTGGTGCATGCCCTGCTGGTGGAAACGGATGTACCCCGGCTGCGCCTGTCATCACTCGAGCCCTGGGATTTGAGCGCGGATTTCTTCTCGCTGTGGACCGACCGGCGTATGTGCCGTCATCTTCATTTACCCCTCCAGTCTGGCGCGAAGAGAACCCTGCGCCGGATGGCGCGAAAAACCCGCCCGGATTCCTTTGCCGGTCTGGTCGCCGAAGCCCGCCGCTGGATCCCGGGAGTAGCGATCACCACCGACGTCATCGTCGGTTTTCCCGGTGAAACCGAGGCGGATTTCCAGGAAAGCCTGGAATTCGTGCGCCAGATGCAGTTTGCCGGCGGGCACGTGTTTACCTATTCTCCCCGTCCGGGTACCGCGGCCGCCCGGTTCCCCGACCAGGTGCCGATGGTGGTGCGTAAGGAGCGCAACGCCCAGATGCGCGCGATCCTGTCCGATGCCTCCCGCCAGTACCGCGCCTCCTTCCTTGGCCAGACTCTTCCGGTGCTGTGGGAAGCTGCCCAGGGGATCGGTCCGGACGGTTGGCGGTTAAGCGGCCTGACGGATAATTACCTCCGCGTCTCCGCCCTGGCGCCAAGCGACCTGTGGAATCAGATTACCCCGGTCGATCTGACCGGCCTGATGTTCGAGGGGCTGCGCGGTACGATTGTGTGAGCTGAACCATGAAAGCGATGGCTCTGTTCGCCCCTGCCCCGGCGGAAGAAAATCCATTGAAGCTGGTGGATCTGGCCTTGCCTGAGCCTCAGGCGGGGCAGATTTTGATCGATGTGGATGTATGTGGGGTGTGCCACACCGATCTCCACACAGCCGAAGGGGAAATTCACCCGGCCCACCTTCCGGTTGTCCCGGGGCACCAGGCGGTCGGGAGAGTTGTGCAGATCGGTCGGGGGGTTGAAAAATTCAAGGCTGGAGACCGGGCGGGCGTTCCCTGGCTGTACTCGGCCGATCGGGTTTGCTCCTTTTGCCAGCGCGGGGAAGAAAACCTCTGCCCGCAGGCCCGTTTCACCGGTTTCCACGTCAACGGCGGCTACGCCCAATATCTTCTCGCAGAGGCGGATTATGCCCTGCCGGTTCCGGACGAGCTGTCCACGGAACAGGCAGCGCCTCTGTTGTGCGCGGGAATCATTGGCCTGCGCTCGCTGCGCAAAGCCGACCTGCAGCCGGGGGAGCGGCTGGGGCTGTTCGGTTTCGGGGCCAGCGCCCACCTGGCGATCCAGATCGCGCGCTACTGGGGTTGCGAGGTGGCCGTGTTTACCCGTGCGGAGGCCCACCGCCGTCACGCCCTCGACCTGGGAGCAGCCTGGGCGGGTGATGCCGCCGAGGATGGCCCGTTTCCGCTCGACCGCGCGGTTCTCTTTGCGCCAGTGGGCCGCCTGGTGCCCCTGGCGTTGGAAAGGATCCGCCCGGGCGGGACGGTGGCGATCAACGCCATCCATCTCTCGCCGATCCCCGAGATGCCCTATGCCACAATCTATGGCGAGCGCACGCTGCGCTCGGTTGCCAACGCGACCTACCAGGATGGGCTCGACCTGCTGGACCTGGCTTTAAAAATCCCCTTGCACTCCACGATCAATGTGTATCCGCTGGAAGGGGCCAACCAGGCCCTTCAGGATTTGAAGGCCAGCCGGTTCAATGGGGAGGCAGTTCTGCAAGTAATGTAGAACATGCCTCCCGGCCTGTTCATAATCGGCCTGGAAGAATGCAAGCCAGGAGCCATGCGCCGCATGAAGACACTCACGTTTTCTGTCCCCTCGTCGCCAACCATGCCAGAAAGACGCTCAGCCAGTAGAGCAAGAAGAGGGGGACCATTAAGATACTCATATTCACCGGGTCAACGGTGGGTGTGACCACCGCGGCAATGATTGCGATCACCACCACCGCGATCCGCCACTGGCGGGCGAGCTGGCTCGCAGTAACGATATTCAGCTTGGCCAGGACAAAGATCAACAGCGGCGTCTCAAAGCTTACTCCAATCCAGAACATCAGATTGGTTACGAAGCTGACGTAATTGGAAACCTTCGGACGGTTGTCGATCCCCGGGATCACGTTGCTGACCAGGAAGTTGATCGCCGAAGGGAGCATCACGTAATAGGCGAAGGCGATCCCGGCCACGAAGAGCAGGCTGGCGAAGGGGACCGCCAGGTAGACCCACCGTTTTTCTTTCGATGTCAATCCGGGGACAATAAACATCAACAACTGGTAGACGATGACCGGCATGGCCAGGATCACCCCGCCCAGCAGCGCCACGCGCATGTACACCCCGATGGGCTCGGTCACCTCGGTGGCCTGGAGGTTATGGATCCCGCCAATAGGCCGGGCCAGGAAACCGATCGATTCCTGGGCACCGACAGCGCTGATCGAGGTCGTTACGATGATGGCTAAAACCGCTTTCAGCAGCCGGCTGCGCAGCTCCTCCAGGTGTTCCAGGATGGTCATATCCTGGCCTTCAGGTTGGCCTTCAAATGGCTCGTCGGTGGTGATAGCTCCAGGACTACTTGCGGGCTCAGGTTCTGGCATAGATTTTGGTCTCTCTTCGCAGGTTATTGTAATCCGAATTGTCGTTTCTGGAGAACGGAACCGAAGAAGTGGTATGCCAGAGAAGGTAGAAGGATTCGTTTCCAATTTTTCTGGAAAAGCAGAAAAAGTATAATGGATGGATGCTGGCAGGTTTCCCATCCACGCTGTGAAAACTCTCGAACCGAAGGGTGCTCCAAATTTTTATGAATGATCTAGATTGGTGGAAGAAAGCTGTTTTTTATCAAATCTATCCGCGTAGCTTTGCGGATTCGAACGGGGATGGAATCGGGGATCTTCCCGGAATCATTCAGAAGATACCCTATTTGAAAGACCTGGGTGTCGATGCGATCTGGCTTTCTCCAATATACCCCTCGCCGCTGCGGGACTGCGGTTACGACGTCGCCGATTATCTAGGGGTTGCACCGGAATATGGGACGATGGATGATTTTCGACGCCTCCTGGAGGAGCTTCATCGATGGGATATGCGCCTGATCCTGGACCTGGTCTTGAACCACACCTCCGACCAGCATCCCTGGTTCCTCGAGTCGCGCTCCAGCCTGGATAACCCGAAGCGGGACTGGTATCTATGGCGGGACGGGAAAAATGGCGGGCCTCCCAATAACTGGTATTCCACTTTTGGCGGGCCAGCCTGGGAACTGGACCCCATCACGGGCCAGTACTATTACCACTTTTTCTTCAAAGAACAGCCGGATCTGAACTGGCGAAATAAAGAAGTGCGCCAGACGATGTTTGCGCTGATGCGGGCCTGGATGGAGATGGGGGTGGATGGCTTCCGCCTGGACGCGATTGGGACCATCTTCGAAGACCCGGCCTTACCCGACCAGCATTCCCCGCTGACCCAGGCGGAGCTGTACCGGATGGCCAAAACCGCAGACAGTGAGGCCGAGCGCCTCGAAGCCGTGCGGGCTTTTAAGATCATGTTCGAGCACCAGGTTGACCGGGTAGAAATCCACAGCTTGATGCGCGATCTACGGGCCGT
This sequence comes from Anaerolineaceae bacterium, assembly GCA_035542155.1. Classification (GTDB taxonomy): domain Bacteria; phylum Chloroflexota; class Anaerolineae; order Anaerolineales; family Anaerolineaceae; genus DATKLX01. The sequence goes on from DATKLX010000130.1 coordinate 12,193, forward strand.
TGTCAACGAATATCCGGGGCGGGTCCTGGTCGGGGAGACCGACCTGATCGAATATTATGGGAACGGTGACGACGAGCTGCACATGGTCTTCAATTTTCCACTGATGCGCACGGAGAAGCTGAGCGCGGAATGGGTCCGCGCCAACCAGGCGCTGCGTCTGTCTCGCCTGCCGGCCAAGGCCTGGCCCTGCAATACCCTGGGGAACCACGATTCGCCGCGGGTCTATTCTCATTTCGGGGACGGGATCCATGACCAAACAATCGCCAGGACCAGCCTGGCTTTGATGCTGACCCTAAAGGGGACCCCTTTTTTGTACAACGGCGAGGAGATCGGGATGACCGATCTCCTCCTGAACTCGATCGACCAGTTCCGCGACCAGTTGGGCATCTGGGCCTACGAGACAGAAATCCGCGATCTGCGCAGTTCGCCAGAGGCTGCCCTGGTCTACGCTGCACGCCAGACGCGGGATAGATGCCGCACTCCCTTGCAGTGGGCAAACGCACCCAACGGGGGGTTCTGTCCCAAGGACGTGAAGCCCTGGCTGCCGGTAAACCCAAACTATGCGGAGGGAGTCAATGTGGAAGAAGAGATGGATGACCCCGTTTCGCTGCTGCATTTTTATCGAGAGCTGCTTCAGGTTCGCCGGGCGAACCCGGCCCTGGTTTGTGGGGATTATTTACCTCTGTCGGCCAATCTGCCGGGAGTGCTGGTATTTCTGCGCCAGATCCTGCCGGATGGGCAGGCCTGCCTGGTAGTAATCAACCTGGTTGGGCGCGGGCACCAGATCAAGCTGGACCTGCCAGTCAACTGCTTGAACACAATTTTTTCCAGCCGCATCCGTGAAAAGGAGGCCGATCCAATCCGGCCTCTTTTGATCGCGCCCTACGAAGTATATATCGCCGGACTGGCCAGGATTATCAGGTAAAGCTCAACAGCAGTTGATCTGGGTCAGGATAATCTTGAGAACCTCAGCCGATTTTTGCAGTCCAGCCACCTCTTTTTCGTCCAGCTCCAGGTGGATGAAGCGCTCGACCCCCTTGCGGCTGATCACCGTGGGCAGGCTCAAGCAGACGTCGTGGATTCCGTAGAAATCGTCGATTAGAGAGGAAACCGATAGCACGGTGGATTGGTCGCGGAGGATCGCTTCGACGATCCGGGTGAGCCCGGTGGCAACCGCGTAAAATGTGGCGCCCTTGCGCTGGATGATCTGGTAAGCCGCGTCGCGGGTTTGCTCGAAAATGTGGTCCATATCCTCCTGACTGCATGTGATGCAGTTTGCTTCCGAATAGGTGGAGAGGCGCATACCGGCGATGTTTGCCAGCGACCAGACTGGAACTTCACTGTCGCCGTGCTCGCCAATGATGTAAGCGTGGACGCTGCGCGGGTCGACGCCAAAGTATTCGGAGAGGAGATAGCGGAAACGAGCCGTGTCGAGGATGGTTCCCGATCCAATCACACGTTCCTTGGGCAAGCCGGAATATTTGAGCGCGGCGTAGGTCAGTACGTCCACGGGGTTTGTGGCCACCAGGATCATGCCCCCGGGATTGTGCTCAATGATCGATTCGACCATCGGGCGGAGAATGCCCGCGTTGCGCTGGACGAGGTCCAGGCGTGTTTCCCCGGGACGCTGGGCTGTCCCGGCTGTGATCACCGTTACCGACGCTCCAGCGCAGTCCTCGTAGCCTCCCGTCCAGATCCGGGTGGGGTGGGCCAGCGGCGCGGCGTGAGCGATATCCATGGCCTCGCCCTCGGCCTTGGAGCGGTTGAGGTCGATGAGGACGATCTCGGCAGCCAGGCCGCTGAGCATGAGCGAATAGGCGAATGTTGCGCCGACGTTGCCGGCGCCAATGACAGCGATTCGAGCGGGTTGGACGTGGGCGTCCAGGGGGGTCAGTTCAGACATCTTGCGGCCTCTTTAGTAGATCAATGCAAACTATGATTCCCGATTATTTTTCAAGAGAACATTCGGAAACTCGAAATGCAAGATAGCCAGGGGAGCCATCAACGAATGCGGAAACGAAACGGATCTGAGGGCCAATCTGGTTGCTATACGGCGATGATTGCCCTGGTTTCCGCCAGGAGAAGGACTGGGTTTTGAAGAAAAGCACCCGAGCAGGCCATCATTCGTTTATCCGTTGTCTTCATTCGTTGACGCGTTGACGGCTAGCCTTGCCGAGAATACTCTCCCAGTTACCGAATGCTCTCTTCTTCATGATTCGCTCTTTTCCTCGTCCAAATCAGATTCGCTGGCTGCCTCTTCTGAATGGGACACGCCGCCGTTATGCGGCGGCTGGGGTTCCCCATTCGGGGGAAGGGGAACATCCACGCGGTAGGCTGGCGCGATGGTGGCCTGGATGTCGTGGGGGTTGATGCCGAGACCGATCTGCGTGTTGTTCTTCAGTTCTTGAAGGTCGTCCTCCAGGCCGGTTTCACGGACCAGCCGGGTGGGCATCTGCCGGATCTCACGCGAGGCGGTCATGATCGTCTGCCAGGCAGGGGATTGGATCACTTTACGGATGTAGAGGCCGATTTTTTGCCCGGTTCGAACCATATCGCGCGGCCCGAGAACCAGGAGCGCTATGATGATTATGAAGAGCAGTTCGAACGGCCCAACGTTTAAGATTTCCATACCGCTTAACCTCTATACACCAGGTACAACAAATTTAACCGCACCCGGAAAACCAGCTTGTGGAAGACGCCCCTGGGGATTTGAGGAATGTTATTCGGTCTTGGTGGTTTCTTTCGAAGCCTGTTTTTCTTCGTCGGTCTTTCCTGCCAGGCCGTCTTTGAAGGCGCGAATTCCGGCGCCAAGCTCACCGGAAATTTTACTGATTCGGCCTACCCCAAATAGCAGGACGATGATCCCAAAGATGATCAATAGCTCAGTTGGCCCTAAGTTCATTGGATTACCTCCTTAAAATAAAAAACCCACCAGGGCAGATTTTACAAGCCAGGCTCAAAAGCTGCCTTGCTTCGCTCTGAAATTTATTATACGCTTATTTTGAGAATTTGGATGTTTCTTGAGGTATTCAGGAAGAGATAGAACGGGGGAGGAGAGCCCATATCTCCAGAACCAACGATTGACAACTCAATATAAGAATTACCATTTTGTTTTTTGGAATCTCCAGTGAGCCGGCGCGAAAAATCCCAATGAACTTGCCATTTTCCGATCCAATTCTAACAAATCTAAGTTAAAATTAAAGATCGTGAAATTTGAGCCAGTATGGTTGATTCCCTGATCTGTTCAAGTTCAAAAGGGGAACAAACCTTAAGTATGCTGGCATTTTTTATGGATTAATAATGACTGAAACGCGTTCAAAAAATGGCTTAACTGTATGGCGGAGAGCCACCGATTACAAACCACCTCGCTCCTGGCGTAACTGGCTGATCGGCAGGCCGCTCACTACTGCCGATGCCCCCCACCAGACGATTGGGAAATTCATCGGGTTGGCCGTTTTTGCTTCCGATGCGCTTTCTTCTTCGGCTTATTCGACCCAGGAAATGATGGTGATCCTCGCAGCAGTCGGCACAGCCTCATTTGGGCTGGTTTTTCCTTTAACCATCACAATCGTAGTTTTGCTTGCTGTCCTGACTCTCTCTTACGAGCAAACCATCCATGCTTACCCCAATGGGGGCGGCGCGTATATCGTCTCTCGGGATAACCTGGGAGATCTTCCTGCGCAAATCGCCGCGGCGGCGCTGCTGACCGACTACGTCCTCACCGTGGCCGTTTCGATATCATCAGGTGTTGCTCAAATTGTCTCCGCTTTTGAAAAACTGTACCCGTACCGGGTCGAAATCTCGGTGGGCCTGGTTCTGTTCATCATGATCGTCAACCTGCGCGGAGTCAAGGAGTCCGGCGCCTTTTTTGCTGTTCCGACTTATTTCTTCATCGTAATGATGTTTATCACAGTTGGGGTCGGCGTGTTCCGCTATTTTACCGGGACGTTGGGCCAGGTGATCGATCCCCCTGTACTGGAGGTGATCCAACCTACCCAGGCGATCACCGCGTTCCTCATCCTGCGAGCCTTTTCCAGCGGGACTACAGCCCTGACCGGTGTTGAGGCGATCTCGAATGGAATCCCGGCATTTAAGGAACCCAAGAGCCAAAACGCCGGGGTGACCCTGATCTGGATGTCCATCATTCTGGGATCTCTGATTCTGATGATCTCGTTCCTATCGGCCCACATCGTCGCCATCCCTTCCGAAACCGAGACAGTCATCTCGCAGCTTGCCAGGACTGTTTTCGATGGACGTGGGGTCCTTTACCTGGGCGTGATCGCAGCGACGACCGTGATCCTCATTATGGCGGCCAATACGTCTTTCGCCGATTTCCCGCGTTTAAGTGCCCTGACGGCCCAGGATGGTTTCCTACCCAGGCAACTGGCTTACCGCGGAAGCCGCCTGGTCTACTCGCGCGGGATCGCCACGTTGGCCTTGATTGCTTCGTTGTTGATCATTGTGTTTAAGGCCAGCGTGACCTTGCTGATCCCCCTCTATGCCATCGGCGTGTTTCTCTCGTTCACCCTGTCCCAGGCCGGGATGGCCCACCGTTGGTGGAAGATCGGCCATTTGAAAGCGGGGGAGGAGATAAAAGAACGGGGCTCGACTTTGCGCAATGAGCCCGGCTGGGAAACCAAGATGTTTATTAACGGCCTGGGCGCTTTTATGACTGGCCTGGTCATGCTGGTTTTCGCGGTGACCAAGTTCCATGACGGCGCTTATGTAGTGATCGTCCTGATCCCCATGCAGGTCCTGATCTTTTCCTACATCCACCATCATTACCAGAACCTGGCCAAGGCGTTATCGCTGGATCATTACGGCAGCCCTCCACCCATTGCTCGTCACAGGGTCATCCTGTTGATTGGCGGCGTGCACCGCGGAACGATCAACGCACTGCGCTATGCGCATACACTATCCGACGATATTACCGCCGTCCATGTTTCCATCGATCCGGATGAGGCAGAGCGTATTCAATCAAAATGGGAGACCTGGGGAGAAGGGGTGCGCTTGATCATCCTGGAGTCACCGTACCGACTTTTCCTCGAGCCGGTGCTGGAGTATATCGAGGAGATCTCCGCCCAGCGGCAATCCAACGAAATTACCACCATCATCGTTCCCCAGTTCATCCCTCACCACTGGTGGAACAATATTTTACATGCTCAAACTGCCCTGCAGTTGCGCCTTGCGATGCTGTTTCGCAAGAATATCGTCGTTACGGATGTCCCTTACCAGGCTGGATAGCCTGGTAGAATGGGATCGGAAGAGGAAAGGATGAAAATTATCATTGTCGGGTGCGGAAGGCTGGGATCTGACCTGGCTGTTCGCCTCTGTAAACATGGAAATGACGTGGTGGTCATCGACCAGACGGCTTCAGCATTCAATAATCTGCCGTCCAGCTTTCAGGGCAGACTGGTCGAGGGAGAAGCATTAAGAGAGGATGTGCTTCACCGCGCGGGGATCGAAAAAGCAGACGCCCTGGCTGCGGTGACCAACATTGATGCGCTCAACGCGGTGGTTGCCCACCTGGCACGTACGATATACCACGTCCCCAACGTGGTGGCGCGCAATTACGACCCGCAAACGCAGGCTCTGCATGAAGCCTTTGGCCTGCAAACGGTTTCCTCGACTCTGTGGGGCTCGCAAAGAATTGAAGAGCTGCTCTACCATTCGGATGTGAAAGTCGTCTTCTCCGCCGGGAATGGAGAGGTGGATATCTACGAGTTCATCATCCCGGAGAGCTGGAGCGGGCGAAAGCTGCAGGATTTCATCATCCCGGAAGAGACGAATGTTTCCATTTTGACTCGAGCCGGGAAGGCGATACTTCCATCGCCCGACATGCCGCTGGAGTGCGGTGATATCGTCGTCGTCAGCGCCACGCAGGAAGGCGTGGAAGAAATCCGGCGCAAGTTAAAGTCTGCTTAAGAGGTGAAGAATGTATGTGATGATTATTGGCGGTGGCCGTACCGGCGCGCAACTGGCGCAGCTTCTCCTGGCGCAGAACCATGAAGTTCGCCTGGTGGAAGACCGGCGTGAAGTGCTGACCCGCATCCATCGAGAGCTCCCGACTGAGGTTATTTACGAAGGAAAGCCAATTGATCCGCAGGTATTGGAAGCGGCCGGGATACGCAACGCGCAGGTGCTGGCGGCAGTGACCACCAGCGATGAGGAAAACCTGTCGCTGTGCTATTTTGCCCGGACTCGCTTTAACGTCCGCCGGACGATCGCTCGGGTGAATAACCCGCGCAATTCCTGGCTCTTCGACCAGAAGTTCCACGTCGACGTGGCGATGAACCAGGCCGAGATCATGGCGAGCATGATCGAGGAAGAAATGTCGATGGGAGATATGTTGACACTGCTCAAGCTCCGGCGGGGGAACTATTCCCTGGTCGAAGAGAAAATTCCGCAGGGCGCTCCTGCCATTGGCGTTCCTATTCGCGACCTTGGGCTGCCTGACCAGTGCGTGATCGCTGCGATCATCCGCAAAGGTGAGGTGATCGTCCCCCGCGGGGTGATTCCCCTCGAAGCGGACGATGAGGTTCTCGCGGTCACCGATGTGGAAGGAGCAGAGAAGCTGGCCGATTTGTTCACCCCTACCACGACGGCACAACCAAAGAAGGACAAATTCGACAACCACAGGATTTGACCCCCCGCGATCCTTGCGGTATAATTAGCCGCTAAATAATTTGCGATACTCCGGAAAGATGATTTCCTGGTCACGAAAGGGTTTACAGAATGACGAAACGAACGTACCAACCCAAGATTCGCCGGCGCCTCCGCGTCCATGGTTTTCGCTCTCGAATGGCCACCGCGGACGGGCGGGAAGTCCTTAAGCGGCGGCGTCTGAAGGGTCGCCATAAGCTGACCGTCAGCATGAACAACCACGTGAAACGAATTCGGTGGTAAGCCTCTGACGTGAACCGAAGATTTCGTCTGACCCGGTCCGACGATATCATGCGGGTGCGGCGTTTGGGTAAAGCTTATGCCCACCCGCTTGTTATGTTGATTGCCAGTCCAAGTGAAGGTCCCCACATACAGGCGGCTGTCATCACTACCCGATCATTGGGTGGGGCCGTGGAAAGAAACCGGGCAAAACGCCGCCTAAAAGCGGCCGTTCAGCCCCTTCTCCCCCGTCTGGCCCAGGGATGGGACATTTTATTGTTAGCGCGCCGTCCGGTTCTGGCGGCCTCTTTTCCAGAAATTCAGGCAGCCCTGGAAACACTGGTCGAACGCGCGAAGCTTGTCAGAGATTGAATGTCGGTTGATGTTGATATGGAACAGCAAGTAGAACCTGAACATGATCATACAGCTCACGAGGTGAGTTCAGAATACGCCTCGGAGCCACGTTTGCGGGACCTGTCGGTACGCTGGAATACCTGGCCGCGCTGGCTCCTCCTTGGAGCAATTCGCCTGTACCAGATAACGCTGTCGCGTTCACTGCCACCCAATACCTGCCGTTTTTATCCAAGCTGCTCCCACTATGGGTACCAGGCTATTTATAAGTACGGAGTGCTAAAAGGCAGCTTGATGGCAACCTGGCGGGTATTGCGCTGTAACCCTTTTAATCCGGGCGGTTACGATCCCGTCCCATGACGATCTTATGGATGCATTTCTATCTGGAGCTCTTCAATATAGTCGAATGAAGAAAATACATCGCTTCTCTCTCCTGTTCCTCGCGGCTCTTTCGGTTCTGTTCCTCTCCGCCTGTGGCGGCCAGGTTCCGGCCAGCACCTGGCCGGGGCTGAGTGTCTACCAGAAATTGGCTTACATGGCTGATGGAGGCCGGGTATTCGCTGTCAATCTGGACGGCATGACCCAAATCTGGAGTTATCCCGACAAGCCTTCAACAGCTAAGCAGTTCTACACCGATCCGGCGCTGACCCCCGATGGTCAACAGCTTCTCCTTGGGGCGTACGATCACGTCCTCTACAGCGTGGACCCAAAGACCGGGGCGGATCGCTGGAATTTCTTGACGAATGATCGGATCATCGTCGCTCCATTGGTCAATGAAACCGGGATCTATCTGCCATCTGCCGATGCGAACCTGTATGCTCTGGATTTCTCCGGGAAAAAGCGGTGGACGTTCACAGCCGGCAACGGTCTATGGGCTACCCCCGCCACAGATGGCAAGCTGCTCTATGTCCCCTCGATGGACCATTTCCTCTATGCCGTCACCCAGAAAGATGGAAAGCTGGTTTGGAAAAGGGACCTTGGGACGGCGATCACCGGCACCCCGGCCTTGAGCGAAGACGGCAGTAAGCTGTACGTTGGTACGATTGGTGAGGAGATCTACGCGATCGATAGCGCTAACGGCAGCGTTCTCTGGCATAAACCCGTCGATGGCTCTATCTGGAGTGGGCCTGCCCTCAAGGACAAGCAACTCTATTTTGGCTCAACCGATGAAAACCTGTACATTTTCAACGCCGATCAGGGCACGCTGGTCCAAAAGGTGAAGATCGGTGGAACGATTACCGGTACGCCGCTGGTCGACAAGGACTGGGTGGTGGTATCGACCGGGACCGGGAACCTGGCTGCGGTCATGCCGAATGGATCTATTAAATGGAATCAGCCAATTGGTGGTAAACTTTATACGAGTCCAAAGCTTGTTGGTGACCGTTATCTGATCGCTTTTACCCAGTCCACCGATAAGCTGCTTGAATATGTCGATCGAAATGGAACGGTGGTGGGCGCACCTTTCAATCTGCCCAAGTAGTATCAAGTACTAAAGGTAAACAACTATGTGGGATGCTTTTATTAACTTATTTGTCAATGTTTTGCTCCTCATTTATAACATGGTCGGGCAAAACTTTGGGATCGCGATCATCCTGTTCACGATCCTGATTCGTTTAATCACGCACCCGTTAATGGTGCAGCAAATCAAAGGAACACAGGGGATGCAAAACCTGCAGCAGGATCCTCGCTACCTTGAGATCCAGAAGAAGTATAAGGATGATAAGGAAAAGCTGGCTCAGGAGCAGATGGCCCTCTACAAAGAGATGGGGATCAGCCCTTTCGCTTCCTGCCTCCCTACGCTGATCCAGTTCCCGATTATCATTGCCCTGTACCAGAGCATCATCAAAGCCATGGCCTCGGCTCCCCTGGATGTGGTTCACCTAATCCAGAACACTTACCCTGGCCTGCTGCAAATCACCAAGCTCATTCCGCTCAATAGCCATTTCCTGTGGATGAACCTTGGCCAACCCGAGCGCCTGATTCTTTTTGGAATCGGTATCCCCACGCTGGCAATCGTGGTGGTGATCACGACTTACATCCAGTCCAAGCTCATAACCCCGTCGTCGTCGAACCCCAACGACCAGAGCGCTCAAATGAGCAAGATGATGAACCTCTATATGCCATTCCTGATGGGATATCTTTCCTACACGCTGGCTTCGGGACTTTCCCTGTATTTTGTGACCAGCAACCTGGTCGGTATCGCCCAGTATGCGCTGCTGGGTAAGGTCAACTGGGGCGCCCTGATCCCCAAATTTGCCTCCGCTTCCGCCAGCTCGAGCACGCGCGTGGTCAGCCGGGATACCGATCACAAAAGCAACGGCAGCGTGAAAAAGATCGAAAAAAGTACCAGCAGCTCAAAAAACGTTGTGAAGCGAACTAGCACCTCACGCACCACGAAGAAGTGATATGGGTCGTCTTCATTGTTAATTTGATTTTTGAGGCAGACATGAGTGAAGAGAGAACTACCCTGGAGATCATCGCTCCAACAGTTGACGAAGCAATCAACAAGGGCCTGGCTGACCTTGGTTTACCGCTGGAAGCTGTGGATGTTGAGGTGCTCGATGCAGGAAGCCGGGGGTTGTTCGGCCTGGGCAGCCGCCAGGCAAGGATCCGCCTTTCTCTGAAGAGTCAGAAGGTCGAGTTGCAGACTGCGTCCGTCAAAAAGACCTACCAGGAAGAACCGGTCCACTCCAATCAAGCCGCTCCGCTGGCCATGGAAAAAGGAAAATCTAGCGAGCTGGAAGATGAGGCCGAAGAGGATGCTGACCATGATCTGGCCGTTGCCCGCGATACGGTGGATGAGCTGCTCGGAAAAATGAAGGTTCGTGCCCGGGTAACCGCGCGGTTCGTCGAACCCGAAGATCCCAAAGGCCAGCAGTCCATCCTGGTCGAGATCCATGGCGATGATCTGAGCATCCTCATTGGGCGGCGATCGGAGACCCTCAACGCGCTGCAGTATATCGCCAGCCTGATTGTGGGCAAAGAACTGGAGCGCTGGATCCCTCTCCTGATCGATGTCGAGGGATACCGGGCGCGCCGTGAGCGCCAACTGCGCCAGCTTGCCCGCCGCATGGCCGAACAATGCATCTCCACCGGGCGCAGGCAGGTGCTTGAACCAATGCCGGCTAATGAGCGGCGGGTGGTCCACCTGGAGTTGCGCAATCATCCCGATGTGAACACGGAAAGCATAGGTGAGGAGCCGAACCGCAAGGTGACCATCGTTTTGAAAAAATAACCGGACCCGGCCGCAAGATGGCCAGGATCCGGGGCTGCGCGAAGGCGTTTCTCCCTGCAAGCTTTTCGTGGGAAGGGACGCCTTGTTGATTCTCGATGTCCTGGTTCCCACGCTCTGCGTGGGAATCTCACTGGCCCCGCTCTGCGGGGAACACCAATCAGGAGGGAAGCATGCGAGCAGTCGAGGTGATTATCAAGAAGCGCGACCGTCAGGAGCTGACCGAAGAAGAGATCCACTTCTTCGTGGATGGATTTACTCGAGGAGAGATCCCCGATTACCAGGCCTCTGCCTGGGCGATGGCCGTGCTCCTCAATGGGATGACCCCCCGTGAGACCACCGACCTGACCATGGCCATGGCGCACAGCGGGGATATCCTCGAGCTCAGCCAGGTCGTGAAGATCGCCGTGGACAAGCACTCGACCGGTGGGGTGGGGGATAAGACCACCCTGGTGGCCGAGCCCACCGTGGCAGCCTGCGGCTTGCCGGTAGGCAAGATGTCGGGGCGAGGGCTGGGGTTCAGCGGCGGGACCCTGGATAAAATAGAATCGATCCCCGGGTTCCGGGTGAATCTGAGCAAGCAGGAGTTCCTCGATCAATTGGCCAGCCTTGGCCTGGTGCTTGCCGGGCAGAGTGCGGACCTGGCGCCAGCGGATGGTAAGCTTTATGCGCTGCGCGATGTGACCGGAACGGTCCAATCGATCCCCTTAATCGCCTCGTCGATCATGAGCAAAAAGATTGCCGCCGGGGCACAGGCCATCGTCCTGGACGTCAAGGTGGGCCTGGGCGCCTTTATGCAAACCCTGGCGGATGCCCGCGAGCTTTCTGAGCTGATGATTTCGATCGGCAAGCTGAGCGGGCGGCGAGTAATTGCCCTGCTCTCGGACATGAACCAGCCGCTGGGCGAGGCGGTGGGAAACGCTCTGGAGGTGCGCGAAGCGATCGATACTCTCCACGGAAAAGGTCCCGCAGATTTCCGCGAGCACTGCCTGACCGTCGCCTCGCACATGCTCCTGTTAGGAGAGAAGGCTGGCACACTGGAAGAAGGGCGCCAGATGGCGGAAACCTCCCTCTTCTCTGGAAAAGCCTGGGAGATTTTTCGCGCCCTGGTTGCTGCGCAGGGCGGCGATGTGGATTGCATCGACCATCCCGAGCGGCTCCCGCAAGCCCCCATCGTCGAGGATGTCCTCGCGCCGCGAGCCGGGACGATCGCCAGGGTACACGCGCGGCTGATCGGCGAGGCTTCAGTGGATATGGGCGCCGGGCGTGCCCAAAAGAGCGACTTGATCGATCACGCGGTGGGGATCGTCGTCCAAGTCAACGTGGGCGACCAGGTAGAGCAGGGCCAGCCGCTCTTCACCATCCATGCGAATTCCGCCCAATCCCTGGAGCAAACGCGGGCCGCGGTGCTTGCGGCGGTCACGTGGAGTGATGCGCCGGTCGAGCCCCTGCCCCTCTTCTATGGGGTAGTTTCCTGAATGGATCATCCGACGATAGCGTCCTCCTGACCCGCAAAAAGAAAATCTCTTACAAAGCTCCTCTGTGGTTCATCATCTGCTCTTCACTGTTTCCACCGCTGCCCGCTCGTGCAGTTGTGCGTGCAAATCGGAGAGATCTTTGGGAATGTAATACATAGCCCCAAAAAAGAAAATGAAACACAGACCCCAGGAGACCAGGCAGATAATCAGGATTGCGTTGCTGAGCGAGGTGGCATCGGCGATGGCTCCGCAAATCAAAGGGGCGGCCGCTGCGCCAATATTCTCGATAAAGCTCTCCACTGCGTTAGCGGTCGACCGGACTTCGGGGACGGTGACGTCGTAGATCGTGGAGAGCACGTTCGGTGCGGCAATAGGTATGAAAAGGGCGGTGACCAACAACATGAACGCAAACAAAACCGGCTGGTCGAATGGGATGTTCATGGTGATGTAGAGAAAGATCGCACCCAGGATCACCCCGGCCGCGCTGACGATCAGCCGGCCGCGGGGGGTGCGCTTGAACAGCCGGTCGCCCAGGAAACCGCCCAGCGGGTAGCCGGCAGCCAGCACCAGGATCGCCGGGGCCATGGTAAAGAGCATCATATCGCCGCTGTAATGGCGTTCGCGCTCCAGATAGCCGAAAAAGAAATACGAGATCACATTCCAGGGGAAGATACCAAAAAAGCCCTGGCTGTAGATCATCAGCATGGTCTTTTTCTTCAGCATCTCCCCGGCGGTCTTCCAGCTAAACTTATATTTTTCTTTATCCACGCCCTCCAGCTCTGCTTCGCTCGAGCCGCGCGGGATTTCCTTCACACCGAAAAAGATCACCACTGCCAGGAACATCCCCAGCGAACCGGTGATGTAAAAAACCGCCCGCCAGCCGATCACCCCACCTAACACGAGAGCCAGCATCATTCCGATCAAATAACCGATCGGCTGAGTGAGTTGCAAGATTCCATAGACCTTTCCCCGCTCCTTGGGGCTGAAGTAATCGGCGACCAGGCTGTAAAGACCCGGGTAGCTCGAGTCGTCGATCCCGGTCGAGGACCGGGTTACCAGGAAAAAAGGATAGGTCGGGGCGATGGCGCTAATCCAGGTGGTCGAACCCCAGATCAGCGAGGCCAGGGCCAGCAGCTTACCGCGGTGGTAGCGGTCGCTCAGCCAGCCCCAGACCGGATAGAGCAACGAGCCGACGACCAATGCGCCGGTGTTGATCAAGCCCCATTGATAGTTATTGATCTTGAAGGTATCCATGATCGGGCTCATCAGTGGTCCGATCAATAATTTGTCGCTCTGGTGGAGGAGCATAAAGATAAAGAAGATTATCATGACCCTCACCCCGCGCCGGGATGGGTTCGGAGAACGCACGGAAGCTGTCATGAAACCTCCTGGAGAAAAAGATTTAAGATGAAGAAATGGGGACTTGCGATTCCGCTTTCCTCAAAGTATACCACCCATCCGTTGACAAACCCGCTGCTTTTTGGCATAATACGGTCAGTTTCACAGTCGAAAGCATTGATGGAAACGAGTACGCCTGCCAGACACGGCGGACAGCGAGCCCGGAGATGGTGTGAGCCGGGACCGCACAGCAGGCCGAAAATCCTTCCGGAGCTGCGATCTGAACGCGGAAACCACCGTCAGTAGGTGAGCCGGGCCACCGCCCGTTATCCTCGGTGCGAGTATCGGTCGAAATTATGACCTGTACCCGGCAGAGGCGCTCGCCCTTGCGGTGAGAACCAGGGTGGTACCGTGGGAGTATGCAGCTCTCGTCCCTGAATGGGGACGGGAGCATTTTATTTTGATCTGATCCCTCGTCTCCCTGAAAAAGAGAGAGAAGAAGAGGTAGTCGATGGCCTTTAAAGAGATCCCCGCAAAAGTTGATTTTCCAGCCCAGGAGCGCGAGCTTCTGAAGTTCTGGGAACAAAACCGTTCCTTTCACAAGCTGCGCGAGCTGCGCAAGGATGCTCCCCACTGGTCCTTCATCGATGGCCCGATCACAGCCAACAACCCGATGGGCGTTCACCACGGCTGGGGCCGCACATATAAGGATTTGATCCAGCGTTTCTGGACTATGCGCGGGCGCAAGCTGCGCTACCAGAACGGCTTTGACTGCCAGGGCCTCTGGGTGGAAGTCGAGGTCGAGAAAGAAAAAGGCTTCCGGAGCAAAAAAGATATCGAGACCTATGGTCTGGCCCAGTTCGTGCGCGACTGCAAGGCGCGCGTGCTGCGCTATGCCGCGATCCAGACCGAACAGTCGATCCGTCTGGGATACTGGATGGACTGGAACGACCCGGAGGGGTTGCGCGACCTGGCGGGGCGTTTGCTGGAGGATCCATCCCAGAAGATTACTGTCGAAGGTCCAGAAGGACCTCTGACCGACACTGTCGAGCAGGTGATCGGACGGCTGGGGCTTCCCGAGGCCGGCGGCAGCTACTTTACCTTCTCGAACGAGAACAACTACATGATCTGGACCTTCTTGAAGAAATGTTGGGAGAAGGGCTGGATGTACCGCGGAGCGGATGTGATGCCCTGGTGTCCGCGCTGTGCGACCGGGATAAGCCAGCACGAGATCGTTACCGATGGCTATGCCGAGCTGACCCACGATAGCGTGGTGCTGCGCTTCCCGCTGCGCGAAAGGCCTGGGGAGAGTATGCTGATCTGGACGACCACACCCTGGACGCTGAGCAGCAACGTCGCTGTGGCTGTGGGCCCTGATCTGGATTACGTCCGTGTGAAACAAGGGGAAGAGTACTTTTACCTCTCGAGAGGCACCCTGCACATGCTCAAAGGCCCTTATGAAGTGGTCAGCGAACTGAAGGGCAGGGACATGGTTGGCTGGACCTACGATGGTCCCTTCGATGAGCTGCCCGCTGCACAGCAGCCTGGCGGTTTGACCCAGCTCCCTGAAGTGACCAAAGGCATCACTCAAACTGCCGCTGAGGCCCACCAGGTGATTGCCTGGGACGCGGTCGGCGAGACGGAAGGCACCGGGCTGGTCCACATCGCTCCGGGGTGCGGCGCCGAGGACTTCGTTCTCGGCAAGGAACACCACCTGCCGATGATCGCTCCGCTCAATGAGGAGGGTTTCTTCGAAAACGGCTTCAGTTGGCTAACCGGGATGCACGTCTCGGAGGTGGCTCAGCCGATCTTTAGAAGCCTGGACGACAAGGGCTATCTGTATCGGGTGGATCCCTATTCACACCGCTACCCGACCTGCTGGCGCTGCAAGACCGAGCTGGTCTTCCGCCTGGTGGACGAGTGGTATATCTCGATGGGCCCGGTTTACGACAAGCCGCGCGGCGAGCTGACCGCAGAGGAAAAGATGCGCAGCCTGCGCTACCAGATCATGGATGTGGTCGACCAGATCCATTGGATCCCGGATTTCGGGTATTCACGCGAGATGGACTGGCTGATGAACATGCACGACTGGATGATCAGCAAGAAGCGCTACTGGGGGCTGGCCCTGCCGATCTGGATTTGCGACGAATGCAAGCATTACGAAGTGATCGGCAATGAGGTCGAATTGGAGGCGCGGGCGGTCGCGGGCTGGGTCGAGTTTAAAGGGCATACCCCGCACCGACCTTTTATCGATGCAGTCCAACTGGCCTGTCCAGACTGCGGCGGGCGGATGGAGCGTATCCCCGACGTGGGCAACCCCTGGCTCGACGCCGGGATTGTTTCTTTCAGCACTCTGCAGTACCGCCGGAACCGCGAATACTGGCGGAGCTGGTACCCGGCGGATTGGATCAGCGAATCCTTCCCGGGCCAGTTCCGCAACTGGTTCTACAGCCTGCTGGCGATGGCCACGGTGATCGACCAGTCACCGCCGTTCCTGGAGAATTTTGGCTACGGCACCCTGCTGGCGGAAGACGGTCGGCCGATGCATAAAAGCTGGGGAAACTCGATCGAATTCAACGAAGCGGCGGATAAGATCGGCGTGGACGTGATGCGCTGGATGTACTGCGCCCACAAACCGGAGAACGACCTGCTCTTTGGCTACAAACGCGGCGACGAGGTGCGCCGGTCTTTCCTGCTGCCGCTGTGGAACGTCTACAGCTTCTTCGTCACCTACGCCAACCTGGACGGGTGGACGCCTTCGAAAGGCGGCTTTGACCCGGACCAGCCGGAAGGGAAAACGCCAGACAGCCCGGCGCTGCTCGACCGATGGGTGCTGGCTCGCCTCAACCAGGTGACCGGCGAGGTCACACGCGCCCTGGAAAAAACTGATCCGCTCAGCGCAACGCTGGCGGTGGAGGCTTTCCTGGACGACCTGACCAACTGGTACGTGCGCCGCTCGCGCCGCCGCTTCTGGAAGAGTGAGCACGACGCGGATAAGAACGGGGGGTACACCACGCTGTACTACGTCCTGGTCCGGCTGATCCGCCTGCTGGCTCCCTTCACCCCATTCGTCACCGAGGCAATGTACCAGAATCTGGTCGCTGCAGTCCAGCCCAGAGCTCACGGCAGCGTGCACCACACCCTCTGGCCCGAGGCCGAAGAAGCGGTCATCGACAAAGAGGTGCTCGAACAGATGGGCCTGGCCCGGCAGATTGCCAGCCTGGGATTGGCCGCCCGCAGCGGCGCGAACCTGAAAGTCCGCCAGCCGTTGGCCCGCGCCCTGGTCCACGCCGCAAAGGCGAATCTGGATCCTGAGCTGGTTGAAATCGTTGCCGACGAGCTTAATGTAAAATCCCTGGAGTTCGTCGAGAAGTCCGAGAAGCTGGTTCACTATAAGGTGCTGCCTGACAACAAGCTGCTCGGTCCGAAGTATGGACAAAAGTTCCCCCAGGTCCGCGCTGCGTTGAGTGCGGCAGACTCCGCTGTGGTCGCCCGAACCGTCCAGGCCGGGAACCCTGTCGAGCTGGCGCTGAACGGTGAGAAGGTTGTCCTCGAAGCAAACGAAGTGCTCGTCCAGACTGTGCCGGTCGAAGGGCTGGCGGTGATGGCCGACAAGCAGATCACGGTGGCTGTCGACGCGGTGATCACCCCGGAGCTGCGCGCTGAGGGGCTGGCGCGCGAGGTGGTGCGCCGCTTGCAGTCGATGCGGAAAGACGCAGGATTCAATATCGAAGACCGCATCAGCGTGTACTTCCAGGCCGGGCCCACACTGGCAGAGGTAATCCAGGAGTGGTCAGAGTATCTTTGCAACGAAACCCTGGCGACCCGCCTGGTTTCCGGACCGGCTCCCGAAGGCGCTTACACAGAAACGCACAACCTGGAGGGGGAAAGCCTGATTCTCGGTGTGATCCGCAACGCATAGCAAGATGGACCGAAACATAAAAGACCCCGAATTTAATCTTCGGGGCTTTTTGCCTATGGTTAGCCTTGGGAACCAGCCCTCACCCCTGGATCCCCACCCCCAGCCGATCTCAAGAGCGATTTGCGTCCCGGTTTAGGGCGGGGAGTGGATGGGGCAAATGTGAAAATGTGAATAAATTCCATAATAATGATAAAATTAGCATCATACAGGTGAAACTGGCTGGATCGGTGCGTCTGTACAGATTTGTGGGGCATTATGGTTGTGCAATCCAATTGTGGGGGCAGTGCGTAAATATTAGTATGTGCTGTCTGCCCCAACCGATCTTGGGTGTGGTTTTGGATCGATCAGACAGAGAGTTCTATGCGAAAAAAACATCATCTCTTTGGCGACATCTTAACAACCCACGAATCTGGTTGGTGGTCTTGCTGCTCATCTCGGTCTTATATCTGGTCGCAGTGTGGAAAGGGCGGAAGCCGCTTTCCGACCTGATCCGTCTCCTGGTTCGCCTGCCCCTTCCCGATGCGGTTCGCACCGGGATAGAAAAATCGATCCAGGTGGTCGCAGGAGCCGAAACACAGGTCCTGCATTTCATCCTGGAAAAAAACTGGACGCTGGGGATTGTGCTCCTGATCACCACGATCATCTGGATGGCCTCGCTCCCCGATTATGCCCTGGCATTGCGTTTTATCGGGTTAAACCTGCCTCTGGTGAAAATCATTGGTGCACTGACCATCGTCCGCATCGCCTTCATTGTGCCGACCCTCGGCGGATCGGGCACACTTGAAGCCAGCCAGATGCTGGTCATGCAGGCCTTTGGCTTGAGCCCGGCTTTTGGCATTTCCTTAAGCCTACTGATGCGTGGGCGGGACCTGCTGATGGGAGGCCTGGGTCTGAGCCTGATCAGTTGGATGACGCGCTAAGGAATCTTAACAATACCCAGGAAAGAGGTCATTAAGATGGTTGAGACTGAAGGCAAATTTGGTTTACTCCAGGTGGGAATTGTAGTGCTGACTTTGATCACTGCAATCGTTCACCTGACGAGAAATTTTCCCGATATCACTTTCATCCTGAACGGGTTAGGGTATTTGTCCCTCCTGGCAGCTCTTTATTTTCTTCCGCTGCCTATCCTTCGCGAGAGAAGAGGCCTGATACGCTATGTGTTCATGGGGTTTACCGCTCTGACCATATTTTTATGGATTATTTTCGGTGAACGATCTTTTGTTGGATATGCGACAAAAATTGTGGAATTGGCCTTGTTTGCGCTGCTATTTGTTGAATCACGGATGCGCAGCCCAAACGTTGTTAGAAAGGATCAACTGGGATCATGACGGAATTAATGATACAAAGGGTAGTATGCGCGCGGATACCAACCGATTATGGGGAATTTCAATTGTGCCTGTACACGAATAACCGCGATGAGAAAGAGCACCTGGCCCTCGTCAGGGGAAATGTAACTGGAAGAGCCGGGGTGCTGGTCCGCGTTCATTCGGAGTGCTTCACCGGAGATGTGCTTGGATCGCAGCGGTGCGATTGTGGGGAGCAGTTGCAAAACGCAATGAAGCAAATCGCCGCAGAAGGGTTGGGCGTGGTGATCTATCTGCGCCAGGAGGGCAGGGGGATTGGACTGCAAAGCAAGCTCAGAGCGTATAACCTGCAGGACGAAGGCTTGGACACAGTAGATGCGAACCTCGTCCTGGGCCATCCTGCCGACCAGCGCGATTACACCATCGCGGCGCTGATTCTGAATGATCTGGGTATCCGCTCGATCCGCCTGTTGACCAATAACCCGGATAAAATCCAATACTTGAAGAGGCTGGGGGTGAAGGTTGTGGAGCGGGTGCCCTCGCAGCCCACAGTAACCCGGGATAACGCCCAATATCTGCTTACCAAGCGCGAGCGCATGCACCACATGTTGAACCTTCCCGAGATGGCGTTCCTGCGGGCGAATCTGGCTTCCAAAGCGAAGCATGCTGGCGATTGACGAGATCCTGGCGGGCGCGGCTGAGCACCACACCCGCACCGGCCGGCCGCTGGTGACATTGGCCTACGCGCAGAGCCTGGATGGCTCCATTGCCTGGCGGAGAGGCCAGCCGACAGCTATCAGCGGCGCCGAGTCTGCGCGGATGACTCACCAACTGCGCGCCGGCCACGACGCGATCCTGGTCGGGGTGGGGACCGTGCTGGCGGACAATCCAATGCTCACCGTACGGCTGGTACCGGGAGCGAACCCTTGCCCGGTGGTGCTGGATCCCCGGCTGCGCATCCCCCTCCAGGCGAACCTGCTGCAGGATCCAGCCAGGCCATTGTGGATTATGGCCACCCCGGGAGCGAATGGGGAGAAACGGTGCAGGTTGGAAGAACTGGGGGCGCAGGTGTATGAGTTGAATTCGGATCCACATGGCTGGATCGATCTGGACGACCTGCTGGGCTGTCTCGGCGAACTGGGGGTCGAGCGTTTGATGGTCGAGGGAGGGGCGCGGGTGATCAGCAGCTTCATCGACCAGGAAAAAGCGGATCGGCTGGTGCTGACTGTGGCGCCGATCTATCTCGGTGGCTTGAAGGCCTATGAGAAGGGAAATCAGGTGAGCCAACCAGGGAAACGGATCAACGTGTGGGGGCAAGAGAAATTGGGCGAAGATCTGGTGATTTGGGGGGATTTTGTCAAGGAGTGATTCATGAAGCGGCGCGCCCTGTATTTTACCGGCCCCGGCCAGGTGTGCGTGGAGAGCGAAGAGATCCCAGCCCCTCAGACGGGGCAAGTCCTCGTCCGAGTTGAAGTATCGGCAATCAGCGCGGGGACGGAGATACTGGTGTATAACGACTTGTGGCCTCGCGGGCTGGCGGTCGATGAGACGATCCTGGCGCTGAGCGGAGAATTCAAATACCCGATGAAATATGGATATGCCTCGGCAGGTAGAGTTGTCGAAGGCTCGACACCTGAGACCGCCCGGGAGTGGATTGGTAGACGGGTGTTCTCTTTTCACCCTCACGAGGACCTGTTCTGGGCGGTGCCCCAGGAGTTGTTACCGGTTCCCGAGGGATTGCCCCTGGAGGATGCGGTCTTTTTGCCCAACATGGAAACAGCGGTCAATTTCCTGATGGATGGAGCTCCTCAAACCGGCGAGCAGGTCGCGGTATTCGGGCAGGGAGTGGTCGGGCTGCTGACGACCAGCCTGCTGGCGAGTTACCCGCTCTCGGCGCTGGTCACCGTAGACCGGTATCTGCCCAGGCGGAAGCTGTCGATCGAGCTGGGCGCGCAGGCCAGCGTCGGTCCAGATGAGCCGGACTGGCTGGAGCAGGTCAAGGCTCACCTCAACGCCAGCAGAGAGTATCCGGGCGCCGACCTGGTTTTCGAGCTGAGTGGCAGCCCAGAAACGCTGAATGTGGCTATCGAGACCGCCGGTTTCAACGGCCGAATCGTTGTGGGATCGTGGTACGGGCAAAAAACGGCCGCGCTCGAGCTGGGTGGGCGTTTCCACCGCAGCCGTATCCGCTTGATCAGCAGCCAGGTGAGCACGCTGGCTCCCGAGCTGAGCGGCCGCTGGAGCAAGCGGCGGCGATTGGATTGGGCCTGGGAGATGATCAGCAGGATCGGTCCGGCGCGCCTGGTGACTCACCGGATTCCTATCACCCATGCAGACCAGGCTTACCGGATTTTAAGGGATGCACCAGGGGAAGCAGTCCAGGTTCTGCTGGATTACCGGGCCGGCTGAGAATCGTCTATCATATGCTGAGCTTCGGCGGGGTGGACCACTTCCAGAAGACCCTGGACGTAATTGGTTACTGCCTGGGTGATCTGGCTCGCGTCTCCCAGCTTGAGCAGATCTTCGGACAGGATGGGTGGCCCAAAATCGACGTGCAGGTTGACCGGCCAGATGCGGACGGAAATGCTTTTTACCAGGATCTGCAGATTGGCGGCCAGGATCTCACGGTCCTTCGAGCTCCGGCGCAGGTTGACCAATGGGTGGCGAAGAGCCTGAGGCGCATAGACACCGCTGACGATTACCGGGATGATCCGTGTCTCGGGGGAGATGCGCACGAAAAACGCGAGGCTTCGCGACCAGTTTTCCAACCCTGCAATTGACCCGGGCATAGAAGCGGGATCAGGCTCGATTTCACCAGCAGGAAAGGTCAGCACTGCACCGCCGGCGCGCAGGTGGCGTCCCACGGAGCGGATCACATTGATGCGCCCATCGGTCTGGTCGGAGACAAAGAATAATCGCCGGTTGGTTTCAGGCATGGCGCGCAAAAAGGGGCGGTCGAGAGCGACGACGCGCAGATCGGGACGGGGGATGCTGGCAAACAGCGCCAGAGTGTCCGTCAGGCCGGGATGATTGGAAAGCACCAGGAGTGGACTATCGATCGGGAGGTTCTCGACCCCGGTCACCTGCATTCCCTGGATATAGGTTTCCAGGAACTGCTGTGAGGCAGCCGCCAGGCCAACCTCCAGGACCTCCTGGTCAAAGTTGATAATCTGGCGCGCAAATCGGCGCGCAGCAGGCCGGAGGAGCCGCCTTAACAACCAGGTGGTCCCGCCATGGGGAGACGCACCGAACGCTTTGCAAAAATCATCCAGATTGATGCTCGTCAACAAATCCAATTGAGTATTGCCGGTTCCATTCTTCTGCATCTTCATCGCCGTTCCCATTTCTTTTCCCATGGTGGTGCATTCTGAGCCTGGAGTCTTGGTGGTTATGTTTAGATACGTTGATTATAGTAAACTAGATCTTGAATGTCACTAAATTAGGGAGGAAAGATGTATACGGTTGCCGTACGGCGTAATTTTATCGCCCAACATTACCTGATCGGGGGCAATTGGGGTCCTGAAAACGAGAAACATTCGCATCATTACCAACTCGAACTGCAGTTGGATGGAACCCGCCTGGATGAATACAATTACCTGGTCGATATCGTCGCAATTGAAGCGGCGCTGGATCGCCTTGTGGAGACCTATCGCGACCGGATGCTCAACGACCTTCCCGAGTTCCAGGGAGTCAATCCATCGATTGAGCTGTTTTCACGGTATCTCTGCGCCGCCCTGGACCGGGAGATCCTGGCTCCGAACATCCAGCGAGTCACCGTGCGGCTGTGGGAGAACGAGACTGCCTGGGCCGCCTACCAGGTGGAGCGCTAGGTGCGGGTTGGCCTGTTGATCTATGGGAGCCTGGAGACTATCTCGGGTGGTTACCTGTACGACCGCAAGCTGGTTGAGCATCTGCTGAAGCGGGGAGATGAGGTCGAGCTGGTCAGCCTGCCCTGGCGGAATTATGCTCGCCACCTGGGGGACAATCTTTCGCGGGAATGGCGCTCTCGCCTGGAAAAGCTCAAGATCGATGTACTCCTTCAGGACGAGCTGAATCATCCTTCGCTGGCCTGGGCCAACCGCCAGATCCGCGATCAGGTGAGCTATCCGATCGTCTCCATCGTGCATCATCTTCGTTCCAGTGAGGAGCACCCTGGATGGATTCGCCCGCTGTACCGCCAGATCGAGCGGGCGTATTTGCAGTCGGTGGATGCCTGTATCTTCAACAGCCAGACCACCCGGCAGGCGGTCGAGCAAGTTGTGGGGCATCCTGCGCCGGGGATCGTGGCAACCCCGGCCGGCGACCGCTTCACAGGACAGGTTAGCGCCGTGGATGTATCCCGGCGGGCTGTGCGTGAAGGGCCGCTGGCCGCCCTTTTCGTGGGAAACCTGATCCCGCGCAAAAACGTGGGGCTGGTGATCCGGGCGCTGGCGCGGCTGAGAAAGACGAACTGGGAGTTGAACGTCGTGGGTAGCCTTACGGCCGACCCGAGTTACAGCCAACAGATGCAGCGGCTGGCTGATCGGAGCGGGATCCGGAAACGCGTCCATTTCCTTGGCCCGCTCGATGACGCAGACCTGGCCCACCAGTTTTTAGAAAACCACCTGCTGGCGGTTCCATCTTCCTACGAAGGATTTGGAATCGTTTATCTTGAGGGGTTTCAACACGGTCTTCCAGCGCTTGGCTCCAGCCGTGGAGCGGCGCGGGAGCTGATCGCACCTGGGGAGACGGGCTGGCTGGTCGACCCGGGCCAGGTCGAGGAAGCGGCGAGATGCCTGGAAGCAGCGGCGCTCGACCGGGCAATGCTGGCGCGAATGGGTGTCGCGGCATTGGAACGATCCCGATTTTATCCTACCTGGGAACAGACCGGGGAGAGGATCCGGAATTTTCTGTATTCTGGGGTACAATGGGGGAAGTTTTCATCGTGGAGGTAGATTTGAAGAAGTACGTCAGGGATTATGCATTCCTCCTGGGACTGGCCGGGTTAATTGTGATAATAGACCAGCTTACCAAAGAGTTGGTCCGTACCCACCTGGCATTAACCGCGGAGTGGGCGCCCTGGCCCTGGATGCTGCCCTATTTTAGAATCGTTCACTGGAGCAACACCGGAGCCGCATTTGGCATGTTCCAGGGATTTGGATTGGTCTTTACCATCCTGGCGATTGCTGTTGTGATTGCCATCCTGTACTATTTTCCTAGGGTATCCCGGCAAGACTGGCCGGTGCGAATTGCGATGTGTCTGATGCTGGCCGGCGCGAGTGGAAATCTGATCGACCGCCTCACCCAAAATGGGCAAGTCACGGATTTTATCTCGGTGGGCTCGTTCGCGGTGTTCAACATCGCCGATTCAAGCATTACCTTGGGTGTAGCGATCCTGGTCCTGGGTGTCTGGACCATCGAGCGGCGCGAGAAAAAACAGGATGCTTCGACCTTCTCTGATCACCGGCCCGCGGAAAACCCGGCTCAACCGCGCCGGGACGGAGAAATGGGTGAGTGACGAAATATTTTCCTTCTCCTTCAGCGGACCAAAGGGCCAGCGCCTGGATAAATTTCTCGTGGCCTGCCTGCCAGACTTTTCCCGCTCGCGTCTGCAGGGCCTGATCCACGATGGATTCGTGAAGGTCGATGGCCAACCGGCGGGAAAAGCCGGCCAGGAGCTTGATCCAGGTGTGTACGTCGAAGTCCATGTTCCACCGCTCGAACCGACCGACCTGGTTCCCGAAGCAATTCCCCTGCAGATCGTCTTCGAAAACAAAGATCTTCTGGTGATCCATAAACCAGCCGGGATGGTGGTCCATCCTGCCGCGGGCCATGCCAATGGGACTCTCGTCCAAGCGGCCCTGGCGCATGCTCCCGAGCTGGAAGGGATCGGTGGAGAGCAGCGCCCGGGGGTTGTCCACCGCCTGGACAAGGACACCTCTGGGTTGATCGTGATGGCCAAAAATGACCTTGCGCACCGCTGGCTGCAGGAGCAGTTTCGCTCCAGGCAGGTGCGCAAGGTGTATTGGGCGTTGGTGGATGGGCACCCGCCAACTCCCGAGGGGAGGATCGAGGCGCCGATCGGGCGCGACCCGGCGCACCGCAAGCGCATGGCCATCGTCCCACCCGAGAAAGGCCGCCCGGCGGTAAGTGAATATCGCACGCTGGAGCGCTTCCCGAACCACACCCTGCTGGAGGTTTATCCTCTGACGGGGAGAACCCACCAGATCCGCCTGCACCTGGCTTTTGTAGGCTGCCCAATCGTCGGCGACGTGGTCTACGGCCGGCGTAAACAAACGATCTCTCTTGAGCGCCAGTTCTTACACGCCGCCCGGCTGACCATTCTGCTGCCGGGCGAAAAAAACCCGCGCGTCTTCGAGGCTCCGCTGCCCGCCGACCTGGAGCGGGCGCTGGAAGAGCTGCGCTGACACCAGATCTTCCCTTCCAAACCAGTTCTATTTGAGGAGTCAAAACATGCAATGCATCGACCTTCGTTCCGATACGGTCACTATGCCAACTCCGGAAATGCGCGAGGCCATGGCCAAAGCCGTGGTCGGAGACGACGTTTATAGGGAGGACCCGACGATCAATAAGCTCCAGGCCCTTGCGGCGGAAAAACTGGGCAAAGAAGCCGGCTTGTTCGTCTCTTCAGGGACGATGGGGAACCTGGCAGCGGTGCTGGCGCACTGCGCCAGGGGAGATGAATTAATCGAAGGAAATCTTAGCCATACTTTCCTGAATGAGGCCGGGGGTATTTCCGCCCTGGGCGGCGTCCATGCCTATCCGCTGCCAAACCAGCCGGACGGCACCCTGGAACTTGATGCCATCCAGGCAGCCATCCGCTCCACAGATGACGAGCACCAGCCGCACTCGCGGCTGGTCATCCTTGAGAACACTCAAAACATGTGCGGCGGAGTGCCGCTCACCGTCGAGTATACCCAGAGCGTGGCCGATCTGGCCCACCAGCGAGGCCTGCTGCTGCACCTGGACGGGGCGCGGCTGTTCAATGCTGCTGCCGCGCTCCAGGTGCCGGCAAAAGCGCTCGCGGAGCCGGCCGATTCGGTGATGTTTTGTCTGAGCAAGGGCCTGTGCGCTCCAGTGGGATCGGTGCTTTGCGGCTCACGCGAGTTCATCGAAAAGGCGCGCAGGATACGTAAACAACTTGGCGGCGGAATGCGCCAGGCCGGGATTCTGGCGGCGGCCGGGATTATCGCTCTGGAAAAGATGGCCGATCGGCTCGGGGAAGATCACTGCCGCGCCCAACGTCTGGCTGATGGGCTGCGCGAAATCCCGGGAATCGTTCTTCAACCGGATAGGCCGGCAACCAATATGGTGTATCTGAACCTGGAAAAAGACCAGTATCTGACTGCCTCGCAGGTCGCTACCCGCCTCGAGGAGCAAGGCATTCTGGTCGACGTCAGCGGGCCGAGGCGTTTCCGCCTGGTAACCCATTACTGGATCGACGATGATGCGGTGAACCGGACTGTAGCGGAATTCACCCGGGTGATGAGGGGTTAAGCTTTTGAATTCTATCCGGATTTCTCTGATATAATTCAGGAGAGCGGTGTATTCTCTTCATCAAGAATATAATTGAATCGGGGACAGCCATCGGAGAAATTCTCCCTTCAGAAGCTGTCGCCATCTGTGGACTTCCCTGGTGGATTGGAGCAAGCTAACTGTCCGGCTACGTGAGAAGAATTGTGCATGAAGGATAACTATACCCTGCAAGACATTGATGCAATCGCCGGATTTATCGGCGCCAGAACCTCTTACCGTCCTCAAATTGGGTTGATCCTGGGATCTGGTCTGGGGGGCCTGGCAGACTCGGTTGAAGACGCGGATCGGATCTGGTATTCCGAGATCCCCGATTGGCCGGTTTCGACCGTTTCGGGACATCAGGGGCAGTTGGTGATTGGGTGGTTAGAGGGCCGGCAAGTGACCGTTTTGCAGGGAAGAGTCCATTATTATGAAGGCTACAGTATGGCCACGGTTACCCTGCCGGTGCGGGTGTTACTGCGCCTGGGCGTAAAGACACTGTTCGTCACCAACGCGGCCGGGGCGGTCAACCCCGATTTCGAGCCCGGCAACCTGATGTTGATCACCGACCAACTAAACCTGATCGCCATGGCGGGGCAAAATCCGCTTCGCGGTCCGAACCTGGACGAGCTTGGCCCGCGTTTCCCGGATATGGGCCAGGCGTACAACCGCGAGCTTCTCGACCTGGCGAGGAAAGCTGGTAAAGAAGACGGTGTGTTCCTGCGTGAAGGGGTATACGTCTGCCTGGCCGGCCCCTCGTATGAAACCCCCGCGGATTTGCGCTTCCTGCGTCTGGCTGGAGCAGATGCGGTGGGTATGTCCACTGCCCCAGAAGTGATCGTCGCCCACCACGGTGGGATGCGAGTCCTGGGTATTTCGGGGATCAGCAATAAAGCCAACCTGGATGGGAATACGGTCACCACACACGAAGAAGTTCTCGCGGCTGGAAATGTGATCGTTCCCCAGTTGACGACTTTGGTGCGAGGTGTGCTGCGCCGACTTTCTGGATAAGCTGGCATATTCCCTTTCGGCGGATATCTGTTATGATTTGTCTTGCTTGAAATGGAAGATCTGCTACGCTTTTTGAAGAATAATGAAGTATGGATTTATGTACTACTGGGTCTGGTTGGGCTTTGGTATATTCGCAAGCTTTTCCAGGCATTGAGTGAATGGCGCGGAGCATTATTTGGCCTGGAAAAAGATAACGCCCAGAGGCGTTTGAGCGAAGCGGCGAGCGTGTTGATTTTGCTGGCTTTAATGGGTACAGGTGAGTTTTTGCTGGTATCGTTTGTCTCCCCGGGCTTTCCGAGGGTTGATGCCGTGCCTACCCCGACCCTGGACATCCTGGCGACTCCTACGGTTACGCTTTCTCCACAGGAGACCCTGCCCTTACCCGGAACCCCGGCACCGGCCGGCACCGCGCTCGCCGTTGGCAGCGTTGCTGGCACTGCAGCGGTACCGGCCCGTTCAATCGTTACGGGATCAGCCGAGGCGCAGGGAAGTAATGGATGCATCCCCGGGAAGCTGGAGTTTTTGGATCCAGACAAGCTAGGGAAAGAATTAAAAGGCGCGGTTATTCTCAAAGGGACCGTCGATGTTCCCGATTTTGGTTTTTACAAATATGAATTTACCACCCCAGGAAGCAACAATTGGGTCACCATTGCTGCTGGGGAAGAATTGGTGAATGCCACGAGCGCTAAACCAAACGAGTTGGGCCCCTGGGATACTAAAACCCTGACTCCTGGCGATTATCTGCTACGCCTGGTTGTAACCGACCATCAAGGAAACAAACTTCCCGAGTGTGTGATCCCGGTCCGGGTGAGCGCGCCGTAAACAGGAGACTCTATGCCGCAAATTGAAATCCGGCCTGCGATTGCAACCGATATCCCCCTGTTGGTTGAGATGGACCATGGATATAAGAGCAGCTATGTCTGGCAGATGGATTTGGTCAGCGAGGATGGTCAGATGGGGGTCCAGTTTCGGGAAATTCGCCTGCCGAGGCCGGTGCGGGTGGAGTATCCCCGCTCATACCGTTCGTTAATGGAGGATTGGACGCGGCGGTCAGCGGTGCTGGTCGGGTTAGATTCGGCTGGCGCGCGTGTAGGGTACATCAGCGTGTCCGAGCAAATTTCACCTACCACTGCCTGGGTTACAGATTTAGTCGTTACCCCTGAGGAACGCCGCCAGGGAATCGCAACCGCCCTGGTCCTGGCCGCTCAAGATTGGGCCCGCCAGCGTAACAACCGGCGGATCATCCTCGAAATGCAGTCGAAAAATACGCCCTCGGTTCACCTGGCGCAGAAGCTGGGTTATGAGTTTTGCGGATACAACGACCATTATTTCACCAATCAGGATATTGCTCTATTCTTCGCCCAATTTTTAAGGTAGGCGGCCAGTCGTAGCAGAATTTAGAAGGTTGATATGGTTGAAGGTTGGCAGTCTGGCCTGATCGTCGGGCTGGAAACATTAAATCAAATTTTGACTGCAGGAATTGCGATCACGGCGTTCTCGCTGCTCCTGTATGCCATGACCTTTAATTTACGGGATCGAGTCGCGCGCTCATTCGCGATTATCCTTTTGTGCGTGGTTACCATTTTTACAGCGCTCGCATTGGGTAGCGCTGCGGTTGAGCCCAAGGAAGTGACCTTCTGGTTGGAGCTGCAGTGGGCCGGGATCCTCTTTCTACCGCCCGCGTATCTCCATTTTTCGGATGCCGTCCTGGCGACGACGGGCCGTCCCAGTCGTGGAAGGCGCCGCTGGCTGGTGCGAGTGACCTATATCGCCACGATCGGGATATTGATTGCCAGTTTCTTTTTCAGGTTTCTGGGCCCAGTCGTGTGGTCCGATGGGCCGGCTCCCCACCTTCAGCGCACCCTGGCTATGGATCTCTTTACAATTTACTATATC
This sequence comes from Anaerolineaceae bacterium, assembly GCA_035542155.1. Taxonomy (GTDB): domain Bacteria; phylum Chloroflexota; class Anaerolineae; order Anaerolineales; family Anaerolineaceae; genus DATKLX01. The sequence continues at coordinate 41,122 of DATKLX010000130.1, forward strand.
GTCGCCATGGTCCTTGCCGTGTATAACCTGGTGCGTGCTTACCAGCGGACGATGACCGGAACCGGTCGGCGCAGGATGGTATACCTGATCGCAGGTGCGGCCGCTCCAGCCCTGGGATCCTATCCATACCTGGCCTTCTTTCCCGGTTTTGCCAGCCAGCACCTGATCCTGTTCTGGGGGTTATCGGCGTTCGATCATTTCCTGGTGGGTGCCCTGGTAGTGGTCATGGCTTACTCAGTGGCCTTTTTCGGAGTTTCCTGGCCCGACAGGGTGGTTAAAAGCCGGCTATTCAAGTGGCTGCTGCGTGGACCTGTCACCGCGAGCATGGTACTGACGCTGACGACCCTGATTCGCCGCGCGGGGGCGCTTTGGGGGATATCTTATTCGGCCCTTGTGCCAATCGTGATGGTCGCAACGATCCTGCTCATTGAACATTTGATCACGATTTTCTACCCCTCATTGGAGCGCTGGTTTTTCTTTGGCCGCGACCGATCGGATTTGAGCCTGGTGCAAACCCTGGAAGAACGCTTGCTGACTCGTAACGATCTGCAGCAATTTTTGGAAATGGTCGTCGCGGCGGTCTGTGATCGGCTGCAATCTCCAAGTGCTTTTGTAGCCGCGATCGAGGAAGGAAACCTGGAGTTGGTCGTCCAGACCGGGAATAATCGCCAGTTGAGCGAGGATCGTTCTTCGGGAGACCTGCTGCATGTGGCTCTGATGGCGGATCCGGAGAAAGAGCTGTACACATGGGGGGATTACTTGTTGGCTCCCCTGCGCTACCAGGAAGAAAATGCGGACTCTCGGTTACTGGGGCTGCTGGGTGTGCTGCACACAAAGGAGGATCCACCGCCGGATGAGGAACAGCTTACCGCCCTGGAATTGCTGGCTGAGCGGGTTGCCCTGGCCTTGCGCGACCGCCAGATGCAAAAGCAGATCTTTCAAGCATTGCAAACTTTGAAACCTCGTGTAGAATTAATCCAACGCCTGCGTGCGGCGGCCCAGTATGACGGATCAGGAGTATTGATGGACGAGTCAATGCTGCCCAATGGGGATTTCACCCAGTGGGTGAAGGAGGCATTGACCCACTACTGGGGTGGTCCGAAGCTGACAGAAAGCCCATTAATCAAGTTGGCCATCGTACAGACGGCGGTCAAAGAGCACGACGGCAACAGCGCGAATGCCCTACGTGCGGTATTGCGCCAGGCGATAGAGCAGATCAAGCCTGAAGGAGAACGCCGCTTTACGGGAGAATGGATCCTGTATAATATTCTTGAGATGAAATTCATGGAGGGAAAAAAAGTCAGAGAGATCGCCTTACGCCTGGCCATGTCCGAGGCTGATTTATATCGGAAGCAGAGAGTTGCCATTGAGGCTGTAGCCAGGGCAATTGTGGAAATGGAGGAACAGGCGCGGCAAGAAACCATAGAGATTTTGCAATATAGTCCAACAACGTCCAGAAGCAATTATTCGTCATAAATTACCTGTATCATCGAACCACGGAACGGGGAGGTGGGTATCATGCTAACAAAACGGCCAGTCCCAAATATAGACGATGAGGTAAGGCCGGTTGATGAAGGGTGGTGGGCATCTGTGCTGGCGGATGAGGAGGGGATGGCAGCTCCTCAGCGAGCATCTGCCGGGAAACATACCAGCCAGCCAGCTCAAGTTGTCGTCGACTGGGACCGGGTGCGCGATCTTTACGATCATGATGAAATTATCCTTCTTCAAGCTCATGGATACAATCGGGGGGGGTTGCTGGTGGCCGGGGAAGGACTGCAGGGTTTTGTCCCGGTCTCGCACCTGGTAGAAATGCCCAATACCGCCACGGAGGAAGAACGTAAACGGATCCTGGTGGGATATGTTGGGCGCAGTCTGAAGCTCAAGGTGATCGAATGTGAGCCCGACCAGGAGCGCGTTGTTTTTTCTGAGCGGGCAGCTCTGGCGGGCGAAGGTCGGCGTAAAATGCTCTTCCGGGCACTCAAACCTGGAGAGGCTGTATGGGGCAGCGTCACCAATGTGACGGATTTCGGTGTATTTGTCGATCTGGGTGGTCTCGAAGGGTTGATCCATGTCTCCGAGCTTTCGTGGGGCAGAGTTCAGCACCCGGGGGACGTGCTCCAGGTCGGTCAGGAAGTGCAGGCGCTGGTGCTCCAGGTGTCTGAAGAGAACAGCCGGGTGGCCTTAAGCCTGAAACGGTTGACCCCTAACCCCTGGGAAACGATCACTCAGCGCTACAGCCCTGGGGATGTCGTTAATGCGGTGATCACCGGCACCGCCCGCTTTGGGGCTTTTGCTCGACTGGAGGAAGGCGTGGAGGGATTGATTCATGTCTCTTCGATGAGCGCCGGACAGAACGATGCCCGACAGCTTAAACCCGGTCAAAAGGTGAAGGTCCGGATTTTGCACGTTGAGTCCGAAAAACGCCGCCTCGGCCTGAGCCTGATCAATGGCGAGTAATCTGGATGGCGGATCAGAAAAAAGCAAAACAAACCAGACCTGCGCGTAATAAACCTGCTCCTCCATCCCCTCCACCCAGCAAAACGCCAACCATGCGGTTTGACCATTGGCTGGACCTGGCTGTAGGGTTCATCACTCGTTTTGGCCGCTACGGTTGGGATTTACTTGGGGTGGTCGGTCTTGCTTTCGCGCTGCTAACTTTACTGGCATTAACGAACCTGTCCCAGGGAACGCTGCTTACTCCCTGGGCGAATTTTATAAAGACATGGCTGGGCTGGGGGAGTTTCCTGGTAGTTGCGTTCGTGGGGTTGGGTGGGCTGTTGGCGCTGCGCAAGCGGAGCGCCGGCCTGGAAAAGTTCCCGTATGGGCGCCTGATTGTTCTGGAATGTGCGGCGCTGGCTTTTCTCGCCCTGCTCTCCATTCTGGGTGGAAATTCTCTGGAAACCGCCGCATCGTACGGCGGAAGGATCGGTTGGGCTCTCGCGGAGCTTCCCGTTTCCCTGGGGCTCAGCCCACTCCTGCGGACTTTCCTGATCACGGCATTCTTCCTGATCTTGCTGCTGGTCGGGTCGGGTGTGCCTCACTTGCTTGCCGCATGGATCGAGAGGCTGGCGCAGGTGGAGCCATCCATTTCTTCTGACATACCCAACATTCCTTTCCCCGGAGCTGAAACAGCAAACAGCGCCAACATCTCCCGCGAAGAAATCCGGGCTGCGGTCACTGGCGTGCCGGTCGGTAAGAAACCCCCGCCCCAACTGCCGCCCGAATTCCGCAAATCTTTCCGCGTCGATGCGTCGGAAGCCGAGAGGCCTCTTGCTCCCAGACCCAGAGATGAACGCCTCCCTCCCCTGACCCTCCTGGCAAGCGAACAAAGCATGCGCCCGGACGAGAAAAATATCAACCTGACCGCCGGATTAATCGAAAAAACAATGGCCGAATTCGGCATCCCTGCCAAGGTGGTTGGCTTCCGCATTGGCCCGACCGTCACCCAATTCGCGGTGGAGCCCGGGTTTGTGGAAAAGCCCGGACCAGATGGGAAACTCCAGCGGCAGAAAGTCCGTGTTTCGCAGATATCGACGTTATCGCGCGACCTGGCGATGGCGCTGTCTGCTGAACGATTGAGGATTGAAGCGCCTGTCCCCGGGCGCTCATACGTAGGGATCGAGGTGCCCAACGTAAGGTCCAGTGTGGTCCGGCTGCGTCCCATCCTGGAAACGGATGCCTTCAATAAGATTAACTCGCCGCTCGCTATCGCATTGGGCCGGGATGTTTCCGGTCATCCCGTCGTAGCGGACCTGGCACGCATGCCCCACCTGTTGATTGCCGGCACCACAGGCTCGGGCAAATCGGTGTGCATCGCCGCCGTGACCGCCTGCCTGGTCGCCAATAATACCCCTGACCAGATGCGGGTTGTCATGATCGATCCGAAGATGGTCGAGCTGGTGCGGTTCAACGGCCTGCCGCACCTGCTGGGAAAAGTAGAGACCGATATCGAGCGCATCCTGGGAGTTTTGCGCTGGACGCTGGGTGAAATGGACCATCGCTACCGGCTGCTTGAACAGGCCCGGGTGCGGGACATCAGCACCTATAACGCCCGCATGGGGCGGCGCAAACAGCCGGTTCTGCCGCGGATTGTTCTCCTGGTTGACGAACTGGCTGACCTGATGATGTCCGCCCCGGACCAGACCGAGCACAGTCTGGTGCGTCTGGCCCAGATGGCGCGTGCTGTGGGCATCCACCTCGTGGTGGCGACCCAACGTCCGAGCACCGATGTCGTTACTGGGCTGATTAAGGCCAATTTCCCCGCACGGATTTCGTTCACGGTGGCATCCTCCATCGATTCGCGCGTGATCCTGGATACTCCTGGCGCGGAAACCTTACTGGGCCGGGGGGACATGCTCTTTCTTAATCCAGAGGTCGGCGCGCCGCAGCGCGCCCAGGGCGTTTACGTCACGGACCAGGAGATCGAAGCCCTGCAGCAGTTCTGGCAGAAGGCGCTCCCGACCGAAGCGGCAGCTCCCTGGGAAAGCCTGATGAACGAGGATGAAGAGGGCGGCGACGAACTGGTCGAGCGGGCGATCGCGATAATCCGCGGCAGCAAGCGGGCGAGCACCTCGCTATTGCAGCGCCGGCTGAGGATTGGATATCCTCGAGCCGCCCGGCTGATGGACCAACTGGAGGACCTTGGGGTGGTCGGCCCGTCACAGGGCGGTGGGCGCGACCGGGAAGTCTTAATCGAGGCTGAAGATGGAGAAGAGCGCGAGGATGAAAGTGGGGAAGAGGCTCTTTAATCTACGCGGATGAGCTTCTCAGGTGGAGACCTGCTTGACAGTTTTGATTGGGTACGATAGCATAGATCCATCGATGGGGTTTGCTATCATCAAATGCAAATTATGAGTTATAAGGAAACGGTTGTGGACCAGGTAGCGAACAAGGCGAATCCGAAGCGAATATCATTTACGGATTTTCTACGTGTCCGGTTCAAAGGGGTGTTGGATCCGATCGGGCGCTTCTTAAACAGCCTGGGGTTGACGCCCAATATGATCACCATCCTGGGGCTGGTCGGAAACACGGTCGGGGCGTATTTGCTGGCTACTGGCCGCATTACCATCGGTGGGATTGTGGTGCTGTTGATGGGACCGGTGGACGCTCTGGATGGGACGATGGCTCGCCTGCGCGGCGAACCTAACCGCTTCGGTGGCTTCATCGATTCGGTCACCGACCGCTATTCGGAACTGGTGATCCATGCCGGGTTGTTGTATTATTTTCTCCAACAGGGCAATGACCTTGCCTGCATGCTGGTTTTTTTCGCGGCAGCGGGGTCGGTTCTGGTATCTTATACGAAAGCTCGGGCTGAAGGGCTCGGATTTGACTGCAAAGTGGGTTTGCTAACCCGCGTAGAGCGCTATCTGGTTCTGGCGCCGGCCCTGGTGATCAATCAGCCGGTGATCGCGCTGTGGATTATCGCGGTTCTCTCCAATCTGACTGCCATCCAGCGCATCCTTTATGTCCACAAGCAGGCTTACGCAACCCAGCAAAAGCCCGGAGAGAACCAGTTGTAGAAATTTTCCCAACCAATGGTTGGATTTTTATGGATTCGTAATAGAAGGATTATTCTAGTATGCCCTCTGGTGTTCAAATCGGACCAATTTTTATTCACTTTTATGGCATTCTGATCATGCTGGGAGCTTTAGCCGCGGCCTGGTTGACTACGGTGGAGGCTCGCCGGCGGGGAATTAACCCGGATGACGTCTGGGATATGCTCTCCTGGGTTCTGGTTGGCGGAATCGTTGGCGCGCGGATCTGGCACATCCTCACCCCGCCGCCTTCGATGGTTGCCCAGGGATTGACGACCGGCTGGTATTTAACCCACCCATTGGATGCAATTGCTATCTGGAAGGGCGGCCTGGGGATCCCGGGAGCAGTGATCGGCGGCGCCCTGGTTGTGTTCATTTACGCTCGTCGCCGCAAGGGAAGCTTCTGGACCTGGACGGATATGATAGCCCCTGGGTTGGCACTGGCTCAGGCAATCGGCCGCTGGGGCAACTTTTTTAACCAGGAGCTTTACGGCGCGCCCACCAATCTGCCCTGGGCCATCTACATCGATCCGCAGCACCGCCTCGCTCAATACCAGAACCAGGCCTATTACCACCCTACTTTTCTCTACGAATCACTGTGGAATCTGGCCAACATGGCTTTTCTGCTCTGGCTGGGGCGCAGCCGGTTTGCCAGCAAGCTTAAACCGGGGGATATCTTCCTCGCCTATCTCATCTTTTATCCAATTGGACGGTTCTGCCTTGAATTCCTGCGTCTCGATTCGTCCCAGGTGGCAGGGCTCAACGCCAATCAGACCCTGATGGCGGTGGTGGCACTGCTTTCCGCTCTGGCACTATTAATCCGTCATCGCCTGCCGGTCGCCCCCGCACAGGAAGTTGAAGGGAGCAAATCCTGACCCTGTCTGCACCTCACCAGTGACTTTTTACGATGCCGACCAAACCCGCGTTCTGTTGAAGCCTGAGTCACAACCATGCAAAGCGAACGGATCTACGCCGAGGAGCTGACCAAACATTTCGACGATTTCGTCGCCGTCATGGGGGTGAGCTTTCAGGTGCTGGCTGGCGAGGTTTTGGTCCTGTTGGGGCCGAATGGAGCGGGGAAAACCACCACGGTGCGCATGCTTACCTCGATTCTGACCCCAACCAGCGGGCGCGCTCGCGTGGCGGGGTACGATGTGGTCGCTCAGGCGGATCAGGTGCGCGCTTCCGTGGGGGTGCTGACCGAGCAGCACGGGCTGTACAACCGGATGAATGCCACCGAATATCTGCGTTTTTTTGGGCAACTCTACGGCCTTCATCCGCGGATCTGCCAGGAGCGAATTACCCGGCTGCTGGAGCAGTTTGGTTTGAGCTTTGCCGGGAAAAAACGCCTGGGTGAATATTCCAAGGGGATGCGCCAGAAGCTGGCCCTGGTGCGGGCCATGCTCCACGATCCGCCCGTGCTGCTCCTCGATGAGCCGACCTCGACTATGGACCCTGAAAGCGCGCGGATGGTGCGCGACACAATCCGGGGGCTGCGCTCGGCGGAGCGGGCAATCATCCTCTGCACGCATAACCTGGCCGAAGCCGAAGAGCTTGCCGATCAGATCGCAATCATCCGCCAGGGGCAAATCATCTTACAGGGGGATGTTTCGACGCTAAAATTCACTCTGCTCGGTCCGCCTGAATACGAGGCATTGCTGGCAAAACCGTTCAATGGCTGGCAGGCGAACCTGCCGGATGGGGTTGAGCTATCTGCCACGGGTGAGAACTGGCTGCGTTTTCAGATGACCCGGCCGCAGCAGCAGAACCCGGTTGTACTCCGCCGACTGCTGGAACATAATCTCGAGGTGATCTCTTTTCAGGAGGTGCCGCGCAGCCTGGAACAGGTTTATATCCAGGCGATCAACCGGGTCGACAGCAGTCCTCCTGCGAGAGCAGGCCAGGGAGAGCAGAATGCTGGCTGAGTTGCGTCCTGCCCTGTATATCACTTATCGCGAAGTGCGCGATCAGCTCCGCGACTGGCGGATCATCTTCCCGATCGTTGGCCTGACGATCTTTTTCCCCTACCTGATGAATTTTACTGCCCAGCAAGCGTTGGGGTTTGTGCGCAAATATGGGGCGAATATTATCGGCGAGCGAATGGTTCCTTTTCTGCTGATGATCGTTGGCTTTTTCCCCATCTCGGTATCGCTGGTGATCGCCCTGGAAACCTTTGTCGGTGAAAAAGAGCGCGGGTCGATCGAGCCGCTGCTGCACACCCCGCTCAAGGATTGGCAGCTCTACCTGGGGAAACTCCTCTCGGCGATCATTCCACCGCTGCTCTCCAGCTTTCTGGGCATGCTCGTTTACCTGGTGGGCCTGTATCGAAGCCACGTGCCTGTCCCCCCTGTGGATCTGCTCATTCTGATCCTGTGCCTGACGGTGGTTCAGGCGATCATGATGGTCAGCGGGGCGGTGGTGGTCTCCACGCAAACCACCTCGGTCCGTGCGGCGAATTTGCTGGCCTCGTTTATCATCATCCCTTCCGCGCTGCTGATCCAGGGAGAAAGCATCGTGATGTTCTGGGGGGATTACCAGACCCTGTGGTGGGTTGTGTTTGGCCTGGCGGTGCTTTCGCTGCTGCTAATGCGGGTCGGGTTGGCCCATTTCCGCCGCGAAGAGCTGCTCGGCCGGGAAATCGACGTGCTCAATCTGCGTTGGGCCTGGGGAATCTTTATGAAACAATTTCGCGGCGGAGCCCATTCAATATGGGAATGGTACCGGAGAGCCGTCCCTGGAACCCTGGGTCAGATGGGCCAGCCGATGCTGCTCGTCGCCGGGTTGGTCCTGCTGGCCGTCTGGCTGGGCGAGCAGCAGGTTTCGAGATTTACCTTCTCGCTTAAGGACGTCGGGATGATCAACCTGAAGCAGAACCTGAGCGGAATGGTTGAGGGCTGGCCTTTGTTTTCCATTTCCCCCGTACTGGGGATCTGGTGGCAAAACACGCGCGTTTTGTTATTGTCCTTCGTGCTGGGGATTTTCTCGTTTGGGATTCTGGGCGTCCTTCCCACGATGCTCACGCTGGGGCTTACCGGGTACCTGATGGGTTTGCTGGCGTTGAATGGGATCTCGCCCTGGTTCTACCTGGTCGGTTTCATCCTACCGCATGGGGTTATCGAGATCCCCGCGGCGGTCATCGCGTGTGCAGCGGTGCTGCGGATGGGAGCGGCGCTGGCAACGCCTAACCCGAACAAGACGATCGGGGAAGTCTGGCTGATCGTCCTGGCCGATTGGGCCAAGGTGATGGCTGGCCTGGTCGTTCCGCTGCTGCTCGTTGCGGCTGCCGTGGAGGCCTGGGTAACCCCTCGGCTGGCGCTCTGGCTGTTTCGATAAACAGGTGTGTTCTCCTGGAGTTTGAGAACCGTCCTGGGGGTGCGTTTGTGAGCTGAACAAACAATATGATCGATCTCAAAACCAGCGCTGTATCCACGAAGACATCGTGCAACCAGCCGGGAGGCAGACAATGGTTCGAGTGATTATCTTAGGATCCGCATATTCGATCCCCGATGAAAAGCATGAAAATACCCACTTCGTCGTTTTGGGCAACGACCGCACGGTCCTGGTTGATTGTGTCAGTAATCCGATTCTGCGCCTGCGGCAGGCACAGGTCGATTTCAATTCCCTGACCGACCTGATCTTGACCCATTTTCACCCGGACCATGTCTCAGGTGTGCCGCTGCTATTGATGGACATGTGGCTGATGGGCCGGAACAAGCCGCTGGATATTTACGGGCTGCACCACACACTCGACCGGATCGAGGACCTGATGGGTTTTTATGATTGGGAGCACTGGCCGAATTTCTTCCCGGTGGTCTTCCACCGCCTACCCACCGGGTCGCTGACAACCGTGATCGACAGTCCTGAGATGCGCATCCTGGCCTCGCCAGTGCGCCACCTAATCCCCACCATCGGGTTGCGCTTTGAGTTCCATACCGCCCACCGCTCGATGGCTTATTCCTGCGACACCGAACCCAGTTCTGCGGTCGTTGAGCTGGCCGCAGGGACAGATATCCTGATCCACGAGGCGACAGGGGCCTCACTGGGCCATTCCTCACCGGCCCAGGCAGGCCAAATCGCCCGAGAAGCAGAGGTTGGCTCGCTGTATCTGATCCACTATCCAACGAGCGAGTTCAATCGCGAGGCGTGGCTGGCGGAAGCAAGATCGACTTTCCCGGGACCGGTGATCCTGGCAGAGGATTTTATGCACCTGGAGTTCAAGGATCACCACTGATCATACAGCAAGAAAATCAAGACCCTGAGGGTTTCCGAACCCCCCAGGGTATTTTTATGCCAACCAACGAGCGGAATTACCATCCTTCGAGGAAGGGCTGCCACTCGGTGTTATCTAACAGGTGGCGGCCAAACACGTAGGCCGCGGAAGTTGGGGGTTCTTTGGGCTGGTGGAGCAGGCTCATGTTGGCTTCTTCCAGCCGCCGGCCGCCTTTGCGATGATTGCACTGGTTGCAGGCGGCGACCACATTTGCCCAGAGGTGCTGCCCGCCAAGATGGCGCGGGATGACGTGGTCGATGGTCAGGTCGAGAGAATGCCGGCCGCAGTACTGGCAGGTGTAATTATCGCGCCGGAAAACTTCCCGCCGGGTCAGCTTGAGATGCGGCCGGGGACGATGGATCATCTTATCCAAACGGATCACAGACGGGCGGGGAAACATGCGCGAAACAGTCTTGATCTCTCCCCGGCCGTTGATGACCAGAGAGGCCTTGTCTGCCATAATTAGCCCAATCGCCCGCCTGGTGTCGCATACATGGATCGGCTCGAAATTCGCGTTTAGAACCAGGACGGGTTCCTGCATAGCAACTCCTTGCCGTCCATTATAGCACCAGATGTATATTGCCAAGGTTAAGGGAACGTAAACTGATGGTTGCACAAGAAATCACAAGTTTAAGATTTCTGCTCAATCAGAACCGTGGACAGGGATTGCTGGCATTTCCAAATAGTGAGCATTGGGGATACAATCAATTTTGTAAAGAGCACCAGATGGTGATCTGCTGGATGGATGATGTAAGACCGGTACAGAATGGGGTATAAAGGGTGTTGAGCCGTGAAAGTGATCATTACAGGCGGGAGTGGATTGGTAGGAAAGGCCCTGGCGCACTATCTTCTCGAGGAAGGCGATGAGGTCTGGATCCTGAGCCGCAGAGAGAATCCGGCAGGGATCCCAGAAAGGGCGAAGGCGATCCTTTGGGATGGGCAATCGCCGCGGGGGTGGGAAGAGCAGGTCGAGCAGGCCGATGCGATCGTTAACCTGGCCGGTGAGAGCATCGGCGCCAGTCCGTGGAGCCCGGAGCGCAAACGGCGCATCCTCAACAGCCGCCTGGAAGTGGGCCGCGCCGTGGCGGGAGCGGTGCGCCAGGCGAGCCATAAACCCCGAGTCTTGCTCCAGGCCTCCGCGGTGGGAATCTATGGACCGCTCAAAGAAGAAATCGCGACCGAGACCAGCCCGCGTGGGCAGGATTTTCTGGCCCGCGTCGCTGGTCGGTGGGAAGACTCTACACGCGATGTAGAGGGGATGGGCGTGCGCAGAATTGTGACCCGCAGCGCGATTGTGCTGACCCGGGA
>DATKLX010000131.1:0-22862 GCA_035542155.1 Anaerolineaceae bacterium
ATGAGCAAGGCCAGTAAAAGAGAGTGCCGTATCTTCATCAGAAATCATTCCGCTTTCCCACAGAGTGGGGTGAGTCCCGCGGCGAGTTCGGGTAACCTGATTATAGCCTTTTCGAAAGAATTAATCATGATCGTACCGTTAAAAAATTCTCCTTGCGGGTTAATAATTTAAACTCAGGCATAACCAGATCATATGTTCTATACCATTATACTGCGGTTGTCAATGGCCCGTTTGTGATGAGGGTATACGGTTTCCTCAATGGTGGAGTAAATATTGGTAGCGGTCCTTGAATTCCTCGGCAGACAGGTTTGTCAAAACGGCGAGGGTGTTGAGCAGCTCCAAATCGTTTAGGTGCTCAGGTTTCAGGCGGGTCATAAAATTATAGGCGGAACGGTAGCGGAACGAATCTGTGTTGACCATGCGCACCTCGGTCCGCCCGGTCTCCGCGTCGATCATCTCATCATATGGGATTGGGATGATGTTGTTGCGCTGGATGGTGATAATAGCGTCGTTGCCGCCTTCGATCAGAAAATCGACGGCCGCCTCGCCCAGGTTGCGGGTGTACTCAATGTCAAAAGCGATCGGGGGCGCGCAGCGCATCTCGTAGCCAAGGATGTGTTTTACCAGCCGGATCCCATGTACCCCCAGGCGCCCCAACTCTTTCTCCAGCTCGTCTTTCAAGAGATCGAGAAAATTAACTTCCGCCAGGCGGATATGCCCGTGTTCGTCGCGTTCCACGCCTTCCAGGATTTGCAGGTCTTCGCGGTCCAGGTTCTCCAGGATTCCTTCGGCAATCAAAGCGATCCCGTACGACTTACCCTGGGAAAGGCGCAGCAGGATGGTTGTGACGAGGATGTCGATCACCTCGTGCAGGCGGACCACCCCACCCGGCCATTCCTCCGGGATGAGGGTGATCGTCGCCGAGGCGCTTTTGCCGATTCCCAGGGCCAGGTGCCCGGCCTTGCGGCCCATACTGAGGACCAGGAACCAATGCTGGGCAGTGGCGGCGTCTTTTTTGAGGTTCATCACCAGGTTTGTGCCAACCTCGCGGGCTGTTTCATAACCGAAGGTGGGGATGTCGTCGGGGAGGGGCAGGTCGTTGTCGATGGTTTTGGGCACATGTACCGAGCGCAGGTCGAGGTGCATATTCACCTGAGCGTAGCGGGCGACGCGTGAGGCCGAGAAGGCAGTGTCATCTCCGCCGATCGAGACCAGGGCTGAAATGCCAGCCTCCGCCAGGGTCGCTGCGCAGGCGCGCAGGGCTTCTGGCGAGCGGGTCGGGTTAGCGCGGGAGGTTTTCAAGATTGAGCCGCCCTCTTCATAGATATAGGCAACCCGGTCTGGGGTCAGCGGTGCGCTGACCAGCCGGCCTTCCATCAGGAATCGAAACCCTTCGTAAATGCCGACAACTTCGCAGTTGCAGCGGTGTGCTTCCAGGGTTACGGCGTGGATCACGCTGTTGATCCCCGGCGCGGGGCCTCCACCCACCAGGACTCCAATGCGGTTGATCTTTGCTACATCAGCTTTCATTAGAGAGCCTCTTTCTCCTGGCGCCCACGCTCTGCGTGGGCACTCATCTGTTGAACTGCGACGCGCAAATCGCCGGAAAGGGGTAGCCAGGCAAGCAGAGTCCCGAACCAGACCGTAGGGTTGCTGAGCCCCAGATTGGGAGAGACCTCAGTGAGCTTACGGCAGGCGAGGACGAAGGCGCAGGGGGTCTCGCCGAGGCGGTCGAGGCGCTGCGCCAGCCAACCGTCCAGGTCGATGGGCTCGGCCAGGATGACAGGCTGCCCGGCAAAGCTGGCCAGGCGAGCGCCAAAGCCGGGCTGCTCCTCGATTTCCGGCTGCGGCCAGCCATACAGCTCTTCAAAGCGGCGAGCCGCCGCTGACAAAGAGCCGACTCCTAAGACGACCTTGCGGATCCCTATCAGCCCGGCCTGTGCGACGGCGGGGGCCGGCTGGACGCGCAGCTCGCGCGGGGTGATGTCCTCGATGAGGAAGGGCAAGGTCGATCCCGGTTCCTTTTCGTCGGGGAAAGCCAGCTCCCACTCGATCCGTACACCGTCCGGGCGGAGGCGAGAAAGCATAAGCGGGCCGCGGACAGGGATTCCCAGGCCGGCCAGCCGCCTGGCTTCTTCATCAATTCCTTTCGCCTGAATTGCCCAGGCGCAGGGTCCGGCGCTGGTGCGAATGGCCTGGTCCCACCAGGGGGAATTCTGCCCGGGCCGGAGGGTGGAGATGAGCTCAATATAGGAGCCATCCGGAAAACCGAGCACGGCCATGTGAGTGACGCCGTTGGAATGCGCGCCGCCATAGACCGGGTTTAAACCCAGGCGGCGAAAGGACTCGACCAGCAGATCGAGATCGCGTGCGGCGAGGGTGGTGTGGTCGATAGAGAGAGGGATGGCGCTCAAGGGTTGTTTGGTATAATCATGCCAATTCTGGATCTACGGAACGGAGATTGCATGGCCCAACCCCTCGATTTTCAAACGATCATGATGACGTTGCAGCATTACTGGGCGGAGCAGGGTTGCCTGATCTGGCAACCATATTATACCCAGGTCGGAGCGGGGACGAACAATCCGGCCACCATCCTGCGCGTGCTTGGCCCTGAACCCTGGAAGGTCGCCTATGTCGAGCCCTCTGTCCGCCCGGACGATGGGCGCTATGGCGAAAACCCCAACCGGCTGCAGATGCATTACCAGTACCAGGTGATTCTCAAGCCCGACCCGGGCAACCCGCAGGAGCTGTACCTGCGCTCACTGCAGGCCCTCGGGATCGATCCGCGAAAGCACGACATCCGCTTCGTCGAGGATAACTGGGAATCTCCGGCGCTGGGCGCCTGGGGGTTGGGTTGGGAAGTCTGGCTGGACGGCCAGGAGATCACCCAATTCACCTATTTCCAGCAGGCGGGTGGGATCGTGCTCGACCCGGTCTCCGTGGAGCTGACCTACGGCCTGGAGCGGATCGCCATGGCACTGCAAGGGGTAAACCACTTCCGCGCTATCCAGTGGAGCCCGACCCGCACTTACGGAGATGTGAATCTCCAGGCGGAGCAGGAGCACAGCAAGTATTATTTCGAAGTTGCCAACGTGGACCGGCTGCGGGAGATGTACGCCGATTACGAGGCGGAGGCCAATTCCGCGCTGGAGAACAAGCTGGTGCTGCCGGCGCTGGATTATGTGCTGCGCTGCTCGCATACCTTCAATGTGCTGGACACGCGCGGCGCGATTGGGGTGACCGAGCGGCAGGTGCTCTTCGGCAAGATGCGCGACCTGACTCGCAGAGTCGCCGAGGCGTACCTGGAGCAGCGCCAGCGGCTGGAGTTCCCCTGGCTGGATAAAAGAGAAGCTGCGCCACCGGCCATCGGCCGCCCTGAGATAGAACAAACCTCCACCCTGGCCGCTGCCTCGTCGAACCCGTTTTTACTGGAGATCGGCACCGAGGAGCTGCCCGCCGCCGACCTGGATTCGGCCCTGGCCCAGTTGCGCGAGAGCGTTCCCGCCTGGCTGAATGAGCTGCGCCTGGAGCATGGGGAAGTCAGCGTCCTGGGGACGCCGCGCCGCCTGGTGGTTTTTGTGGAGAACCTGGCCGGCCGGCAGGCTGACCGCACCACTTTAGTGAAAGGCCCGCCCGCGGAGCGCGCCTACGACACCAGCGGCCAGCCGACCAGGGCCGCCGAAGGGTTCGCGCGCGGCCGCGGTATCGCGGTGGACGATCTCCAGGTGCGCGAGATGGACGGCGGCCGCTACGTGACCGCGGAGGTGTTCGAGGCCGGGCGCCCCACGACCCAGGTCCTTTCCGAGGCCCTGCCCGGGCTGGCTGCCGGGATCCATTTCGATAAGTCGATGCGCTGGAACAGCTCCGGGGTGAGCTTCTCGCGGCCAGTGCGCTGGCTGCTCGCCCTGCTTGGCGAGCAGGTGGTGCCGTTCAGCTTCGCCGGGCTGCAGGCCGGGCGGGTCACCCGTGGCCTGCGCTTCCACGACCCGGAAGAGTTTTCGATTACCCGGCCGGACAATTACTTCTATGCGTTAAGACAACAGGGAATCCTCCTCGACCCGGAGCAGCGCAAGCAGGTGATCTGGAGCCAGGTCGCGAAGCTGATCGAGGAGGCCGGCGGCGAGGCGGTGGAAGACCCCGGGTTGCTGGCTGAAGTCAACCATTTAGTAGAGTCGCCAACCGCCCTGCGCGGCTCCTTCGAACCCGATTACCTGCGCCTTCCCTCCGACGTGCTCATCTCGGTGATGAAAAAGCACCAGCGTTATTTCC
Source organism: Anaerolineaceae bacterium (assembly GCA_035542155.1). Taxonomy (GTDB): domain Bacteria; phylum Chloroflexota; class Anaerolineae; order Anaerolineales; family Anaerolineaceae; genus DATKLX01. Next base: position 4,270 of record DATKLX010000131.1, read on the forward strand.
CGGTCAAGGGGAGAGACGGGCTGCTGTCTTTTTTTGTCGCCGTGCGCAACGGGGATGACCGCTACATCGACGTGGTCAGGGATGGGAACGAACAGGTGATCCGCGCCCGGTTTGCCGACGCTGCCTTCTTTATTGGCGAGGACTTACGCCGCCCACTGGTCGAGTATGTCCCGAATCTGGCGACTCTGACCTTCCAGGTCAGGCTGGGCTCGATGCTGGACAAGACCCGGCGCATCACCCGCCTGGTAGAGGATCTCATTCCGATCTTCAAGCTCAACGAGGCCGACGCCGGGGTTGCCAGGCGAGCCGCCTGGCTGTGCAAAGCCGACCTGGCGACAAAAATGGTGGTCGAGATGACTTCGCTGCAGGGGATTATGGGCGCGTACTACGCTAGCCAGTCGGGTGAGTCTGAAGAAGTCGCCCAGGCGATCTTCGAGCACTACCTGCCGCGTTTCGCGGGGGATGCCAATCCGGCAAGCAAAGCCGGGCTGCTGGTCGGGGTAGCTGACCGGTTGGATACACTGGCGGGTTTGTTCGCCGCCGGTTTGGCGCCTACCGGGACCAAGGACCCCTATGCCCAACGCCGGGCGGCGCTCAGCCTGGTTCAGGAGTTGATTGGCTGGGACGTGGACTTCGATCTGCGCGGAGGCCTGCAGATGGCGGCGGAAAAGCTGCCCATCCCGGCTTCGGAACAGATGCTGGCCGCGTGCCTCGACTTTATTGTTGGGCGGATGCGGACCATGTTCCTCGACCAGGGGTTGCGTTACGATGTGGTCGACGCCGTGCTGGCTGCCCAGGGAGCCAACCCTGCCGGCGCGGGCCGGGGGGTGAAGGAACTCAGCCTGTGGGTGAGACGCCCCGATTGGGGGAGCATCCTGCCGGCGTACGCGCGCTGCGTGCGCATCACCCGCGATCAGAAAGAGCGCTTTGCCGTCAACCCGAGCGTTTTGGTCGATCCCGCAGAGACGATCCTCTACCAGGCCCTGGTCACCGCAGAAGCCTGTCCGCGGCGACCCGGATCGGTGGACGATTTTCTGAACGCCTTCCTGCCGATGATTCCGGCGATCAACCTTTTCTTCGACGCGGTAATGGTCATGGATGAGGATGCGGTGCTGCGCGCCAACCGCCTGGGGCTGCTGCAGCGCATCGTGGCGCTGGCTAACGGGGCAGCGGATCTGAGCCAACTCGAGGGATTCTAGATTGTAGATTTTTGATTGTGGATTGAAAAGAAACGCAATCCGAAAATCGAGAACCGAAGGGGCGCAGCGGTTTGAACCAGGGAACTGGTACTGTCGAAAGCCGCTGCGCCCTGGCCTGTCTGAGAGAAGGATTATCCTCTGGCTGATTCGACGGCCGCAGCCAGGGCGACAGCCAGATCGAGAAGATATACCAAAGTAGTGGGGTTCGTCAGGACACCCTGTTTTAATAGATCGATTTGACCTTCTTCAAGGCGAACCTGCAGGGAGGGTGCATCGAGGAGCATCTGGCGCAGACCAGGGCTGGATAACAACCGGGCCACACCGGCTTGTGGATTGCCACGGATCGTGAAGCGACGGTCCAGGGCGTCGTCGCCGGTCTGGAAATCATTCTTTCCCGCCGCTTTGGCGATTTTGCTGAATACTGTCTCGCTCGTCAGCCAGAAGCTCAGATCCCGGCCAGCGCGGAGGGGCAAGAGGATGTGGGTGTACGTGCTGGAGGTCCGCCCGGAGCGGAAGTTGAAGAATTCGAGAGTAAGGGGATAGGAGCGGTACTCACCGGAAAGGGACATCCCGCGGCCGAAGAAATTGCCCGGCGTGAAGGCCAACCCGGTGCTTTCACCCAGCGCGCTCCAGGCTCGTCTGTGGACCTTCACAACGATGATACGGACGACCAGAAGGAATGCAATCAGCCCGACGGTGAAGAACAGAAAAATGAGGTCGCTCGAGGAGATCATAAGAGCTACTCCATTATATCGGAGATGTCCTTACAACTTCCAAACAGCTCTCTACCCAGGTTTGCAAAACCACCTGAGTGAGTCTATAATTCAGCTACTCTCTGGTCCCCTGGACTGCACTGGCCCAGTATGCCAGGACAGGCAGTTGAGCCAGGGAGAGGTTGGTTACCTGCTGAATGAACACCATCGATGAAATTAAAGCCCGCATCGATATCGTTGACCTGGTCTCAGAGACGGTCCAACTGCGCAAGGCTGGAAAAAATTATTCTGGTTTCTGTCCCTTCCACCCTAACTCTCGGACGCCGGCCTTCGTGGTCTTCCCTGGTTCGGGCACCTGGCGCTGCTTTGGCCAGTGCAACGAAGGTGGTGATATCTTCCGGTTCGTGATGAAGAAGGAAGGCTGGGATTTCCCCACCGCGCTGAAAGCCCTGGCGGAAAAGGCCGGGGTAAAGCTCGAGCCGCCTTCTCCCGAGCGCCAGTTGGAGGCGGAAGCTCACGAGCGCCTGCGCGTGCTGCTCGAGGAAGCGGTCGTTTTTTATCGCCACCAACTCCTGCACACCCCCGCGGGAAAGCCTGCTCTGGATTACCTCCACAGGCGCGGGCTCAGCGATACGACGATCGAGACCTTTGGGCTGGGCTACGCGCCGCAGGGGTGGGACGCCGTCCTGAACTATTTTTCAGCGAAAGGATATTCTCCCCAGGACCTGGCCGACGCCGGCCTGGTCAGCGAGCGAGAGGGCGGTGGGGTATACGACCGTTTCCGCAACCGGATTATGTTCCCCATTCGGGATGGGGCGGGGGGGATGACCGGCTTTGGGGCGCGGGTGCTCAACCCCGAGGACGTGCCCAAGTTCCTCAATTCCCCTCAGACCGATCTGTTCGATAAAGGCCGTATCCTGTACGGGTTGGACCAGGCGCGCAAGGCAATCCGCGCCAGCGACCAGGTGGTGATCGTCGAGGGATACCTGGACGTGATTGCCCTGCACCAGACCGGTTTCCAGAACACGGTTTCGCCGATGGGCACGGCCCTGACCGAAGATCAACTTCGCCTGCTCAAACGCTTCACCTCGCGAATCGTGTTGGCCCTCGACCCGGATGCCGCCGGTGAAAAGGCCACCCTGCGCGGCCTGGAGCTGACTCGCCAGGCCATGGACCATTCAACCGAGCTGGCTTTTAATGCGCGGGGGCTATTACGCCATGAGGCCCGTCTCCAGGCTGATGTGCGCGTGACGACACTGCCGGTGGGGATGGATCCCGACGAGGTGGTGCTGCGTGACCCGGCCGAATGGGCCAGGATTGTGGAGGCGGCCCGTCCGGTTGTGGTGCACGTGATGGAGACCCTGGCGGCTGGCCAGAATCTGGACGATCCCAAGGTGAAGAGCCAGGTCGCCTCCCAGGTGCTGCCGCTGATCGAAGATATTCCCAACCCGGTCGAGCGCGACGCTTATCGCCAGCGCCTGGCGCGGTTTTTGAAGATCGATGAGCGCTCATTGTTGGGTCCTGGGACCGGGCATGTGCACCGCCTTCGCCCAGGACGACGAAGTTTTGGGGTGCGGAACGCCCCCGAAGCCAGCCAGATCCCTACGGGAAGGGCATCTGCGCTTCCAGGCAGCAACGCCGACCCGGCCTATGGGTTAGAATCATACTGCCTGAGATTCCTGATCCATAAACCGGAGAACCTCTACCTGGTCAACCGCGCGCTGCAGGAGGCCGGGCTGACCCGCCTGGACATCGCTGATTTCAGTCACACAGATCACCAGGTTATATTTAAACTGGTCCAGCAGTCGGTTGAACAGGTCGAGGATGATCCTCAGGTGTTCATCCAGAAGCAGAAGGATGAGACGGTGGCGGAGGAGATCCAGGCGTTGCGGGCGGTGCTGCTACCTGAGGTGAGCGATCCGCAGAAGCTGGTGGAGGAATTGATGCAGAAGATTTTGCTGCTGCGCAAGCAAAACGTCACAGAGAGCGTGAACCAACTGCGCTTTCTCCAGGAAGAAGTCCAGCAGCAGGGCGATCTGCGCGCCCAGGTATACGCAGATCTTGTTATGCAATACATACAAACCCGTGATCGGCTCGACCGGGCTTTGGGCGCCAGCTCGAAGCGGTAAGGATCCCGGATCTATGGTATAGTTAACCATCGTATGCCTAATAAATCTAAATTAACCCCATCCTCGAAAGATTTATCCGTTGCCAGCAATCGCCTGGCCGGGAAAGCGCGCCCATCTTCCAACGGCGCGAGGGTTTCTCAACCTGGCCGGAAAGGGAGCGCTGACCCGCGCAAATCCGCGAGCGGGAAAGACACGCGGAAGACGGCCGTGGTCAAAGAAACCACCCCGGACGGCCGGATGCCCCAGGATGCGGATGGCGAGGCCGTTTCCCCTGTGGATGAGATCGAAATCCCTGTGGCCGACACGGATTTGATCGTTCATGATGAGCCAGACGAGCAGAGCCTTTCCCAATCGGCCGAGGAGTGGGCAGAGCTGGCGGCGGAAGACACGCTGGAGATCCTCGAAGACCCGGTCCTGGCGATCGAGCTGTCCGAAGATCCGGTGCGGTTGTATCTGAAGGAGATAGGGCAGATTCACCTTCTGGATGCGGACAGTGAGTTCCGCCTGGCCGCGCGGATCGAAGCCCAGCGCCACCTGGAAGCGCTGCTGGACATGCCCAGCGTCGACGCGCTCCTGATGCGGGATTCGCGCGAATTTCGCCTCTTCCACATGATCGGCGAGGAAATGCTGACCACTGCAAACCGGCTGGCAGAAGACGCTCGCCGCCTGGGATACGATTCGCCTGATCTCGGCCTGGTGCTGGCTGAAGCACAGATGCTCTGCCGGCAGTGGCAGGCTGACGTTCCCTCTTATCTGCGGGCTTACCTGGACAATGGTCTGTGGGGCCGCGATTCGATGTGGGATGGGCTGGTGCGCAACGCGTTCGCGATGTTCCTGTGCATGTACATGCTCCCCGGCCAGACCGCAGAACAGGTTTTGGCCTATTTCCAGGAACACCAGGCGATGCCCAGCCTGGATTTTATCGACAATCACCTGCCCTCCGATGGCGACCTGAAGGACGAGATCGCCGGGATCGAGCGGCGGGCTGAGGAGGCCAACCAGACCCTGATCCGCGCCAATCTGCGCCTAGTGGTCAGCATCGCCAAGCGCTATCTGGGGCGCGGGATCTCCTTCCTCGACCTGATCCAGGAGGGCAACCTGGGTTTGCTCCGCGCGGTCACCAAATTCGATACCACCCGTGGGTTTAAATTCAGCACCTACGCTACCTGGTGGATCCGCCAGTCGATCAGCCGCTACATTGCTGAGCAGGCGCGGACGATCCGCATCCCGGTCCACCTGTTCGAGTCGATCACCCGTCTACTGCGGGTGCAGCGCTCGCTGGTGCAGACGCTGGGGCGCGAGCCAACCAACGAGGAGCTGGCCCTGGAAGGCAGTTTCCTGAACGAGGCGGATGTCCAGGCGATTAGCCGCGCCCGGGCGGAGAATACCCCGCTCGATCCGGCGGTCCAGCGGCGCTGGGCCTGGGCGGCGGCGAGAGTGCAGCGCATCCTCCAGTCCGCCGAGGAGCCGGTTTCGCTCGAGCGCCCGGTTGGAGATGAGGACAGCAGCCAGCTTGGGGACTTCATCGAGGACGATGAGGCGCTCGAGCCGATGGATGCCGCAGCCCGTGAAATGCTCCGCGAGCAAGTGCAGAGCGCGCTGGCAGCCCTTTCTGAGCGCGAGCGCCAGGTGCTCGAGCTGCGCTTCGGGCTGATCGACGGCAAAGACCACACTCTGGAAGAGGTCAGCCGCTATTTTAACGTTACTCGCGAGCGCATCCGCCAGATCGAAGCCAAGGCGCTGCGCAAGCTGCGCCACCCGACCCGGTCGCGGCATCTGCGGGAGTATCTGGGGTAAGAAATCTCACCACAGAGCACACAGCCTGTCCTGCCTGCACCTGGGCGCCCTGGCCTACCCTGTCCCAGAACGACAGGACTGGGGTCCGCCAGGACAGGCAGGCACAGGTGGACGGACAGCCCAGGGAGTGCACTGAGAGAAAAAAAGCAAATCCCAGCCGAGGAATCGGGTGGGATTTTTTGTCAGGGTCGATTGAACAGAAAAGTGTTTGGGGGAAGGGGAGGGTGGCTAGCGCATGGCTGGCTTATTTTTAGAAGGGAGGTCAGATTTGAGCGACTGGAAAGAGGCCCAACGCACCAGGGAGCGGGGGAAGACGCGGACGAGGAAAGAGATCATCCAGTTGAAAAGGCCGGGGATGACTACGGCCTGGCCGCGCATCAGGGATTGGTAGCCGGTCTGAGCGACTTCCTGGGGGGTCATGACAGGACCACGCAGCAACCGAATGCCTGTTATATTGGAGCGCTCCTGGAAGCCGCTGCGAGTGACCCCCGGGCACAAGGCGGTGACGGTGACACCGGTCCCTTTCAACTCCTCGCTCAATGCTTCGGAAAAGAAGAGTACGAAAGCCTTGGAACCGCCATAGGAGGCCATCAGCGGCGTTGGGGAAAAGGAGCCGGTCGAGCCGAGGTTAAGGATCCGCCCATACCCTCGGACGACCATCCCCGGGAGGAAGAGGCGGGTCAGCTTGACCAGGCTGAGCACGTTGACATCGAGCATGGCCAGCTCTTCGCCCAGATCGAGCCGGTCAAACCGGCCGTGGGTGCCGTAGCCGGCGCTGTTGACGAGAATATCTACCGAGATGTTCTGGGCCTGGAGGGCAGTAAAGATTTCCTCGGCGGCAAATGGCTTGCTGAGATCTTTCGCCAGGATCGTGGCCCGAATGGGAGCGTTTTTTTGCAGTTCGACGGCAAGCTGATTGAGCCTTTCTTCACTGCGCGCCACCAGGACCAGGTTACAGCCCTCGGCGGCGAAGATTTTTACCAGCTCGGCGCCGATCCCACTGGAGGCGCCGGTGATCAATACGGTTTGATTCATGATTTCTCCTACAAGAAGTTCTTCTTCAAATAGTTCCTTGGAATTTTGGCCCGTAAGGATGCTGCGATCATCGGGTGGTTGCGCTGGATAAGCCGGCGATCAGTGCGGAAAGGATGCTCTCGATCTCTGTTTGGAAGTCCACGCGCAGCGGGCGCAACCCGGGCTCTTCGAGGGTGCGGCGGACGATCGGGGCCGGTTCGGCGACGCTCTGTACGCCGATGATGAGCATGTAAACCCACAGGATCAGGCGGACGCCCGCGCCCGGGGAAAGGAAGGGAAGGAGACTCTCTAGGGCAGCGCCGGTCACGGCCATGCGGCTGTGCAGCAGCAGTTTGTAGCGCAGCGCCGTGGGATAGTCGATGTTGCTCTCCAAGATGGTTTCAGAGATGGCGATCAGGCGGACCGCCAGGCTGCGTTGGGCAAGAGACTGGCTCAGGATGGAGGCAAACTCTCTCAGGGTGGGGGGGAGGCCCGTTTCTCGAGCGCCTGCCAGCCAGGCGTCCATTTCATCGAACCAGCTTTCCAGCTCCTGCTCTAAAAGGGCAAGGAAGAGCTCTTCCTTGGTTTTAAAGTAGAGGTAGAGAGTGCCTTTGGCAAGGTTGGCGCGTTTGCTCACACTCTCCATACTGATCTCTGAATAGGAGGCCTGGTCGAAGAGCTCGCGTCCAGCGGCGAGGATGGCCTGGCGGCGCTCGAGTTTTTGGTCGTGGCGGATGGCTCGCTGTTTGATGACCATGCTGGTTCACTCCTTCATAAATGACTCAAGGTCATTTGTATTATAAATGACTACAAGTCAGTTGTCAAGTGGGAAAATTCTGGCACGAACCTTGCCACCCATCGCATTGCAGAACTGTTAAGGGAACGGGTAGCGATCCATGATATAAAAGAATTGGGCTTATTCTGCGTGGAGGCGAGCCGGCGGGGATGGTAAGTCAGAGCCTGCCCATGTTTTTCCGAAGCGCTAAAGTCCCGGCGAGAAAAGCCGATGGTAGTATAGAATCTGCTCGCTAGCCTGGCAATCTCGAATTCTCTGGCCGCTGAAAACAGCCAAAGGCACATAACATGGGCGCGCGCGTCTTAATCCTCCAATCTGACCGTCTGGTTGCGCAAACGCTGATCCGCTTCTTCAACCGCCGCGGAGATCAGGTCTGGCAGACCAGCTCTGCCGAAAAGGCAATCGCTTCGCTGCCCCAGGTGAAGCCGGACCTGGTCCTGGTTGATCTGCATCTTCCGGGCAACGGCTGGCTGGACTTTTTGCGCCTGGTCCATCAAGAGTCTCCTCAGACCCAGATCATCGTCACGAACAAATACCCGGATTTTCAACGCGAACTCCTGGCGAAAGAACAGGGCGCATCCGTGTTTCTGCGCCAACCTTTTACCAATCAGTGGATCGAAGCGGCCATCCGCCGCCTGAACCAGGATACCCGCCCCGGTGGAAGCGTTCGCGAGGCGGAAAAGATCCAGCAGCCCAAAGTGCGCATGCCCGTACGGCTCAAGATCACTATTCCTTACGCGCTGCTGGCGTTGTTTTTTGCTCTTTCCGGGGCGTACATGGTCAGCCAACTCGTCCTGGAATCGATCGAAACCCGCTACAACAGCCAATTGATTGCCACCGGGAAGCAAAACGCCGACCTCATGGTCCAGGAAGAAGATGCCCGCCTGAAGACCCTGCGCCTGATCGCCAACACGCAGGGCGTGGCGGACCTGATCCGGGCGGGTGACGCGGATGGGCTGCGTCAGGCGATTTACCCGCTGGCGGTCAATGCTCGCGAAGACGCGATCGAGCTGATCGACAATCAGGGGGTGGGGGTGCTCTCGCTGCGCCATGTGCCCGGCGGCAATGTGGAAGAATACACCTTCGCCCGCGGCGACTCGGTTTATCTGCAGTGGGATTTCGTCCAATATGTGCTCCAGAGACGCCAGGACCAGGGCATGGATAAAAGCGCCGGGACGGTACGCGCCCCGTGGGGGGACTTCTTCTACGTGAGCGGGCCGATTCTGGATACGCAGGGGCAACTCGCCGGGGTTGTGCTGGTCGGCCGCTCGTTGCCCGACCTGGTCCGCGAGATGCGCGAAGCGAACCTGGCCGAGGTCACTCTGTATGATTTTTCCGGAAACCCCATTGCTTCTTCGCTCAGCCTGAGCAACCCGCGTGAGCTCTCCCTATCCAGCGAAGAGATTGGCAACGCTCTGGGTGGGCAGGACAAGATCTCGATTACCCGCGATCTCACCCTGGCAAGCAACCAATACCGTGAGATCCTCGGCCCCTGGGAAGCGCGCAACAAAGAAGACCAGGGTATCCTGGGCACTTCATTGCCCCAGCAGTTCCTGACCAATACCAGCATGGCAACACGTACCCAGATTTTTGCTCTGATCACCCTGGCTTTCCTGCTGGTGATCATCGTCGGTGTCTTCCTGGCCAACCACATCACCCGCCCGCTGCTGCGGGTTGTACGCGCTTCTACAGAAGTCGCCAAGGGCAATCTGGAGGTCAAGGTAGAGCAGAGCGGAAACGATGAGGTTGCCGTGCTGGCTCATTCCTTCAACACCATGGTCGCCAGCCTGCAGGAAGGCTCGATCTACCGGGACCTGTTGGGGCGGACGGTCTCGCCAGAGGTGCGTGAGCAACTACGCCAGACCTTCACTTCAGGGAACGTGCGCCTGGAAGGCCAGGAAGCCATCGCAACTGTGCTGATGAGCGACATTCGCGGCTTCACCAGCCTCTCAGAAAAGTCCGACCCGGCCACGGTCTTTAAATGGCTGAACGAGTATTTTAGCGAGCTGGTGCCGATTGTGACTGCCAATTATGGAGTAGTCAATAAATTCGACGGCGATGCCATGCTCTGCTTTTTTGGCATCCTGCCGAGGCTGCTTAACCCGCGCCAGAGCGCATATTATGCCTGCAAAGCTGCGGTGGAAATCCTCGAAGCGATCGACCGGCTGAACGCACAGCGCGTGGAGCGCGGCGAGCAGCCGCTGGCGACCGGGATCGGGATCAATACCGGCGTGGTAACCGCCGGCGGCCTGGGAACCTCCGACCGTCTGCATTACACTATCATCGGGGATACGGTTAACACCACTCAGCGGCTGGAGAGCCTGACACGCGACCTGTTCAACGTGAACGGCGTCCTGATCAGCCAGGCGACTTACAATGCCCTGGGGGATACCCGCTCGGATTTTCATATCGAATCGGCCGGCATCCACGCGGTCAAGGGAAAAATGGCCCAATTGATGGTCTACCGGCTCTATCCGAATGGGTTTAGCGGTGAGGCCAGTGGTGAAAAAGCCGCTCCTCAACTGGAAGGTGCGCCCATTTCCTCTGCGAATGGCGCTGAAGAGGGGAATGGTCATCCAGCCATTTCCGCTGAGGAATCCCGTTCAATGGACGTTGTGGATGAGGAGCTCGAGCTCTCCCCAGAGGGAGTGGATTTGTGCTCTGATCCCCAGACCGGGGGGGAAAGCAAATGAAACTTTGGGAGAAATTCTCTGGCTGGCTGAGCGCCTTGCTGCGCGACCTGTTTCAACGAAACAGGCTGAACCGGCGGGTTAGCCCGCGCCGGATGGCGGTTGGGGGATTAGCAGTGCTCAGCCTGGCAGTGATCCTCTTCTGGCTCTTCCGGCCCCAATCTGACGCGCGCGGGTACCAGGTCTTTTCGGTGCCGCTCCACTCAGTGCTCAGTGCGAACTACGGGATCGACCCGCGAGAAGCGCCGGTGGCAGCGGTTGAGGTGGCCCTGGTCGACCAGGCGATGCGCGATCAGGCCGCCGCAGCGACTCAGACCCAATCCCCGGTTCCCAACCAGCCAAACGTGGAAGAGCGCCTAGCGACCGTGGTGAATGTCCTCCAAAGCCCGGTTGCCACGGTGACACCATTCATGCTCCCCACACCAACAGTGACTCCCCGGCCGACCACCGTTACAAACAAACCCACGCCGACGACTTTCCAGCCCTCCTCTACCCCGATCCCTGTGGATACCGCTACTCCGCAGCCTTCTACGGCCACGGTGACCCAAACTGCCATCCAACCGACTCCGACACCCACCCTTCCTTATAATACCTACACGCCTCCCCCGGCAGCCACACATACTCCGACTCCCACCCCGACGCAGACGCCGGTCCCGAACCTAACGCAGACGGTGGCGCCCACCCACACACCGACCCCTACTCATACAGCATTACCACCGACGAAAACAAACACCCCTAAGCCGACCCCGACGAATACGCAACCGGCCTATCCACCGCCTGACACACCGACCTCGCCGCCCAAGCCTACGCCGACGTCCCCACCCGGCCACACACCGACCTCCACACCCAACCCCACGCCGACACCACCAACGGTGATCACCCCGCCCTATCCATAACAGGCTTCTTCCTCCCCCCAAAATCCAAAAACCGGATTATGGGGGGAGTTTTAGGCGAATTTAACCAGCGGAGAGAGTGGCTACTCGGGTAGGATGTATTCGGTTGGGATAAATCCCCATAAGCGGTTCGAATTCTCTATTTTGTGAAATTTGCCACCTTCATTGACCTGTGATATACTAGTTCAATTGAAATCAGACTACAAAGGTAGGGATACTAAATGTTGGTTGAGTATATACCCATCGGCATCTTAATCATCCTGGCCTTGATCCTGGCAGTCCTGGTGGTCATTCTCGGGCAGGCGTTTGGCCCCCGTCGACCTACCAAGCGCAAAGCCATGCCGTACGAATCGGGAATGACACCCTACGGCCAGGGAACGCGCCGCCTTTCCGTCCGATACTATTTAGTAGCCGTGCTTTTTATCCTCTTCGATGTCGAAGTGGTTTTCTTTTTACCTTGGGCGGTGGTATTCAAGGAGCTCAAGGTATTTGGCCTGATCGAAATGGGGGTTTTTATCCTGATCTTACTGGTAGGGTATTTTTATGCCTGGAAGAAGGGAGCGTTAGAATGGGAGTAGAGCAAAAACTGGGTAACATGGGGGTAGTCACGCTCAACCTCGAACAGACGGTGAACTGGGCGCGAACGAACTCGATGTGGCCGATGCTGTTCGGCCTGGCCTGCTGCGCGATCGAGATGATGGCGGCCCAGGCATCGAACTACGACGTGAGCCGTTTCGGGATGGAGCTGATGCGGGCCAGCCCGCGCCAGTCGGATTTGATGATCGTGGCCGGGCGGGTGAGCCGTAAGATGGCCCCGGTACTGCGCCGCTTATACGACCAGATGCCCGACCCCAAGTGGGTGCTTTCGATGGGCGACTGCGCTTCCTGTACGGGGGTGTTCAACAATTATGCCCTGGTTCAGGGCGTGGACGAGGTAGTCCCGGTGGATGTTTATGTCGCCGGCTGCCCACCGCGTCCGGAGGCGCTCATCCATGGGATCATTACCCTCCACGAAAAAGTGCGCGGCGAAGGATTGAAAACCTGGACGGCGACCCGATGAACGAGAGCTTTGAACCTGTTGTCAACGCTTTGACCCAACGCCTGGGGGCTGAGGCCAGCGAATTCCGCGGAGAAGTGACCCTGATGATCGCACCCGAAAAAATCGTCGACGCCTGCCGGATCCTGCGCGACGAGTTCGGGTTCGAGATGCTCATCGCCGCGACGGGGGTCGATTACTGGCCTGAGACCAAGCCACGCTTCAACGTGATCTACCTGATCTATTCCTTTACCCACAACCTGAATCTGAACCTACACGTGCCGCTCGACGGGAACGCGCCGCACCTTCCCACTGTGGAAGGGATTTATCCCAACGCCAACTGGTACGAGCGGGAAATGTGGGATATGTTTGGCCTGCGCTTCGATGGACATTCCGACCTGCGCCGCATTTTGATGCCCGCCGATTGGGAAGGACACCCGCTGCGTAAGGATTATCCGCTGGGGTACGAGGAAGTCCAGTTCTCCTTCAATTACAAAGAAGTGGACTCTAAAAAGCCGTACGCTAAAGATTAAAGCGTGGAGAAATCCTGCGATGAATAACGGATCAGATGTGAATTCAATTGTTCACGCCGCTGATTTCAACGATGTTAATGTTGAGGAGTTCAAGCACCTCGTTTCCGAGCGCGCCTTAAAAGGCGAGACCATGCTCCTCAACATGGGTCCACAGCATCCCAGCACGCACGGAGTGCTACGCCTTCTTCTCGAGCTAGATGGCGAGACCGTGGTGAACTGCATCCCGGACATTGGTTTTTTGCATACCGGGATCGAAAAGAACATGGAGTACAAGAACTACACCAAGGCGGAGGTGATGACTGACCGCCTGGATTACCTCAATAACATGGGCAACAACCTCAGCTACTGCCTGGCGGTTGAAAAGTTGATCGATCTGGACGTGCCGCTCCGGGCGCAGGCTCTCCGGGTGATTCTGGCCGAGCTGCAGCGGATCGCCTCGCACCTGATCTGGCTGGGCACCTCGGCCCTGGACCTGGCGGCGATGTCGGTCTTCCTCTATACCATGCGCGAGCGCGAAATGATCCTGGATATCTTCGAGCTGATTTCCGGCGCGCGAATGATGACCACCTATATCCGCCCGGGAGGCCTGTGGCGGGATGTGCCGGTCGAGTTCGAGAGCGCGGTGCGTAAATTCCTCGATGTGATGCCCAGGCGCATCGACGAGTATGAGACCTTGCTGACCAACAACGACCTGTTCATCGACCGTACCAAGAATATCGGGGTGATCTGCGCCGATGACTGTATGCGCTGGGGGATCACCGGTCCGGTAATCCGCGCTTCGGGAAAGCCATACGACGTGCGGAAGGCCCGCCCGTACAGTGGGTATGAGCAATACGACTTCGTCATCCCTACCGATGAAGGCTGTGATATCTACGGGCGCTATCGCGTCCGTGTGGCGGAGATGCGCGAGTCGCTCAAGATCATCCAGCAGGCTCTGAGCCGGCTGCCCTACGGCCCGGTGCGCAGCAACAACCGCAAATTTGTCCCGCCGCCGCGCTCTGAGCTGGGCACATCGATGGAAGCCGTAATCCACCACTTCAAACTTTGGACCGAGGGGTTCAGCGCTCCGAAAGGCGGGGTCTACGTGGGGACGGAGTCGCCGCGCGGCGAGCAGGGCTTCTATATCGAAGGCAACGACGGGCCATACCCGCAGCGGGTATTCTACCGCGGGCCTTCATTCGCCAACCTGCAAATCATGCCGCTGCTTTCCAGGGGCCATTTCGTGGCCGACCTGGTGGGGATCATCGGCAGCATCGATATTGTCCTAGGAGATTGCGACCGGTGAACTCTCTGCTATCCAAATATAGTGAAGAAATCGAGGCCATCCTGGTCAAATATCCACCGGAGCGCAGGCGCTCGGCGGTCATGCCGCTGATCTACCTCGCCCAGCGCGAGACGGGGTATATCAACAAACAGGGTATGGATGAAGTGGCGGAGATCGTGGGGATCACTTCGACCGACGTGGCCTCGATCGTTGGTTTTTACACACTTTACCACGAATCTCCGGGCGGGAAGTACCGGCTGCAGGTGTGTACCGATCTGCCCTGCGCGCTGCGCGGCGCGGATGAGTTCCTCGCCAAACTTTGCGAAAACGTGGGAGTACACGTGGGCGAGACCAGTGCAGACGGGCTGATCGCCATTGAAGAGGTGACCTGCCTGGCGGGCTGCCACCGCGCGCCGCTCTTCCAGGTCCAGACCGGGGATGGGATTTCCTATCACGAGAACCAGACCGTGGAGAGCGCCATGCGCTTCATCGACGAAGTTCGCCAGCGCGAATGGGAGCGGGGGGCCAGCCGATGAGCGAATTAATCCTGCTGCGCCACCGTGAGATCACCAATCTGAGCCATTTCCGCATCTATCGTGACCTGGGCGACGGCTTCAAAGCCTTTCGCAAGGCGGTCACCAGGATGGAGCCCGGCCAGGTGCTCAACGAAGTCAAAGAGTCCGGGCTGCGTGGACGAGGCGGTGCGGGTTTTCCAACCGGGGTCAAGTGGAGCTTCTTACCCAAAGACGTGTTCCCACGTTACGTGGTTGCCAATGCGGACGAATCCGAGCCGGGCACTTTCAAGGATCGCGAGATCCTGGAGAGCAATCCCTTCCAGTTCCTCGAAGGGCTGATGATCGCGGCTTACGCGGTGCAGGCCAATGCGGCCTACGTCTACCTGCGCGGCGAGTTCTGGCAGATTGCCGCGGACCTGGACCGCAAGATCCGCGAGATGGAAAACGCCGGGCTACTGGGGGATAAGCTGTTTGGCACAAACTATTCGCTGCGCCTCTACACCCACCTGGGGGCGGGGGCGTATATCTGCGGTGAGGAATCGGCGCTGCTCGAGTCGCTGGAAGGCAAGCTGGGGCAGCCCCGGCTGCGCCCGCCATTCCCCGCCGTAGCTGGCCTGTACGCCAAGCCGACGGTGATCAACAACGTCGAAACCCTGGCCAATATTCCACCGATCATTTCCAAAGGCGCGGCCTGGTTCCGCTCGTTCGGGACCGAGAAAAGCCCGGGGACCAAGATCTTCTGCCTTTCGGGCCGGGTCAACAAACCGGGCAATTACGAACTACCGCTCGGGACCACGTTTCGCTCGCTGATCTACGAACACGGCGGAGGGATCATCGACGACCGGCCGATCAAACTGATCATGCCCGCCGGGGCTTCCTCAGGCCTGATCGTCGCCGACGATAAAGCGCTCGATACACCGATGGATTACGAATCGGTCAACGCGCTCGGCACCCCGCTTGGCTCAGCGTCGATGATCATCATGGATGATACCGTGGGGGTGGACTGGCTGGTGAATAAAACTGTGCGCTTCTTCGCACACGAATCCTGTGGAAAATGCACCCCCTGCCGGGAAGGCACCTACTGGATGCACCATCTCACCCGTCGGATTCACACCGGCGAGGCCACACTGGCAGACATCGACCTGCTGGATGACGTGGCCGCGCAGATCCAGGGAAAGTGCCTCTGCGCGCTGGGCGAGTTCTCAATCATGGCAGTCCGCTCGGGGATTCAACAGTTCCGCGCGGATTTTGAGGCGCGCGTGGGTCAGCTAGCTGGAGTGGAGAAATAGCGTATGCCTGATCTGGTAACACTGACGATTGACGGTTGCGAAGTCAGCGTGCCCGCCGGGACGATGGTGGTAGATGCCGCCAAAAAAATCGGCATCGATATCCCGATCTTTTGCTACCATCCCAAGATGGAAGCGGTGGGCATGTGCCGCATGTGCCTGGTGGAGATCGGCCGCCCGTTGGTCGACCGCGCCACCGGACAGGTGGTGAAAGACGAGAACGACAATCCCAAAATCCAGTTTGGGCCCAAGCTGGAGACTGCCTGTACCACACCGGTCTCGGCCGGGATGGTGGTGAATGGGGCGTCTGAGAAAGTCCGTGAGGCGCGCAGGGAGGTGGTTGAGTTCCTCCTGACCTCTCACCCGCTGGACTGCCCGATCTGTGATAAAGGCGGCGAGTGCCCGCTGCAGAACCTGACCATGCGCTTTGGTCCTGGCCAGAGCCGCTACCTGTACGATGAAAAGATCCACCTGGCGAAGCATTATCCCCTGGGAGACCTGATCCTGCTCGACCGCGAGCGCTGCATCCAATGCGGGCGCTGCGTGCGCTTTCAGGACGAGATCGCTGACGATCCAGTGATCGCCTTTTTCCAGCGGGGGCGCTCCCTGGAGATCATCACCAACTCCAATCCCGGATTCGACTCGTATTTCTCAGGAAACACCACCGATATCTGCCCGGTCGGCGCGCTGACCACTACCGACTTCCGTTTTGGAGCGCGCCCTTGGGAGATGAACACCGCCGCCTCAATCTGCCCGCACTGCCCGGTCGGGTGCAATCTGACCTTCAATGTGCGCCGAGAGGCGCGCGCCGGGGGCAACTCGGTGATCAAGCGAGCCATGCCGCGCCAGAACGAGCAGGTCAACGAGATCTGGATCTGTGACAAGGGTCGCTTCGGTTACCACTTTGCCGAAGCGGAAGTTCCCGGACGGCTGACCCAACCATTGGTGCGCAAGGATGGCGAGCTCGTCCCGGCCACCTGGGAAGAAGCGCTGGGGCAGGTCGCTGAACAGATGCGCTTCGCCGGTTCCAAGCTGATCACCCTGGCGGGTGGGCGCCTGGCCAACGAGGATCTGTTCAATCTCAAGCAGCTCACCGACACGCAGGGTGGCAAGGCGCTGCTGCACAGCCCGATTGGCGGCGGGGACCTGGTCTCGCGCTACGGGCTCCCCGCAGGGAGCAACATCGGCGATTGGGGCAAGGGCACCGCGATCCTGGTCATCGCCTGCGATTTAGAAGAAGAGGCTCCGATCTGGTGGCTGCGGATCAAACAGGCCGCCGGGCGCGGGGCGACGCTGATCGTGGCCAATCCACGCAACACCAAGCTGGACCGCGCGGCGGCTTTCCGCCTGCGCTACACCTACGGCGAAGAGGTCGCGACTTTGAGGTCCTTCATGCCGGACGTCAGGCTGGCAAGCGAAGAACTGCTCGCCGCCGCCCAGGCCTTTGCCAGCGCGGAAAATGCGGTGATCCTCTATGGGGCAGAGGGGATGGACCTGGTTACCTCGCAAGCCCTGGCCCAGGCAGCGGTCGATCTGCTGGGAGCGACCCATCATGCCGATAGAAGGATCAACAATGGGCTGATGGCTGCCTGGCCGCACGGCAATACCCAGGGAGCCTGGGAGCTGGGTTTCCGTCCGGTGGCGGACCTGGGTAACGCGCTGGCCCCGGCCGGGGTGATCTATATCGCTGCGGCCGACCCGGCCGGCGAGAACCCCGGGCTGGCGCAGGCTTTCTCCCAGAACGCGACCTTTGTGGTCGTCCAGGATCTCTGGTTAAGCGATACCGCGCGGCTGGCCGATGTGGTCCTCCCCGCGCTCCCGTTTACCAGCCGCGAAGGCACCTTTACCAACGGCGAGCGGCGGGTGCAGCGTTTCTACCTCACCCTTCCGCCGCGGGGACAGGCGCGCCCGGACTTCACCATCACCGCGCAGATTGCGCTGCGCCTGGGGCTCAGCCTGGAGGGCCGCTCGGCTTCGCTGGCTTTTCGCCAGATCGCGGCCCAGGTGCCAGTCTTCACGCATCTGAGCTACGAGCGACTGGCCGAGGTCCGGCCGCAGTGGCCGCTGGTCGGGCGGCAGGACCTCTATTACGGCGGCACCACCTACGACAACCAGCAGGGGCTGGGCGAGAAGCTGGCTGCCCCAGAACCGGCCAAAGATCCGGCAGTGATGACCGAGCTGTCGCCGACTCGCCTACCCATGGCCAGCCCGGAGCAGGGGGTCCTGCTGGCTGTCCCGGTGACGCGCCTCTACGATCGCGGCCATACCCTGGCCGCTTCGGAAATCCTCCACCCACGCCTGACCCCGACCAGCATCATCCTCCACCCGGAAGAGGCCGACTTACTCGGCGTGGCGGCGGGGGACCGGGTCCAGGTCCGCCTGGACGGAACAGAGACCAGAGCGCGGGTGAGCCTGGATGGCAGCCTGCCTCGCGGCGTGGCTTTGGTGCCGCGCAGCACAGGGCTGCCGGTCAACGCGCCAGCGCTTGTACGGGTGCGCAAGGTTGTGAGCTAACTATGGATTCTTCGATGGTCCTTGAAGTGATCTTGAAATCACTATTCGTGCTTCTTTTTTTGACCGGGGGGTTCGCCTATACCACGCTCTATGAGCGCAAGGTGCTGGCGCGCATGCAGGTCCGTATCGGACCCAACCGGGCCGGACCATTAGGCATTCTCCAGCCAATTGCAGATGGGATCAAGCTGATCTTCAAGGAGGAGCTGATCCCTGA
>DATKLX010000132.1:0-32677 GCA_035542155.1 Anaerolineaceae bacterium
CCAGCGAGCTGTAATAATGCCCCAGCGGAGAATGCCAGAGATATGGCCAGAACACGTAGGTAACCAGTGCACCCACCGCCAGGTAAGCCAGCACGACCAGAATGGATTTGTGCCGGCCCTTAACCAGCAAATATAGCGCTACCAGTACTCCGGACATTGGGCCAATCGTGCGAATATCGCTGGCAAATCCCAGAAAAACACCGGCGAGCAACACCGGCGGCTCAAGCAGATAAGCTGCCCACCGGCCTATGCTAGAGGGAAAGACCCGGCTGGCAGCAAAGACGATCGCCACCAGCAGCGCAATCCGCCCCATGATATTAGCGGTGATCGATAAAGGGTTTTTCAGGTTGATGAACGCCAGCTCGAGGGCGATCAGCCCGGTCATGGCTATGCGAGCAATCAGCGGAGAGCCTTTCCAATCATACAGGATGTTCCACAGGAAAGATGATACTCCGCTCCGAAGGGCGGCCTGAGCATTTCTGAATCTCTCAATTAATTCAGGGGATGCACTCGGCATCTGGTTTGCCACGATGATCGCCAACCCTAACAAGCTCCAAAACGCTGCGGCAATCCAGGTAGTGATCGTCTGTCCTTTTCGAATGTATGCGTCAACTGGTATCCGGCTCGAATTCTGTGCGATGTGGGTAAACAGCTCTCCTAACCGGCTGGAAGTCGGCGCCTTGTAAGCCATGGTGATTACCTGGGCCAGCCCGGCCTGGGCTAGCGGAAAGATCAAAATGCTTCCCACCAGAATAGCCGCCATCCAGATCATCAAGCGTCGCACGGATTGGGGGGCGATTCTCCAATTAGTGGCCTGGCGACTCAGGATTTCCCCCAGCCTGGTCCACTGTTTGCGGAAAAAACCGCCTCTGTGGCCAGGCTCGACGCGCAACAAATCCAGTTCCTCCTGGACCTTCGCTGGCCGGGGTTGAAACCTTTCGGCCATCTCCAGGCCCAGGGCTGCGCTGGCGATAAAGAAAGACATGAACGGCATGTCCTTTGGATTCATAAACGCATGCCCCCAGATAACCGGCTGCGTACTGAACAGCAGGGTCGCCGCCATGGCTGGCGCCGGCTCGATCCACCTCCGGCACAGGCGGTAAAAGAAATATACACCCAGGAGAAAGGATAAATAGGTGATGAAATGCCAGCCGTCGATCACTGCCAGGCCCGGAAAAATGCGATTTAACCCATATGCGCCCAGGTAGGCAAGCATGATGAAGAAGGGACCTTTCTCATCGGTCAGATCGCCCATGGTGCCAGTAGCGTATACGTTCAGCGAACGCTCGGCATAATCGAAGCGCACCGGCTCATCCCAGGTTGCCCCGTAGTGGGTTACGATCAGCGGTCCGATCAGCAGGTAGACAGCCATAACCAGCCAGATCCAGATATCAGGACGGCGGAAGATAGAAGGCAAGGGTTTGGAGTGTGAAGCAGATTCCATGGACTCTCAATCGTTGATCTAGGGCTCGGCGGTTTCTCCGGGTTGGACCTGTTTTACCACGGTAAGAGTCGCGCCTGCCCGTTCCACCTGGTATACCGATTTCGAGGCGGGATACGTGGTCTGGTCTAAATTTTCGCGGGTGGTAATGACGGCGAACTGCGGCATTTTTAGCGGGTCAGGGGGGAGGTAATCGGGAACGATGACCAAATCCGGCCGGGCATAGGTTCCAGCCACACGGTTTGGTCCTCTGACGTAAATGATTGCGTTGAGGGGCGCCGCCTGGTTCAGGTAACCGATAGCTTCTTTATACGAGGAACACCAGTAATCGAGTTCGTAGTGGCGATATGCCCCGCTGGTTTGCCCTGCCAGGCTGTTGTAATAGACGTATTGGTACGGGTGCAGCTCAATGTCCCAATACAGCCCGGGTAGAAGCGCGAGTGCGCCGATGAAAACGAACCACCCCTTACGATTCAGGCGTGACCAGAGCACCTGGAAAGCCAAACCGGCCAGGATGAAAAGCGGCGGGGTCACGAAGAGGAACTGGCGGAAGTTATCGTAGACGGTCGAGCCGTGCAGGGTTGCTACGACGACCGGAACTACGCACCAGGCTCCCAGCAGCAGGAGATCCAGTCGTAGAGCAGGCTTCTTCCAGAAATAAATGATGGCGAGAACAAAGCCAACCAGGATCGCCGCCACTGCGGTTTCGGTAAATTGCAGTCCAAACAAAGTAGGTAGATAGCTGGCAGGTAGCTGGTCTTCGGTATAGAGTTGCCCGGCAAATAGGACGTTTCTTTCCCAGTTATAATTAGCCGCCGCGTTCAGCGATGTCAGGTAATGGTTGAAGGGAGACGACCAGAGATAAGGCCAGAAGAAAAACGTCGTCAGGGCGCCTGCCGCCAGATATTTGATCAGCGTGGGAACAGCTTTCCACCCGCCCTTGACCAAAAAATAGACTGCAACCAGGATCCCGGTCGCCGGGCCAAGAGTGCGGATTGCGCTGGCAAACCCCAGGAAACAGCCAGCGGTCAGTGTCTGATCGAAAATGGACGGAAAAACTTTTCCGCCGATCCAGACGAAGCCCAGGAGCGCCAGGAAACCCAGTGTGAGTGCCAGCCAGGAGTAAAGCGTCTGAGCCTTTTGCACGTAGGCAGAGACTGGAACATGGGCGCTGTTTTGTGAAAAACGAGCGAAAAGCTCACCGAATGGGCTGGAAGCCGGGCTCGAAATAGTCTGGCGCACCAACCAGTCCAGACCGGCCCGAACTGCCTGGAAACTGAGCACGATCATCCCGATCACCAGCCCCAGGCCCAGCCAGGCTGAACGCGCCCGCCGCGAAGCTGCCCGCCACTCTCCCGCCAGGCGCAGCGGGAGCGAGGCCGGGTAGTTTTGCATCGCAGCGACCCCACTGTTTTCGGCTATCCGCCGCTGGCTGTTGCTGGCCATATCGAGGCCAAGCGTAACGCTGCCCAGGAAGAAAACCATGAATGGGATGTCTTTCGGGTTAATAAATGCGTGGCCCCAGAGCAGCGGCTGGGTGGAAAATAAAAGGACACACAGCAAAGCAGGTGCCGGCTCCATGTAGCGGCGGCAAAGCCGATAGAAGAAATAAATTCCGATGACAAACGAAACGAACGTCATGAAATGCCAGCCGTCGATAAACTTCCAGCCCGGTAAGACGAGGTCTAGCCCCTGCGAGCCTAAGAAAGCCAGCATCCCGTAAAAAGGACCTTTTTCATCTTGCAGACCACTGGTCACGCCGGTCGTGTAGGCAGCCAGGGAGTGCTCGGCGTAATCGATCCGGGGGTGTTCGTCCCAGGTTTCGCCGTATTGTGGTGCCGCCAACAGCCCGATGACCAGGTATACCAGCATCACGATCCATATCCATCCTTCCGGCCGAGGATGCCAGGCGTGGGTTGGTGATGGATTTTCCTGGAAGGTTTGGTTCATGGGATCTATACTATGTTCCAATTCGGTTCATTGGGATTTCCCATAATGGATCATCCCACAGAGATTCCTAAAAAACCTCCAATTCATTGTGGGAACGGGACGGATTATAATCCAATTTGACGGAAAGATCCCCAAATCAGATACCCCACGTCAGGCGCAGCGAGTAGGAATCATTCCATTCCCTTTCGTATTCGGCTTGACACATTTTCGGCCCTGTGCTACATTATTACAAGGTTCTCCAGGGGAATCTTAAGAAAATTACAATAAAACAATATTCCTTTGAGAAGGAGCGCTACCTTGACGAAGTCACGCACCCAACTGATGGTAGATCGTTTACGCGAACTCCATGCATCGTCTCCCGACATTGAGGCTTCGGCTATCGTCAGCGTCGATGGTCTCACGATTGCATCCGCACTTCCTCAAGGTGTCGAAGAAGACCGGGTTTCCGCCATGTCCGCCGCGATGCTCTCTTTGGGGGAAAGGATCGCCAGTGAGCTGGGCAGGGGATCCCTGGCCCAGGTCTATATTAAAGGGGAAAAGGGATATGTTGTCCTCATGTCAGTAGGTGAAGAGGCCGTCCTGACCGCTCTCGCGCGCGAGCAGGCCAAGCTCGGTCTGATCTTCCTGGATATGCGCCGCGCTGCCGAAGATATCACCAAGCTCATCTGAGCGGCGGTATATTATGGAATCCATTCCCAAGAGTGGTTATTACTATTCGAATAAGATGACCCGCCTGACCCTCGAGTCCCTGGAGGACGTGATGGGCAAGAACGGCTTAAATGCCATTCTTAACCTGGCCAATCAGCCCAACCTTATCGATAATTATCCGCCCAATAACCTCGAGCGCGAGTTCGATTTCGCGGATTTCTCCATGCTCAATCAGGCCCTTGAAGAGATGTATGGTCCACGCGGCGGGCGCGGGCTGGCTCTTCGCGCCGGCCGGGCTGCTTTTGCTGGCGGCTTGCGTAATTTTGGCGCTCTGGCCGGCGTCGGTGACCTGGCTTTCAAGGTTCTCCCCCTCCAGGCCAAGCTGCGCATTGGCATGCCTGCCATGGCCCGTATTTTCAGCCAGACCAGCGACCAGTACACCACCGTCGAAGAGCGCGAACACGATTTTGTCTACACCATCCACCGCTGCCCCGTCTGCTGGGGACGTAAGAACGCCGATAAACCGGTTTGCTACGTGGCGACGGGCGTCATCTTGGAAGCCCTGAAGTGGGTTTCGGGGGGCAACGAGTTTCGCGTCAACGAGCAGCACTGCATCGCCATGGGCGACCCGGCTTGCGACTTCATCATCCAGAAAGAGCCCATTTCCTGAGGACCCGGCGGTGACGGATTCCAAATCGACCCTTTTAATCGTTGAGGATGATCTGGATATCGCGGATATGCTCAATGCGTATTTCCGTGTCCAGGGGTATGAAGTCCAGACCGTAAACTGGGGGGAAGATGGCGTTCGCGCCTGCCAGGCTTTTCCTCCCGACCTGGTGATCCTTGATATCCGCCTTCCCGACATCGACGGCTACGAGGTCGCCCGCCGCCTGCGCGCCAACCGGCGTACTCAGGATATCCCCATTATCTTCCTCACCGAGCGTCGCGAGCGCGGCGACCGCCTCAAAGGCCTCGAGCTCCATGCCGAGGATTACATCACCAAGCCTTTTGACATCCAGGAGTTGCGCCTGCGTGTTCGTAACGCCCTGCGCCGCAACACCCAGGGAAGCCTCACCAATCCGATCACCAATCTGCCGGAAGGCGCTTTGGTCGACGAACGCCTGCGCGAGTGCCTGGAAAAACAGGGATGGGCGCTCCTCCTCGTCTCGCTCCGCAATATTGAGCCATTTCGCGAAAAATATGGTTTTGTTGCCTCCGATGATCTGCTCCGCGCCGTCGTCCTCATGCTCACCGACGCCCTGCGCGAGATCGGCGGTCCCAACGATTTCCTTGGCCACCTCACCCCAACCGACTTTCTCCTCGTCACCGATCCCGCCACCCTGCCAGCCCTGAAGGACCGCATTCGCAAGCGCCTGGACCAATCACTCGGCTATTTTTACCGTGACCAGGATCGCCAGGCCGAGATGGGCAGTGAAAACCGGCTGACCATTCGCACCGGCGAGCTCGTCCAGCGGACCGAAACCTTCACAGAGGTCGATCAGTTGAAAGACCGTTTAATCCATTCGGTTGAATAGGGGCCAAATTGCAATTAACCGTTGTCATACCAACTTATAACGAAGTGGAGAACCTGCCCAATCTGGTCTCCGTTTTATTTACCCTCCCCATTCCGGATTTAAAGCTTCTCGTCGTCGATGACAACAGCCCCGATGGGACTGGCGCCCTGGCCGAGTCGCTGGGAAAAAAATATCCCAACCGCATCTCCGTCCTCCACCGCCCCGGCAAATTGGGCCTGGGTACCGCGTATATCACCGGGTTCAAAACCGCTCTGGCCGATGGCGCCGATGCGGTCGCCCAGATGGATGCGGATTTTTCTCACCCCCCGGCCAAATTGGTCGAGCTGCTCGATGTGCTGCCGCACTGCGACGTTGCCCTGGGTTCCCGCTACATTCCCGGCGGCAGCCTGGACGAGAACTGGTCTTTCTGGCGCAAAGCGCTTTCTGGCTTTGGCAACTACTACGCACGCACGATCCTGGGCCTGCCGATCCACGATGTAACCGGTGGTTTTCGCGTCTGGCACCGCAATGTGCTCGACACCATGCCCCTCCACCGGGTTCGCTCCAATGGCTATGTCTTCCAGGTCGAGATGGCTTACCTTGCTTCCCGCCTGGGCTTCTGCTTTCAGGAAATCCCGATCTATTTCGCCGACCGCCGCCTGGGGAAATCCAAAATGTCATTCCGCATCCAGGCCGAGGCTGCCCTGCGCGTCTGGCAGCTTCGCAGAATGTACCGCGACGTTCGCGCCCGGTAGCCCATTCAAAACCCCTTCCAGCACGGGCAGCAGTTTCGGCAGCCATCCCCTGCGGATGATCCAATCCCACAACGGTTCCGCTTTTTTCCAACCGGCGGTATAGGCCAGGTGACGCAGCTTTTTCGACACCCCTTTCTGGCTCATCGCTGCCTGGAGGATCCCGCTCCAGCGGTAAAAATTCCGGTAAGCCGACCAGTACCCTTCCTCCAGCGCTTCCGCGGTCATCTTCGCCGGTCGAAATACTGCGTGCCGTGTGTCGTAGTGGTCCCAATCCTCGCTGGTAATCCGCCCCTCCTGGCGCATCCGCCGGTGAAGCGCCGTACCCGGGTAAGGGGTCAGAATGTGAAAGGTTGCTGTTTCAACCCCCTGCCGGACCGCCCACTCGACCGTGCGCGAGAACACCCCCTCGTCGTCCCCGTCCATCCCAAAGACAAAGCTCGCGTTGACCATGATCCCCAGGTCGTGCAGGCGCTGGATCGCCGCGGTGAAATCCGCGTACAAATTCTGAGCTTTGTGGTGCTTTGCCAGGTTGGCTTCGTTCAGCGTTTCGAACCCCACAAACAGGCTGCGCAGACCGCAGGCGGCTGCTTTTTCCAGTAACCCCGGTGACACGACCGAGCGCACCGTCCCCGCCGCCTGCCACAAACGCCCCATCCCCCGCATCCCTTCGAACAGTTCCGCGGCAAATCGCTGGTTACCGAAGAGGTGATCGTCCAGAAAATACAGGTGCCTGCCGGTCAGGCTCTCGATCTCAGCTAGCGCCGCATCCACCCTCTGGGTGTAAAACGACTTCCCTCCCGCGAAGAAAGCCTCCTTGTAACAGAAGTCACAGGCGTGAGGGCATCCGCGTGAAACCACCAGTGAGTTCGGAACCAGGTAGCGCTGTCGCTGGATCAGGTTCCGCCGCCATCGCGGCGCCTCCAGCAGGCTGCGCTCCCGCGACCGGTACACCCGCTCGGCCTTCCCCGCGCGATAATCCCGCAGAAAGACCGGCCAGGTATCTTCCCCTGGACCGATAAAGATTGAATCCGCGTGCTCCGCTGCTTCCAGGGGGAGCGCGGTGACGTGCAGCCCGCCCAGGCAAACGTATGCGCCCCTCTTCCGGTAGTGGTCCGCCAGAGCATAGGCACGGTAAGCCGAGGTAATATACACCTCGATCGCCACCAGGTCTGGCTCATCCTCCAGGTTGAGTTTCTGGACATGCTCGTCCTCCAGCGTCACTTCGTCATCCTCGTCCAGGTACCCGGCCAGGGCAGCCAGTCCCAACGGTGGAAAGAGCGAATATTTGATTGGACGGTAGTACGGGCTGAGCGCTTCGGTCAGCGCCGGCAGGATCATCTTCACCTTCATGGGGTTCCCTTTCCTCCGCGAAGCCTCCGCCGCTGCGGATCGTTCCTTCCCAGCATACCGGAATCCCTCTTCCGCATCCAGCTGCCGCGTACCTCTCTTTTTGCACTTGAGTGCTTTCCCAACGTTAGACCCTATCAAAATACAGACTCGAGGGTCTTGGTAACCCTCAGGGTCTCATCCTGCAGATTTCTGTTCTCCCTTCCCGGTTCTCTATTTATTCTCAGCGTTCTGCGTGTGCTCTATGCTGAAATCTCTGTATTTCTCCGCCAGCCGACCCCACTCCTCTAACCCCAACGTCTCCGCCCGGCGCTGCGGATCGATCCCGCTCTCAAGCAGCAGCGCCGCGGCCTGCTCCTTACCGATTCGCAGCCCGGCTGCCAATGTATTTCGCAGCGTCTTCCGCTTCTGGCTGAATCCCGCCTTCATCAACTGGAAGAAAACGTCCAGCAGTTCCGCCGGGATCGCCGGCGCCGGATACAGATCCAGCCGCAACACGCTCGAATCGACCTCGGGTGCCGGGTAAAACGCCCCCGCCGGAATCCGAGCCGCGATCCGCGGCCGCCCGTAGACCTGTACCGAAAGCGCCAATTGGCTCATCTCCCCAGGCTGAGCGCAGATCCGTTCTGCCACTTCCTGCTGCACGGTCAGGACCATTCGCGCCGGCTTGATCGTTGCCTCCAGCAGGTGGCGGATCAGTGCCGATGTGATGTAATAGGGGATATTCGCTACGACCAGGTAGCCAGCCTGCCGTACCAGGTCGCCCGGCTTCAGCTTCAGGATATCCCCCTGGATCACCCGCACGTTCTGGTAGCCGGATAGCACCTCGTCCAGCACCGGGATGAACTGCCGGTCCAGTTCGACCGCCGTCACCGCGCGTGCCGCCAGGGCCAGGTGGCGGGTCAGGCTTCCCAGCCCGGGTCCCACCTCCACCACCTCGTCCTCCGGGCCGACCTCAGCCACTTCGACCACCCGCCCCAGGATGCCGTCATCCGCCAGGAAATTCTGGCCCAGCCGCCTGTTCGGGCGCAGCCCATGATTTCGCAGCAGCCCGGGAACGTCGAGCGGGCTGAGTTGCCTGTTTCTGTTTTTCACTGTTTCCCACTGGTTTTCACTGATTTGCTCTTCTTCGTGATTCAGGCTTTTTGATCAATCTTCAAGGATACAGAATGTACGGGATGATTTTGGGCGCCGGGGTCAGGAAATAGATTGTCACCCACTGGTGCCAGGGCTGGTATTGGTCGTCGGTATAACCCAGGTCGATCCAGTAGCGGCCCGGGATTCCTCCGCCGTTATCTCCGATCACCGCCTTCCCATACCCCGGAACGTAAATCCGCTGTCCGACCATATCCCGGTACCAGTTCCACGAGACAGCCACCACTCCCTGGCGCAGCGGCATCCCGCTCGCGGTGCCGTTCATACATTTGTCAGTCCCCGATTGGCATGGCGAATACGAAGTCGCGTAAACCGTCACCTTACGCCAGTACTCGATCGTTTCTCCATTGACCTTTTCGGTGTGTACGACCACTTTGGTTCCGCGCCCCACGACGGCGTTCACCGGCTGCTGCGCGGTCCACTCGGCTTCTTTAGCCCGGCTGACTTCCTTGCCATCCTCGTAGCGCGCCCGTTCGCGGGTCATCACGATCCCCGGCTGCCCCGCCTGGATCACCCGTTCGTGGTCCAGCTCGGTCTCCGCGTCCATTTTGTATTCTTTCCTGTATGGAAGCAGCTTCTGGGTGAGTTGGATTTCCTCAATGACCCGCACCACCCGAATCTTCCCATCCCCCGGGACGGGTTGGTCCTCCCCTGGGACGCTGTAATCCAGGCCCTGCAGGCCCAATCCCGCTTCGCTCAGCGCCTCCCCGACCGTTCTCGCCGCTGAAAAGGCCGCGACATCGCCGCTTTGGGTCTGGATGCTTAATTTCACCGCGTGGATCAGGCGCGCCTCGACATTCCCGGTCAGCGGCGTTTCGGCGGGCGGCGAGAGCCGGTCCGCCGGGCCGGCGCGGATCCCCGCCTGCCAGAGGGCCTCGCCCAGTGTCGCCGCGGTCGAGGTGATCTCTTTTCTCACCCCGTTGCCTTCATCCAGGTGGATAGTCACCCCGCGCTCGATCTGAATCAGGTGCGCTCTTTCGGGCGACAGGGTGGTTGTCGGCGTGGCTGGGGAGCCATCGACCCATAGCCGGTCTCCTGGTTCCAGGCTCAAACCGGCCTGGCTCAACAGGTGTGCCACCTGGCGCTCCTGGCTCACCAGATCCTGGGCGTGATCGCCATCCCAGATCTGTACCGGGATCGCCCGCGACAGGCGGATCGCCGGTGGGGCAAAGAACCAGCTCTCGGCGGGTGGGTCCAACTGGTCCCCGGCGCGCAGCGCGATCCCCGCTTCGCTCAACACATCTCCCACCCGGTGCGCCCCGCTGACCACGCTCATCCGCTGCCCATCCACGCTCACTTCGATCGTCTGGCGGTAGCCAAAAAAGAAGAACAGGATGACCGCGGCGAGCACACCGCCCGCCGCCAATCCAATTTGAACCTTTCGGCTGAAAGTCATGGTAAATCAATTCTAACATATCCGGGAATCGAGAATCCGAGGATCGATATCCTCGGATTCTCGTCCCATGCTCTGGGAGAAGGGGGCTCTCCCAGATGCGCCACATAAAATTTATCTACGGGATGGCAGGCTGGCCAGCGCCGTTATCGCCATTGTTCATCTGGCCGTCATCTTTCTGATCCATCTGGCCATTATCAACGGTAGTGGACAGCTCGATTGTCGCGGCGGTGATGATACCGGTGGTGCTGTCAAGGGTACCCTTCACTGTAACCGTACTACCAACCTCGATGGTGCCAATGATTTCGGTCGTAGCGTCAATGATGATGGTCTTCCCGGCTACAACCCAGGAGGTGTCCGATATGGATTCCACCTTGCCGGTGACCACAGTCTCCTCAGGAGTAGTGAGGGGTAATTCGCTCGGAACGAGCGCCAGGTGAGCTTTTTCCAACAAGGACTTCACCGGGTAGAGGGTATCGCCAGGCGCGGCCGTTTGGGCAGCAAAAACATCGAGGCTCCCCCGGAAAGCAAACGGTACCCTGGAAAAACGAAGCTGATTATAAAGCAGGACTTGATTGGCATATATAAACAATACAGCCCGGAATTATTCCGCTATTCAGTGCGCCTGCTCAACGATCAAGATCTGGCAGAAGACTGTGTTTCCGAAACCTTAGGTCATCCATTTACGGTTCCTTGAAGACTGTTCTCATGCCGAGGTTGCTGAACTACTTGGAAAATCAGTGGAGGCGACCCGTGCTCTGCAATACCGGGCTTTAGCTTCCCTTAGACAGATGCTGACTGAACAAGAAGCAGGCGCGGGCCATTATGACTAAGATTTTTGCTCCAGAAAAAGATGTGGAATCTATCTCGGCTACCAAATGGGTTGTTTCCACCCGGGAGATCACCATTATTGATACAACCGAAGTGGTCGGGACCATCGCCGTCGGGGACAAAGTCACCGTGCAAGGCATTCTCAGCGGCGACGGTACAGTGACCGCCGTGAAAATCGAGCTGTCCACTGACATCGATAATGGCAATGCCGATGATCATCACGATGGCAGTGTCAACGACACCGATAACGGCAACGCTGGCCAGGTAGATAATGGGAATGCGAACAACACCGATGATGGAATGCGAATAACACCGATGATGGAAATACGAACAACCAGAATGACGGAAATCATTAGAACAGCCTGAAAGGTGTCAATTTGTTATAATACGTTCATCAATTCATAATAATCCTCATTTTCGACGTCCGGGTAAAGACGCCAAATCATCTCCAGCGATAAGGACTTTCCATGGACCCAACCATCCTGAACGATATGTTTGTCCTGGGCATCCCTGTTCTCGAAAAAATCCTCCGCACAGTCATCGTGTATATTGCCTTGCTGATCGGCCTGCGCATCGCCGGGAAGCGCGAGATGGCCCAGCTCAATCCCTTTGACCTCGTCGTCCTCCTGACCATATCCAACACCGTCCAGAACGCCATCATCGGCAACGATACCTCTGTCACTGGCGGGATCATCGGTGTAGCCGCTCTATTATCGATCAACTACCTGTTTGTTCGCCTCACATACTCCAACCAAAAAATCGAGGCCATCGTCGAAGGCACCGAGGATGTTCTCATCGATCACGGCCAGCTCATGAACAGCGTGCTCGAGCGCGAGGCTATCACCCCCACCGAGCTGGAGATCGCCGCCCACAAACAAGGTTTTAGCTCCCTGGCGGAAGTGGAGCGTGCCGTCCTCGAGCCAGAAGGCGGCGTCTCCTTCATCGCCCGCAAGCCCGAGCCTGAAGAAACTCGCCACCAGGAGCTGATCACCCGCCTCGACCAGATGTCTGCCGAAATCAGTGTCCTGCGCGGGGAGCTGGAAGATTTGAAGGCCAAATAATCCTTCCCTTCTTGCGAAAAGAACCCCTTAATACGATCAGGGCGACACTTTTTGTCGCCCTTGCCGTTATATATCTTGAAGCTGCTTCATAGCACGAATCCATGGAAAAAATCGCATGAATAGCCGCTCAAACCACCTGGTAGAACGTGCCCAGCGAGGCAGTCGTGAAGCGCTCGGCGCTCTCTACACGGACCACCACCAGAAAATCTACCGCTATCTCTATTACCGCACGGGCGATCCGCAGACGGCAGAAGACCTGACTGCCGATGTCTTCCTGAAAATGGTCCGGGCGATTCCCGGCTACCAGGCCGGCGCAATCCCCTTTCAGGCCTGGCTGTACCAGATTGCCCGCAACATCGCCATCGATCATCATCGGCACAACGCCGCTCACCCGCTGGAAACGATCCAGGAAAACCTGAGGACGTCTGAAAAGGTGGAAGAGACCCTTGACCGGCGCCTGACCAGGAATGCCCTGTCCCGCGCCTTATCCGAGCTGGAAGAGCTGCAGCGTGACGTCCTCGTCCTCCGCTTCATCGAAGGGATGCCCATTCTCGAGGTAGCTCAAACCCTTCACAAATCCGAGGACGCCGTCAAAGCCCTCCAGCGCCGCGGCCTGATCGCCCTGCGGGGTAAAATCAACCTTCCGGAGAATCCGTGACATGACAAACCTCGATGAAACCCTCCAACAGCAGTTAACCGCCCTCGAACAGGGCGTTCCCTTAGACCAGGTGCTCGCTGCCCTGCCGCCTGATGCCGCTGAGCTGGCCCCCCTCATCCGCCTGGCTGCCGCCGCCCGCGCCCTCGACCAGCCCGTTTTGCGTCCTGAGGTTTCCCGCGCCCAGCGAGCCCTGGTCGAAAACGCGCTTCCCGCCGCTCCCCGTCTCATTTCATTCTTGGAACGGTTCAAAAACCCGCGTGGCTTCCTTTCATTGGGAGCGGCGGCTGCCGCGATGGCTGTCCTGATTGTCATCCTTGGGCTCAGCCTCTATCTTGCCGGGCCGGCCTCCGCCCATTCTGCTCGCCTGGTCCAGGTGAATGGCAGTGTCCAGGCGTCCTCCGCCGTTGGATCGGACTGGCGCACGGTCTCCGAAAACAGCGTCGTTACACAGGGCGAGCATATCCGCACTGGCAGCGCGGCAGGAGCAACGCTGGTCTTCTTCGATGGCAGCCGCACCACCATCGGCCCCGATTCCGACCTTGTCCTCACCGCTCTGAACGGCCGCTGGGGCAACGCCCTCGAGGTTCAGCTTACACAAAAAACCGGCACCACCACCAATGAGGTGGTGCCCCTGAGAGCCAGCGGCAGCTTCTTCCGCGTCGATACCCCTTCGGGCCAGGCCAGTGTCCACGGGACCAGCTTCAATGTCGCCGTTGCTCCTGATGGCCAGTCCCTCTTCTCTGTCCTCCGCGGCAAAGTTCAGGTGCAGAATGCCAGCTCAAAGGTGCTCCTCACCTCCGGCCAAGCGACGACTGCCCTCCCTGGCAAAACTCTCGACGAGCCCGGCTACCAGTTCCGCCTCAACGGACCCCTCGGCGCGATGACGCCCACCCAATGGATCGTCGCCGGCGTGCCGCTGACCATCACTCCCCAGACTCGTCTCCCTTCAACGGCCCAGGTCGGCGACCTGGCGATCGCACGCGGCCGCATTCTCTCCGGCCAGTGGGTCGTCGATGAGATCGACCTCGCCAACCAGGATCATTCCCCCTCGCATTTTACCGGCCTGATCGAGATCATGGGCCCGGTCCCCGGCGCCTGGATCATCGGCGGTCAGACCGTCCTGGTCACACCGGAAACTGAGCTGAGTAAAAAACTGGCCGTTAGCGACCCGGTCGAAGTGGTTTTCACCGTCCTTCCCAACCAGGCCGGCTGGCTCGCCAGATCCATCGAATCCCTTGAGGAGTCTGAGGTTGAGCCCAGCGCAACCCCCACTTCCTCTAATCCTTCGAAAACGCCTACGGTCACCGAAACGCCCACCGCGACCGGTACTGCTACGGAGACCCCCACCGCAACCGAGACCATCACCGGGACACCTGCCACTCCCACCGCTACGCCAACCGCTACCGCGACAGTTCCACCGAAAAATGAAACCAACCGCTGCGATAATCGTACCCAGCCGCAGCCCGAAGGTCTCCGCCTGGCCCAGCGCTATGGCGTCGCCTACGAAGAAATCATCGGCTGGTTCTGCAACGGCTTCGGCTTTGGTGAGATCCAACAGGCTTACGAGCTGAGCCAGACCTACAATATTCCTGTCGCCGAGATTTTCCGCCTGCGCACCCAGGGCCTTGGCTGGGGTCAGATTAATAAGCTTGTTCCTCAGATGGCCGCAACGGATACCCCCTCATCCGATGGCAAAGATCATGGCAACCAAGACAAAAAAGGGCCCAAGAAATAACCTTTTATTTGCTGACCTCCCGGCTGGAGCCGGCGAACCCCACACATTACACCCCCTCGAGTCAGGGGGTGTATGCATTAAAATTCACCTCCTGCCGCTGATCAGCGGAGGAGGTGCTTTCGAGTGATACGGTGGACCCGTGTGCCGAGACGCAGAATCGGACTGCGGACACTGCGATTTTCAGTCGCATGCTCTACCAACTGAGCTATCTCGGCAAATAAAGAACGAGCTTCCTTACTGGACGCGCCTGATTTTAACCGCATGCACTCCAATTGTCAAGCAGTCCACAGCACCCTTCTCGCTCTTTCCTTTGACATTCTGCCCCGCGGGGGCTAAAATTGAGTTAGATCAATGAGCAAAACCTTACAACCAACATCAAGGAGCTGTCGTGAGCAAGTGGCCAGGTAAATACGTCATCGGTATAACCGGGAACATCGCCACGGGTAAGAGCGTCGTCCGAAAAATGCTCGAGCACCTGGGCGCCTATGGGATCGATGCCGATGCCCTGGCGCATCGCGCCATCGCCAAAGGCGCCCCTGGTTACCGCCCCGTCGTCGAGATGTTTGGCCGTTGGATCCTCGACAGCCAACAGCAGATCGACCGCTCCCGCCTGGGCCGCGTCGTCTTTTCCGATCCGCAGGCTCTGACCCTCCTCGAAGGGATCGTCCACCCCCTCGTCAGCCAGGCCATCGACCTGATCGTTTCACGCTCCACTCAAAAAGTCGTTGTGATCGAGGCGATCAAGCTCCTCGAGGCGGGTATCGCCCGCGATTGCGATACCGTCTGGGTTTCTTATTCTCCCCCCGAAATCCAGTTGGCCCGCCTTAAACAGAACCGCAAGATGAGTGAGGCGGAAGCTCGCCAGCGCATCCTTTCCCAATCCTCGCAGGATAAGAAACTTTCTCACGCAAAAATCGTTATCAAAAATTTAGGCTCCTTCGAGGATACATGGCGCCAGGTTCTGACTGGCTGGCAGGTTTCTGTTCCCACCGGCGAGCCTGCCCCAACCCAGGCAAAGCCCGTTCCTCCTGGAAGACTCAACGTGCAGCGTGGAGGGCCACGCCATTCGGAAGATATCGCTTCCCTCTTCACCCGCCTGTCGGGCGATGGTCGCATGTATTCGAAATCGGATATCATGGCTGCCTTTGGCGAAAAGGCTTTCATGCTCCTCCAGAAAAACGATGTCCTTGTCGGCCTGGTTGGTTGGCAGGTAGAAAATCTTATCGCCCGCACCACAGACATCCTGCTCGACCCCTCCATGTCTCCAGATGAGGCTCTCCCGGTCCTGATGAAGGAAGTCGAACTGGCCTCCAAGGATTTACAGAGCGAAGCTTCCCTCGTTTTCGTCTCGTCTGAGCTCGCCAAAGAGCATGCCCTCTGGCAAGCCCTCGGATATAACCCGCGATCTCCCCAAAGCCTGGGGGTTCAAGCCTGGCAGGAAGCGGCGTTGGAGACCATGCCGCCGGGGAGTGTCCTTCTTTTCAAACAACTGCGCGTGGATCGCGTGCTCCGGCCTATCTAATCCCCGCAGAACGGTCGTTTTCAGTGGTAGATAATCTCCTGAACTCGCTCACCCTCATTTTTCAACGCCTCAACTGGTTGAGCTTGCTTGACCTGTTCCTGGTTACCATGGTCTTTTTCTCCATCCTGATGATTGTGCGCGATACCCAGGCCATGGTCCTTCTCCGCGGGGCGTTTCTGGTCATCATTCTCTTCAGCCTGCTCGTCAGCCTGGTGAATCTGCCCGCTTTTTCCTGGCTGGTGCGCACCGTCACCCCCACGCTGATCCTCGCCATCCCGGTAATATTCGCCCCCGAGATTCGCCGCGGGCTCGAGCGTCTCGGCCGCGCCAGCTATGGCTCCGGCTCGATCATCCCCCGCAGCAACGTCTCAGGGCAGGCGCTCGTGGCAGCCACGATTAAAGCCGTGGTGAACGCCGCCAGCCGCCTGTCTGCCCGTCAGCACGGTGCCCTGATCGTCCTCCAGCGTGCAGACAGTTTGCGTGATTACGTCCAGACCGGCGTTATCTTGAATGCCACTGTCACTCCCGAGCTTCTCCTCCAGATTTTTTATCCGAACACCCCCCTTCACGATGGCGCCGTCATCATCGCCGATTACCAGATCATCGCTGCTTCCTGTGTCATGCCGCTCTCTTCGAGCGGTATCCTGGCTCGCTCTCCCGAACGCCACCAGATGGGGCTGCGCCACCGCGCGGCTTTGGGTATCTCCGAAGCCAGCGACGCGATCGCCGTGGTTGTTTCTGAAGAAACGGGATCCATCTCCATCGCCCATTCCGGCCGCATGATCCGCCGCCTCGACCCCGAGCGTCTCGAAAATATACTCACCGCCTTTTACCGCCCGGCGCGGATTACAGTCACTCCTGCTAACGTTTTCACCCGCCTGTTCCCCGCTTCAAGCCGCGGCCAGCGTGAGGAAGAATAATCGATGTCTTTCCTTCGCCAGATTGCGAAAATCCTTCCTACCCTTGGGCTCTCCTTTGCCCTGGCGCTCGCGGTTTGGATTTCGGCGGTCACCGCTTCAGACCCGGTCGAGCGGCATACTATTCCCCAGCCGGTTCCGGTCGAGTACATAGGCCAGAATCCCCACCTCGTTCTGGTCGGGAATAGTTCCCGCCAGGTGATCGTGACCATAAGCTCCCCTCGCTCCACCTGGGAGAACACGACCAATCCCCTCGATCTGGTCGCCGCCCAGGTGGATCTGGCTGGATTGGGAGCTGGCGAGCACAGCCTCCCCATCGAAGTCACCCCTCGCACTCGCCTGGTCACCGTTGGTTCCATCACGCCCGAAAAGCTCACCGTCAGGCTTGAGAACCTTGCCAGTAAACCTTACTCCATCCATCTCATCCGCCAGGGAGAGCCTGCAATCGGTTTCCAGGCCGAAGATCCGACCATCAGCGCAGATACGGCTTCCGTGACCGGCCCGGAATCGCTCGTCAACCAGGTCAAAGAGATCCGCGCTACCCTTATTCTCGGGGATACACATGAAAATATCGTTGTGACCATCCCCCTTCAGGCAATCGACGCGAACGAAACCCTGGTCGATGGCGTTACCATTCAACCGGCCCGCATCACGGTAACCCAGCCGATTACCCAGCGCGGTGGATTTCGCAGCGACCTGGTCGTTCGCCCGATATTTCAAGGCAAGATTGCCAACGGCTACCGCCTGACCACGATCTCAGTATTTCCTCCGGCCGTGACGGTTTTTTCTCCTGACCCCAAGCGGGTAACCGAGCTTCCCGGTTACGTCGAAACTATGCCGGTCAATCTGGAAAACGCCAAGGATGATTTCGAGATTCCTATCGATTTGAACCTCCCTAAGGGCATCTCCTTGGTCGGCGACCAGCCGGTGACGGTTCAGATCGGCATCGCTGCCATCGAGAGCAGTCTTAACCTCACCAGTCAGCAGATCCGGGTCATCAACCTCTCGCCCAAATTTGGCGCTACACTCTCCCCCCAGACAGTTGACCTGATCGTCTCCGGTCCCCTGCCCATCCTGGACACCCTCACCCCTGGAGATATTCAGGTTGTGGTAGACTTGAGCAGTTTGAGCGCCTCCGGTACCTACCAGGTCGTTCCTCAGGTCGAGATGCGCAACAATCAGTTGAAAGCCGCACTGCGTGTGGACTCGATCTTGCCGGGATCCGTCGAAGTGGTCCTCGGACCGCCCCCCACCCCCACCGCAACCCCCAAACCCACCCCCCGGCCTTAGGAGAAAGCAAACCATGTCAAAACCGGTAGTCGCCCTGGTCGGGCGGCCGAACGTCGGTAAAAGCACCCTTTTCAACCGCCTGGTCGGCGAGCCCATGGCGATCGTCGATAATACTCCCGGCACCACCCGGGATCGCCTCTTCGGCGAAGCCGAATGGAACGGCGTCACCTTCGGCGTCATCGACACCGGAGGGATCGACCCCAGCTCGGTCGCTGGCGACCGCCTTCCCCTCTCGATCGGCTCTGCCGATTACATCCGCCAGATCCGTTCTCAGGCCGAAGTGGCGGTTGAAGACGCCGATGCCGTCCTCTTTGTCGTCGATGCGGAAAGTGGTGTGACCCCCGCAGACGTTGAGGTGGCCAACATCCTCCGCCGCAAACAGGGTTCGCGGGATAACCAGCCCTGGCCGCCCATCTTCCTGGTGGTGAATAAAGCCGATAGTGCACGCCTTCGCGAGGCTGCCTACCAGTTCTACGAGCTGGGTATGGGCGAGCCCTACCCGATCTCTGCGGTCCATGGCACCAATACCGGCGACCTCCTGGATGTCCTGGTGGCTTCCTTCCCGAAGGAAGATGAAACTGGCGAGGAAGACCTGGTGAAAATCGCCATTGTGGGTAAACCCAACGTGGGAAAATCCAGCCTGCTTAACCGCCTGGTAGGTGAAGAGCGCGCCATCGTCAGTCCGATCGCCGGCACCACCCGCGATGCCATCGATACCCGTATCGATTACGAAGGCATTCCGGTCGTCCTCATCGACACCGCCGGGATCCGCCGCCGCGGGCGCATCGAGCCTGGCGTCGAAAAATACAGCGTGGTCCGCTCCATGCGCTCCATCGAACGCGCCGATGTCGCCCTGTTGATGATCGATGCCGTCGAGGGGATCAGCGCCCAGGATGCCCATATCGCCGGGTACATCCTTGAGGCCTGGAAATCTACCGTGGTCGTGGTGAACAAATGGGACCTGGTCGAAAAAGATACCTATACGATGGACATGTACATCAAAAAGATCCGCCAGGATCTGAATTTTATGGACTACGTTCCCATCCTCTTTATCTCGGCCAAAACCGGTCAGCGTGTCGATCAGGTCCTGCCAATTGCCCTGCGCGTCCAGGAAGAGCGTCTCGCCCGCCTGACCACCTCCCAGCTCAATAAGATCATCCAACAGGCCCAGGAAGACCACCCTGCCCCCTCGCACGCCGGGCGCGCCCTGCGTATGTATTACGGCACCCAGGTCCGTTCTGACCCGCCGACTTTCATGATCTACTGTAACGATCCCGCTCTTGGCCATTTTACCTACCTGCGTTATCTGGAGAACCGTATCCGCGCCGAATATCATTTCATCGGCACCCCGATCCGTATCATTCTCAAGCCCCGCCATGAGTAGCCGGTCCCTCCCACCACCCGGAAAAATTCTGTCCTAACCCCCCTTATCAAAAAAACAAACCGGTCGATAACTGGATTAAATCCAGATCAGTCCTCTTGCCTAACCCGAAAAATCGGGTTTTGCCTCTTGCCGGAGATTTCAGAGAGTTTTATAATCTTAATGTTAGGGTTGTTTATTGGCCGAATTGTGAGGAGTACGATTGGAAAACTATCAAACCGAAGTAATCCCTGAAGCACCGAAACGCAGTAAACGTTCGGGGTGCTTCAGCTTTGCCATCGACACTGTAGAGACGGTGCTCCTGGCCTTGATCCTCTTTTTTGGGATCAATGCCATTTCTGCCCGTGTCCGGGTCGAGAATATCAGCATGCTTCCCACCCTGCAGCCAGGAGAGTTCGTCCTGATTAACAAGCTGGCCTACAAGGTTGGGACGCCGTCCCGAGGGGATATCATCGTTTTCCACTATCCCCGCGACCCAAAAGAGGACTATATCAAGCGGGTCATTGGCCTTCCCGGTGACACCGTCGTGATCGAGAACGGGCATGTTACCGTCAACGATCAGGTCCTCACCGAGCCGTACATCGCTGCTCAGCCCACCTATTCCTCGCGGACAGTGGTCCCTGAGAACAGCCTGTTCGTCCTGGGAGATAACCGCAATCAATCCTCAGATTCCCATAGCTGGGGGTCCGTTCCGTACGATCTGGTGGTAGGCAAAGCCGTTTTCATTTACTGGCCGTTACAGAATTTTCAGGTCATTTCCCATCCGGATATCGTTCGCGCTTCGCCTTAATAAAGTTACTGCATGCATCCAACCAAAATCGCGCCCCGGAGGGTAAAGTTGCCCTTCATCCCGGCCCAGAAAGGCAGGCAGGATCATGACCGATAAAAATCCGGACCTTACCCTCCCGTGTAATGAATGCCAGGCCGGGCAAATGCACCGCCAGTTCATCACGTATTTCACCTGGCTGGGGGATGAGCTTATTACGGTGATGAATTTCCCGGCCTGGGTTTGTGATGTGTGTGGAAAACGCGAATATGACCCTCAGGCGGTCAGCCGGTTGAATTTACTCCTCAACCCGAATGCGGGAAGACCTTCGCGCACGCCGCGGATTACACCTCATCAGCCGCGGAAAAGCGCCCGGCCAACCTCTCTGGAATAAAGCTTCTTTTTATGCTTATCGTCGAGGTGGAACATCATGGCATTCAACCTGGGAGGTAACACATACCACCCCATCTCTGTCGATTTTATCACCAGCAGCTACCGGATCGTTGGCAAGGTCTTGGTGACCTACTCCGGTATGATGGGCATCATGACCGATACCAATTCATCGGTCGTCGAAGTCCACGATGCCCAGCTTGCCCGCCTGGATATGCCTAACCGCCTGGCCGACCGCTTTGAAATCGCCCGCCTGGTAAAAAAACAGATCGTCGCCATTTGCCTCAGCCGTCGCGAAGACATGGGGTCGGTGGGGTTTAACAGCTATTCTCCCTCGCCCACCTACCCTTTGCGGTTGGTTACCGCGAGCTATGAAATAATCGGCAATCTGGAATGGGCCGGCCGTTTCGATGTGTCAGCAATCATGGCCAAAGGCACGCGGGATTTCATCACCCTGTACAATGCCAGAATCGCGGCCACCCTCGTGCCCACCATGCACGTTGAATCCCCCGTGATGCTGGTCAACCGCAATCTTGTGGATCTCTTTGCTCTTTCCGTTCAGGAAAATATGGACGAAGAGGTCTAAGGTCCTGTGATCGGTTGCCAGGCTGGCTGCTGGTCCCTCGCCGGATCGTTGGTCAGGTTGGTTTGCTGCGTTCCCCCCTGGGTCATCACGTAGATTTCCAGGTTTCCATCCCGCTTCGAGGAAAAAGCCAGCCAGTTCGCGTCCGGGCTCCAGGCGGGGTGCCGGTCTGATCCCGTCGATGTCAGCACCGCGATATCAGCTCCCCGTGTCGCCATCTTCAAGATACACACCTGGGTCAGACTTTTCTGGACTCGCGTATAGGCCATATAACTCCCATCCTGCGAGATCGTTGGCTCCGCCACCTGGCCCAACCGCCCGAAGATCGCCGTGCGGTCAAACGCGTGCGGCGTCGGAACCGGCGTTGGTGGGATCGCCAGCTCCGGGTGATCGTAGAGGAACAGGTAGTTGTTGGAGCTGGCGGAGATCACGTAAATCAACCAGCTCATATCCGCGCTCCAAACCGGCTGTGACTCGGCAAAATCCACACTGATTCGCCGGAATTCGCCCCCCATTGGGTTGGTCAGATAGAGCTGCGGGAGCTTATCGGTACGGGCATGGCTGGTAAATGCAATCCATTTTCCATCCGGCGACCAGGCCGGGTCGGTATCATCGCCTTTACGTAACGTCAGGTCAACCACGCTGCTCCCATCAATATCGATCTTCCACACATCCAGGCCGAGGTCCATTCCGGTCGCTGGATCCGCCGGCGCAACGTATAGCACCTCCTTCCCGTCTGGGGACCAGGCAGGCTGGGTCTTATCTCCCGGTCCATCGGTGAGCTGCTTAAGATCTGTAGCTAGCGGCTGGCCCT
This sequence comes from Anaerolineaceae bacterium, assembly GCA_035542155.1. GTDB lineage: Bacteria > Chloroflexota > Anaerolineae > Anaerolineales > Anaerolineaceae > DATKLX01. The sequence continues at coordinate 22,152 of DATKLX010000132.1, forward strand.
GGTCGGTCAAAACGACGTGCATCAACCAGATCTGAAAAGTTTTCCCGTCCGTGCGATCGCTCGAAAAGGCGATCCACCCGCCCCTCCCCAGGGCGGCCAGGGCCGGAGTAGGGGTTAGCGGCGCGGCGAAGGTGGCGCTCGGTTCCGGGGTCGGTGGGAGGGGTGTGCCGCTCGCTTTCACCTCGGGCGTCAGGGTTGGCAGCGTCGGTGCATTCGACACCATAGCGGAAGGCTGAACGATGACTTTGGCTGCTTCCGGTGGATTGGTTGGCGAGACGGCCGTGGCCCGTGCCTTGAGAAAGGCAAATACTCCCACGCCTCCTCCGACTCCCAGAAAGAGCCCGCCAACCACGACCAATCCGATGGCCGCTCCCCAAAACCAGGATCTACTCCGCTTCCGTTTACCGTCTTTGCCCACGAGAGCTTGCGGGTTTGCTACCGTCGCCTCCAGGCTGCCCGGTGATGGTGGGGCCGGTTGGAAAGATCGTTGCGAAAAAACCGTGGGTTGATAGGTGGGGATGGTTAAGGCTTTGACAAACTCACCGACGTTTTCGTACCGCTCTTCTGGATGGACGTTCAGGGCGCGGAAGAGCGCGGCGTCCACATAAGCGGGGATCGCCGGGTTCACTCTGGACGGGGGAATCAGCGTTTCCTTCCCCAGGACCCGCTGTACGCTGTCTGCAGGCTGCTTTCCGGTAAGTGCCATATAAAGGGTCGCTGCTAGGGAATATTGGTCCGAGCGCGGATCCGTTCGCCCGCTTCCGTACTGCTCGGGAGGAGCAAAACCTGGCGTATAACCCGACGCGCCCACGGCGGTCGCTTGCGAGGAATCGCTGGCCTTGGCAATCCCAAAATCGACCAGGACCGCCTGCCGGTCCGGGGTGATTTTGATATTCGCGGGTTTAATGTCTCGATGAATCACCGGTGGTTCCTGGTGATGCAGGTAGCTGATCGCGGAGCCAAGCTGCTCTGCCCAGCGCAGCACTTCCTCCTGCGGCTGCGGGCCGTTTTGATAGATGCGCACCGCCAGGTCTTCCCCAGGGATGTAATCCATGACCAGGGACTGCTCCTGGTCGATCAGAAAATAGTCGATCACTCGCGGGAGGTTTGGGTGCCGGAGCGCCGCAAGCAGGCGCGCTTCATGCAGGAATTGAGCCGCGCTTTCCGGGGCCGGATTCTGGTTCACTTTTACTGCGACGGGATGCTCCAGTGCGGTATCTCGGGCAAGATAGACCGCGCCCATCCCCCCCCGGCCAAGGCGTCTTTCGACTTGATAGCGGTTATGTAAAATGGCGCCCGGTTCGATTTCCATGCTGATTCCTCGATTTTTTTCGATTGGGAAGCTGCGTTTTTTGTATTATATCTATATAACCCTTGAATAGTTCAGCAGATTTTGCGATTGACCTTTTCTTCCCGCCAGAATTTGGTTCATTGGGATTTCCCGTGATGGATCACAGGGTCTTCCCACAGAGATTCCGAAAGAACCAGAATTTGACTTGCTTCGGCCACCGTGATATCATCAATTAGTTATTCAAGCAATTATTCCCTGGTTTCCCGTACTTTAACAAAGCAAAAGGAGTTTTTTCATGAGCGTTGAATTCATTCTTCGTCTCGTTGGTATGGTTGCCTTCACGATTCTTGGAGTTATTTGGGGCACCAACCTGGGGCGAGCCGCACAACTGCACCCCGGTTCAACTCTAACGTTGACTGTCGAACAGTATGCATTCATTTTTGGCCTCGTAGGCGCTCTGGCGGGTCTGATTCTTACACCTTTTTTTACAACCCGGCCAATCCGGGCGCTGCGGGCAGTGTTGGGCAGGGTCTCAGCGCAAACATTATTTGCAGCACTCATAGGTCTCATCATTGGACTTCTTATCGCAGCGCTCTTGGCTTTTCCAATTTCGCTCCTTCCCCCTCCCCTGGGTTCCGTCCTGCCTTTTGTGGGTGTCCTTATTCTAGGTTACCTGGGGATCGCTGTGTTTGTCACCCGCCAGAATGATTTGTTTGGTGTGTTAGGAGCGATTGCTAATCGAGGAAGTCATTCCACAGCGGCAGCGGAAGGCAATCCCAACTGGGCAGAAGGCCGAACGATCCTGCTGGATACAAGCGTCATCATCGACGGTCGCATTGCGGACATCGCCCGGACAGGTTTTCTGCCCGGGTCATTATTGATTCCTCGCTTTGTGTTGAACGAGCTGCAGTATATCGCCGACTCGCCGGACAGCCTGCGCCGCCAGCGCGGCCGGCGAGGCATGGAAGTGCTCGCCCAGCTCCAAAAAGAGCCGATGATCCCCGTTCGCGTCAGCGATATCGATGTCGAAGGCGTGCGCGAGGTAGATGATAAGCTGGTCATCCTTGCTCGCCAGCTTCGCTGCCCGATCTTAACCAACGATTACAACCTGAACCGCATCGCTGAGCTTCAGGGCGTCACGATCCTGAACGTCAACGAGCTGGCCAATGCGGTGAAATCCGTTCTCTTGCCCGGTGAGGCTATGGCCGTACGGGTAATCCAGGAGGGCAAGGAATCCGGCCAGGGCGTCGGCTATATGGATGATGGCACCATGGTCGTGGTGGAGAACGGCCGCGAATACATGGGCCAGGAGATCCTGGTAACCGTCACCAAGGTCCTTCAGACCGCAGCCGGGCGGATGATCTTTGCCCGGCCTGAAGACCGCAACAGCGAGCGATAATCCTCTTGAAAGAATGGATTATTGGGAGAAATCCCGTTTATGAAGTGCTGCGTGCCCGGCGAAGACAGGTCTTTCGTCTTCTTCTGGCCGAGGGCGTGCAGAAAAGCGACCGCCTGGATGAGATCATGCGCCTCGCCCTGGATCGGAAAATCGCAATCGAACGCGTTCCCAGGCAGCGTCTCGACTCCCTGGGCGAAAATCCGCAGGGAGTCGCCCTCCAGGCCAGCGCTTTTAGCTACGCCGCTTTCGCCGACGTGATCGAACTGGCTAAAAAGCGCGGCGAAGACCTTTTCGTCCTGGTTCTCGACCTGATCCAGAACCCGCAGAACCTGGGTACCTTGCTGCGTACCGCTGAAGCGGCGGGCGTCCAGGGGGTTATCCTCCCACTCCGTCAGGCCGCCCTGGTTACCCCGGCCGTGGTGAGCGCTTCATCCGGCGCCAGCGAGCACATGCTGATAGTTCAATCCAACCTGGCCCAGGCCATCTCGGCTCTCAAAGAAACCGGCGCCTGGATCGTTGGGCTTGAAGGCAGCCCGGCCGCACGCCTGCCCGGAGAGATCGGCCTGGACGGCCCGCTCGCTCTGGTGGTTGGGAACGAAGGCGAGGGGATGCGCCCGCTCATCCGCCAGAGCTGTGACCTGCTGATGCGCCTGCCCATGAGGGGACAGGTCGACTCGCTCAACGCGGCGGTCGCCGGCTCGATTGCCATCTACCTCGTTCTGCAGGCCCGCGCCCGGGCCGCAAAGGGTACGCCGGCTTGACATTCCCTCCTCTTCCAGTATAATCTCATGAAATAACACGACCAGCCCGGAGACCGCCTCCCCTCAGGCTGTCCAGAGAGCCGTCGCCTGGTGCGAGACGGCCAGACCCAGGGACATTTCCACTCCGGTTGTCCCGCAAAGTCCAGGACAGGTCGCCCTCGCAGGGATGGTTAGAAGCAATCGTAAGAGGGCCGGAGCCGCCCCTTATCGCGAATCCAAGGCCGCTGCCAGTGACAGGTCCCAGTTCCGGCGGCAAAAGCAGGTGGCACCACGAGCATGCCCCTTCGTCCTGCAGAGCGAGGGGCATGATTCTTTCATAAGGCAATGAGGTGCAGCATGTTAGATATCAACCTGGTTCGCGAACACCCCGAAGTCGTTCGGGAGGCCATGCAGAAGCGCCAGATGGACCCCGGTCCGGTCGACGAAGTCCTCAGCCTGGACGCCGAGCGGCGCGGCTTGCTGACTAAAGTGGAGACGCTCAAAGCTCGGCGCAATACCGTTTCGAAGGAAATCAGTCGCTCCAAAGACCCCTCCGAGCGCAATAAGAAGATCGAAGCGATGCGCAACGTCGGCGATGAAATCGCCGCCCTGGACGAACAACTGCGCGAAGTTGAGCAGAGCCTGGATGCCGCTGTCGCGATCCTTCCCAATATCCCCGATCCCTCCGTGCCGGTTGGGAAGGATGAGGATGACAACGTCGTCGTCCGCACGATTGGGACTCCGCGCAGCTTCGATTTTACCCCCAGGCCGCACTGGGACCTGGCGCCCGAGCTGGGGATTCTCAATTTCGAACAGGGCGTCAGGCTGACCGGTTCGCGTTTTTACGTCCTCAGCGGCGCTGGCGCCCGCCTGCAGCGCGCCCTGATCGCCTGGATGCTCGACCTGCACATCCGCCAGGGATACCTGGAAAAATATACCCCCTTCATGGTTCGCAGCGAAACCCTCTTCGGGGCTGGCCAGTTGCCCAAATTCCAGGACAACCTTTACAAAGATCATGAAGAGGATCTCTGGATGGTCCCCACCGCCGAAGTCCCCCTGACCGGCATTCACATGGGAGACGTCATCGATCAGGCCGATCTGCCGCTCAACTATACTGCCTATACTCCCTGCTTTCGCAGGGAAAAAATGAGCGCCGGGCGGGATGTGCGCGGCATCAAGCGCGGCCACCAGTTCGATAAAGTCGAGTTGTATAAATACTGCCTGCCCGAAGACAGCCCCGCGGAGCACCAGAAGCTGCTCAGGGATGCCGAAGAGGTCTGCAGTGGTCTGGGACTGACTTACCGGGTGATCCAGCAGTGCACTGGCGACCTCAGTTTTGCCTCCCATATCACTTTCGACCTGGAGGTGTGGGCTCCCGGCTGCGGCGAATGGCTGGAGGTCTCCTCGGTTTCCAACGTTGGCGATTTCCAGGCGCGCCGGGCTAACATCAAATATCGCCCGGCGGGTGGCGGAAAGCCGCGCTTTCTGCACACCTTGAACGGGTCTGGCCTCGGCCTGCCGCGTACCCTGATTGCTGTCCTTGAAAACTACCAGACGATCGATAGCTCGGTCCGTGTTCCGGAAGTCCTCCTTCCCTGGATGGGCGGTATCGATGTGATCCGCCCTGAACAGACCGTGAAAGTTTCCTGAGAGAGCCGTTGGACCCGGCTGCCCTGGTTTTACTTCAGACCCTGGCTCTGGCCGGGATGTTCGTCGGTCTGTTTGGCCTGGTCGTTCCGATTTTTCCCGGATTGGTGATCATCTGGGGATCGGTCCTCGGCTACGCTCTTGCCGCTGGCTTCAAGCCTCCCTTGGGTATTGTCTTCTTCGTCATAATCACCGTGCTGATGCTCGTCGGCAGCGTCATCGACAACGTTTTCATCGGAGCCAGAACCCTCCAGCGGGGTGGATCGTGGTGGACGATCCTGATCGCGACCCTGGCCGGTCTGGCTGGTAGCCTGCTCTTGCCGCCCTTCGGAGGCCTGATCGGCGCGCTTCTGGGTGGGTTCATCTTCGAGTTCATCCGCCACCGCGACTGGCGTAAGGCCCTCCAGTTGACCGGCGGTATGGCGACCGGTTGCGGCTGGGCGTTTATCGTCCGCTTCATCATGGGCGTGATCATGATCGGCCTGTGGATCTGGTGGGCTCTGGTAATTTAGCTGGTTGTTGGTTTTCAGTTTCCGAAGCAAGACCCTAAGGATTTTGAAAACCCTTAGGGTCTGACCTTGAAATTTGTGTGGCACTAAAAGATAGACCAGATCGATTGAGGCGGATCTATCCTCTGTGAGAGATATATGCCTCCAGCATGATCAGGTTATGTTCCCCTGCCATGCGCACGACGCGGAGCAGCGTATCCATCGAGGAAACCTCTTCGAGCTGCTCGTTGGTAAACCAGTTCAAGAATTGCTGGGCAATATAATCCTTCTGTTCCACCGCGATATCCATGATGTGATTGATATATACGGTGACATCATTTTCCCATTTTAGAGAAAGCTCGACAGCCTCCTCGGCGGATTTGAAGGTGGACTGCGGCGCGTCGACCGGCGGAATGTGCACTTCCCCACCCGCGTCGACGATATATTTCACGAACTTCAACGCATGGTCTCGTTCTTCTTCTGCCTGCTTGTAGAAATATTCAGCGAATTTCTTCAAAGCCTGTCCGTCGAAATAGGTTGCGATATTGACATACTGCAACGACGCGCCAAACTCACGTCCAATTTGTGCATTAATTGCATCGTTCAATTCCTTGCTGATCAGCATAGCGGTTTCTCCTTCCCTTGTTTTTTCCGTATAGCAAATTGATATTTATTGTCGCAAAAATTATTATAACATTGTTTACCAAACCCCTTGACATCTTGTTTTCCCTTGTGATAAACTACTTTCGTTAATAAATTTCTAACGAAAGGAACGCACTTCATGGTGAATCCGAAAAACAGCATCCTACTGGTGTGCATGACCGTCAGCAAACGCAACGGTCTCGCTTCACCTTATCGGAGTGCGTCTGTTCCCGGCTAGTTCGGTCTGAGCCAAACCTGACGGCCGCGGGAGCACTCCAAAATCCCGTGGTCGTTTTTTCTTAAGGAGCAGTTTGCCTTTTTTCGGCCACGGATACAATTCCGTGGTCTTTTTTGTCTTATAGATCCTGATTCCGAGTAAGTTCCCCCAACCACAGCAATCCGTGGGTAGACGAGGAGGTAATACGATGTCTGAAGCTTTTGTCTCTGGTGTATACTATCCGATCGACGTACTCCCGCCGCTGCTGCAAAAGCTTGCGATTTTCAGCCTGGCAACCTGCGTGCTCGATGGAACCCGCAAGGCGCTTCTCGAAGGCCTGCCTGCCCGGCTGCTCTCGCCTTTCATCTGGCCGGCATCTGTCAACTTCGCTCGGTTTCACGGAGTTGATCATTTGATCACTATTTTCTGTTCTCCGTTCTCAGTTCTCTCTATTGATTGATATCGAGGTTCCTCGCATGCATCTCAGCCTTTCCTCTACCATTGCACCTCTTCGGAGCTTTAGCAAACCCGCGCGGCTGTTCCTGATCGCCACCATTATCGATGGGATCATCTACAGCTCCTGGACTTTGTTCTTCAATATCTTTATCCTGGCCCGCGGCTTCGACAAGCAGTACCTTGGACTGGTCAATTCCGCTCCCTCGGTCGCTGCCCTGCTCCTGGGCATTCCCCTCGGCCTGCTCTCGGACCGGATCGGGCGGCGAAAGGCCATGCTCCTGGGTATCCTGGTGGCAACCATCGCCCTCGCAGGTCAGGTGATCGTCGTCCGACCTGCCCTCATCATCGCTCTGGCCTTTATTGGCGGTCTGGGTAACTCTCTCTATACCATCAGCCAGGCCCCGTTTATGATGCGTGCCTCGACCCCTCAAAACCGGACCCTGCTGTTCAGCCTGAACTTCGGATTGACCACCATCGCCGGCTCGCTGGGTAGCCTGTTCGCCGGCCAGCTCCCGGATCTTTTCAGCAGGGTCTTCCACATTGCCGGAGACAGCGCGAGTGCGTATCAGGCCGTCCTGCTGGCCAGCGTGCTGCTGGGCTCGATCTCCCTGATCCCGATTTTCCTGATCCGCGAGCCTGGATTAGAGGCACAGCCCACCCAACGACAGGCTCCCCGGCCGCTGAATGAAGTCTTTTTCCGATCCCTGGTGCTCAAGATCGCTTTCCCCAACCTGCTGATCGGCCTGGGGGCGGCCATTTTGATCCCTTATATGAATGTTTTTTTCGTCGAGCGGTTCCACACCTCAAACCAGGATCTGGGCGTTTTGTTTGCAATTTCATCCCTGTTGATTGGCGTAGGCAGCTTCACCGGCCCGCGCCTGGCGGCCAATCTGGGGAGTAAAATAAAAGCTGTGGTGTTCACCCAGGGAACCAGTCTCGTTTTTTTGCTCCTCACTGGTTTCTCGCCGGTAAACTGGCTGGCTGCAGCAGGTTTACTGGTGCGAGGCATGTTGATGAATATGGCGTACCCGCTGTACAACGCTTTTTCCATGGAACAAATTGCCACCGATGAGCAGGGCGCCGTCAACAGCCTGCTGGGTCTGACCTGGCAGATTGGCTTTGCGATCGGCCCATACATTTCCGGTGTGGTACAGGAGAAGTACGGCTTTACCCCCCTGTTTATCGCTACCACAGTGCTCTATTTCGCCGCCACCTTGTTTAGTTGGCTATTTCTTCGTAAAATGGAGGCTGCGCCTCATCCTGAAACGGTTGGAATGCTTACAGAAGCGGAACCCATTCATTAAGGCAACGGAGAAAGGGATTGCCAGACTCGGAAATTTTTCGATCGCCAGCACCACCGGTTGCCACCCTGGGCGTCATCGCCGACACCCATATTCCCGACCGCATACGGAAGCTTCCCTCTCGTGTCCTCGAAATCTTTCAAACCGCCGGTGTGACGGGTATCCTTCACGCCGGCGATATCTGCATCCCCACGGTGCTCGAAGATCTGAGCCAGGTCGCCCCGGTTACCGCGGTCCGCGGCAACCGGGATTGGCTCTTTCGGACCGTTTTGCCCCCCAAAACCACCCTGGTGTTATTTGGCGTCACCCTCGGGCTGACCCATGGTCACGGCGGCTGGGCGAACTACTTCCGCGACAAAATGCGTTACGTCGCTCTCGGTTACCGCTTTGACCATTATTACCAGATTCTTAGGCGTGATTTTCCCGATTCCCAGGTGATCGTCTACGGCCATACTCATCGCGCCGAGAACCGCCGGATAAATGGGCAGTTGATCTTCAATCCGGGATCGGCCTGCTGCCCGATCGGGATACGCCATCCGCCCAGCATCGGGCTCCTCCATTTCTATCCCGGTCAACAGGTGATCGGCCAGATTATTAAGATCTAAACCGCTATTTGGGCGGCACTATGAAATGCATCAGGCGGTTGTTGGCGCTGTCAGTAACCCAAACCCCACCCTCCGGATCCACAGCTACAGCCAGCGCCAGGCCAAAAGCGTTATCTGCCGATCCGGGGTCGCCCCAGGTTTGCAGGAACTGCCCGCTCTGGTTGAACTCCAGCACCCGCGCTCCCTCCGGATCGGTGACGTAAACGTGCCCTGCCGGATCCACCGCCACGAAAGGTTTGTTTTCAACAGATTGTCCGTTCCAGCCCGTAATGTCCCACTGCAACGAAGGGACAAAATTCTTCCCGCTGGCATCCGGTGTAAAAACCTGCATGCGCTGGTTCCACGTGTCGGCCACAAATAAATTCCCTTGCGCGTCCATCGCGATACCCACCGGCTCGGAAAACTGGCCCGGATCAGCCCCCTCGCCGCCGAAAGAGTTGATATACCCGCCCTCCGAGTCGAAGATCACGATCCGCTTGTTCCCGGTATCGGTGATAAATACCCGATTCTGCGAGTCCACCAGGATTCCGCGCGGCCCCCAGAACGCTTCGGGTTTCTCCGCCTGGCCAAAATAGCCCCACAACTTGATGAACTTACCTTCCGCCGTGAATTTCTCCACCCGGCTGTTCCACGTATCGGTCACGTACACCGATCCGTCCGGCCCAACCGCGACCCCCCACGGCTCGAAGAAGGTTCCGCCCGGGGCGTCGCCTTTGGAGATATCCGCGAAGGTCCCCCAGATTTGCAGAACCGTTCCATCCGCGGCCAGGTGCTGGATGCGATTGTTGTGCGAATCTGCCACATAGAGGCTCCCATCTTTGGCAACCGCTATCCCGCGCGGCGCGTCGAACTGGCCGGGCTGATTGCCCTTCTCGCCTCCAATGATCCTGTCCGCGGTGATCTGGATCCGCCCCTTCTCATAAGGATCCGGGGGTACCGCTTCGGGCGCCGGTGCGACGCCGTAATTCCAGATCTGCGCGACGATATCTTTGCGGATGTACATGCGGATGCGATCCGCCGGCCGCCAGGTGGTCAACGTCAGGTTCGGATCATTAAAAACCTTGGCATACTGGGTAAAATCATCATTCGCCCAGATATCAAAAATGGCTGCGCGCACCGCCGGAGTGCTGATGGCATTCCAGATCCTCTGCCAGCCCAGTTCCCCTTTTTGGGGATCGTTATTATCCAGGCCAAAATACCCCTGCATCGGCCACCACAGCCGGGTATATTCGTATTTGTAGAAAGCGTCTTTGAGGATGTTATCGACTTTCTCAAAGTTGGCCTCGCCCGCGATCACGATTGGATCGTTGCGCAGCTCGCGCGTGGGATTGCCCGCGAAAAAAATCTTCTTGGGATAGCGGCGGAAATACCACCAGTACGGGTACTGGCTGTCGCTATCGTACGCCACGGCGATATCCAGGCCGCCTGTCGTCCGCTTCGAGATTTCTTCCACCTGGGCCAGGATATCTTTCGGCCCTCTGGCTGCGTGCGCGTATACCAGAAACTCGGTGGCTTTGTCGTAATTGATGAAATTCACCCGGACCGCCGTCCGCGCCGTCTGGACCGCCAGAATGGCCAGGAATCCAATCCCGAGCAGCCGCCAGATCTGGTTGGTCTTCCAGCTCTTCAGCAGGATTGCCAGCCCCGCGCCGCTGGCCAGTACGCCGGCCAGCGCAAAAATGAAATTGGCAGTGGCCTGTAACTTTTCGATGCTGTTCCCCTGGAACGGCGGATTGGTCC
>DATKLX010000133.1:0-29173 GCA_035542155.1 Anaerolineaceae bacterium
TTCCTCAAGTCGCTGGTTTGCCTCCGGCTTCCTCCAGACCCCACCTCGCGGTAACGCCCTTGCCTTTGGCTAATGGTTGGTGCGACCAACCTCCATATGAGTCTTTCACTCACCAGTCAACGCCCATGCTGGGCGCACTAGAAACACGCCCTGGAGCGATTTCCAGGGCGTGTTCTCATTTCCCCCTCATCTACAGTCGCCCTTACTTCTTCAAAGTTTGCCCGACGGCGAAATCGCCGTTGTAGTTCACCACGGCCCAGACTGAATTCTTGGCCAGATCCACTCCATAGGTTCCCAGCCCATATTCAGCCTTCCAGGGACCGAACACGAATTTCTCATCCGCAGGCGCGTTCAGAGATACCGCTTTTACCCACTTCCCCTCCGCGTTGCGGGACAGCACGGTAATAACGCCGGCGCGCATCAGAAGGCGTTCGAGAGCGGTCGGCTTGATGCTGAGCGAGAGAACGTACGGATCCGTCTGTTTCCCTGCAATCTTCGCCATGCCGTCCAGGCTGAGGATGTCGCTGCTCAGCCAGCCGCTGCGCGGGCTCCAGCCGGTGGTCACATAGGCGTTCAACGCTTTGCCGTAGTTGGTGGCAGCCGTCGAGCTATTGGTCCCGCTCAGAACAGCCATCGACGTGCCGCGGAATTCCGGATCCTTCCTGGATTCAGCCTGAATGGTATCGGTCATCGTATAAGACCCACCCTGAGGCACCAGGTTCGTAGTCCCGTTTATACTGTACTGGAACGAGGACATTTTGACGAAATTGAACGGGCCTTTGTAATTGTTGCCGCCGGCGCTGTCACCATAATAGTCGACAGTGACCATCGGCCCATTTAAGGTGAAGATATAATACCCAATCCGCCCAAGGTCCTGCTGGATCGGTTGATCCAAGGCGGACACCGGGGCTTTGGGAACATAAAATTTCGAGCTGTCGGATTGTGCAATCAACTGGCGGACGCTGCTCTGGCGGTTCGGGCTGGTCAGGAAAGAATAGTAATGGTGGTGGTCGTGACCTGAGATGAAGATGTCGACCTTGTTGGCCTGCATGGAAGCCACGAAGTCATTCTCGGCAGCGATCTTCGCGTTGAGCGCCGCTAGCTGATCGGGGGTGAGTGTGTTCGTGTCGACTCCATTGCCATCGCCAGGATCTGTCGCGACGACCTGCCCGCCGAACAGGTTGTCTTTGTGGTTGCCGCCCAAAATATTCTTGTGCGTAAACACAAAAGCGTGCGTGTCTTCCGGCCGGCCGTGGAGAGTGTCATTAATCCAGCCTTGCTGCTGCGGGATGGTGCTGTTCAGGTAGCTCCCGTTCACGTCAAACTGGTCGAGGAGCATGAATGTCGCGTTGCGGTAACGGAAGGCGTATGAGACGCTGTTGTTCTCCTGGTTTACCTGATCGGGAGCCGTAAAATCGCGCCCGACCTTGAACGGTTGGCCGCTTATTTGCGCGGGTGGATTATTGGTCCGCTCTGGTTCAGGGATCAGGTCGATGGTGATATCTGCTGGGGTAGTGTTATTCAGGCCAGTCCCAATCTGTGGGAAGGCGTGCAGCATTTCAGGGCCCGAGGTTAGATCCGGAGGGGTCTCGGCGGCTTCATGGTTGCCGCGCAGCGGGTAGAAGCCGATCCCGGCGTTATACAGATCCTGGGCATACAAGGCACGGGTGCCAATATTGGTCGCGCTGCCGACATCCACTGTATCGCCGACGGCGATGACCAGGTCCACGTGGGCGGCGATAAACTGCTGGTCTACCTGTTTAATGATGTTTGCGGCGGTCGTATTGGGATTCATTCCATCCGGTGGGACAGTCCACTGTGTATCGGAGATCAGGCCGAAAGACCAGGCGCCATCCTGCTTATCTCTGAAATCGTCCATCGCGGAAACGACGGCCAAAGGCAGCAACGCTCCGACCAGGATCATGGCGATCAGCAGCGGGCTGATGATCGCTTTCAATCTGGCAGACAATCTGTTCATTTTACGCTCCTATCATCAACAGTTTCGGGGTTCGTGTTCTTCCAGCTCAATCGATCTCACGTTTTCCTTTTTTTTATGCTGTGATGATCGTTCCAGATAGGTTTTCGCCGATGCCAGACCATTCCAGCCTCCTCTCCTGGAAAATGAATGTGCGAAAACAGTCGCTGGAATGTGGTTCCAGTGATCCGGTCGAGTTTATAGTCTCGCGGAAGTTAGATTGAAATACCGGAAGTTTCAATTAGAACAATAACATGAGAGCTTTATGGGCCCGTGAACAGATTGTTATCAGATTGTAAAGAGAATATGGATATAAAAGGTGTTTTATCCCAATAATTCCCCGAATTCTGGGTAGGGTGGATGGAGGTAGGACGAAATCCTGAGGGTTTTAGAAGCCCTCAGGATCTTCCGTATGGTACAGCCCTCCTGCAAGGATTAAGTGATATACCTTCTCGGGTAAATAATACCGGAAGGGCCGTCCCTCCGCCACCCGCCGGCGGATCTCGTGGGAGGAGATCTCCAGCAGCGGCGCATCAATCCATTCCAGCTTGGCGCTGATCCCCGGGATCTCCCGTTCCAGCCGGCCCAGGTTGATCCGGTCCTCCGGGCGGCGCATCACCCCCAGCGCAGCGCAGGCCGCCAACAGCTCGCGCGGGCAATGCCAGGTCGGCAGGTCGTGCAGCGAGTCTCCCCCGATCAGATAGACCAGGTCCGCGCCGGGGAATTGCTTTTGCAGCCGTAACACGGTGTCCAGGGCATAATGGGGTCCGGGGCGATCCAGGTCGACCCGCGAGAGCTCGAAGGCCGGGTTATCCCCGATCGCCGCCTGGACCAGCTCCAGCCGCGGGCTCACCGCGGAAACCGCCTGTCCTTGCTTGTGCGGCGGGTCCGGCGTCAGCACCCAGAGCAGGCGCTCCAGGCGAAGCTGGTCGCGGGCTTCCTCGGCCAGGATCAGGTGCCCCAGGTGGGGCGGGTCGAACGTGCCGCCAAAAATCCCGATTCTTAATCCTGCCATTCCAGCTCATAGTCCCCGATGAACACTGTGTCCCCGTTCTGGACCCCCGCCTCGCGCAGCGCGTCTTCCAGCCCGATGCGCTGCATGATGTGGTGAAAACGGGTCACCGAATCATCGTGCTGCCAGTAGGTCATCGCCGCCGCGCGCTCGATCGCCGCTCCGGTGACCTTCCAGCCCTCCGGGGTTTGTTCGATGTGGAAGGTCCGCGGATCATCTGGGGGCCGGTAGACCGGCAGGCTGGTCACCGGCTCGGGCTCCGGTGTGGACTTGAGCAGCTCCGCGGCTTTCCACAATAACTGGCGGATGTTTTCCCCGGTCGCCACTGAAACGGCCATCGGCTCGTACCCCCGCTTCTCCAGCCCGGCCTTGATCTTCGGCCAGCGTTCGCGCACCTCGGGCAGGTCCATCTTGTTTAGCGCCACCACCTGGGGTTTCTTGCCCAACTGCGGGTCGAACAGGGCCATCTCGCCGTTGATCTGTGAAAAATCGGCCAGGGGGTCTTCCGCCAGCCCGTTGAGCAAGTGGATCAGGATCCGCGTGCGCTGGATGTGGCGTAGAAAGGCGTCCCCCAGCCCGGCTCCCGCGTGCGCCCCCTCGATCAGCCCCGGGATATCTGCCAGGACCAGGCTGGTATCCTCGTCCAGGTCGGCCACACCCAGGTTCGGCTCCAGGGTGGTGAAGGGATAATCGGCGATCTTCGGTTTCGCGTTGGTCACCGAAGCCAGCAGGCTGGATTTCCCCGCGTTGGGCGCCCCCACGATCCCCACGTCGGCGATCAGCTTCAGCTCCATCCGCAGATTGCGCTCGACTGCCGGCTCCCCCTTTTCCGCGGTACGCGGCGCCTGGCGGCTTGCGCTGGCAAAATGCTGGTTGCCGCGCCCGCCACGCCCGCCTTTACACACCACCAGCCGCTGCCCGGGCTCGACCATGTCCCCCAGCAGGTTGCCTCCGTCCAAATCGCTGACGATCGTCCCCGGCGGGACGGGGATCACCAGGTCGGCGGCCGATTTCCCGCTCATGTTGTTTGGCCCGCCGTTGCCCCCATCCGGGGCGACGTACCGCGATTTGTGCCGGAACGCCGAAAGAGTATTCAGCGTCGGGACTACCTCGAGGACCACGTCGCCGCCGCGTCCACCGTCCCCACCGTCCGGGCCGCCGCGTGGAACGTACTTCTCACGGTGGAAGTGGACCATCCCATCCCCACCCTTCCCGGAGCGGACGTAAATTTCAACTTCGTCGATGAACATAGGCGTACACTCTGCTTCTTGTGGTTGCGCCCGGCCAAGGGCGCTGAACCTATTTTAATCTTATTACACAAAAACTCAGGGATCAGGAGCGCTCCTGATCCCTGATCTCTGCTCTCTATTTCCCAAACTTCGCCTTGAGCACGTCCTCCAGCGTCGGCTGGCCGATCTCCTGCAGCTCGTAGCGCACCCGCTGCGACGGCTTGTTGATCTTCATGATCCGGTTGAGATCGATCGGCGTGCCGATCAGCACCAGGTCCACGTTGGCCTTGTTGATCGTCGTCTCCAGGTCGCGGGTCATCTCCTCGCCGTAACCCATCGCCGGCAGGATGGCGCCGGTCTTGGGATATTTGCGGTACGTCTTCGCGATCGACCCCACCGCGAAGGGCCGTGGGTCGACGATCTCCGCCGCCCCAAAGCGCTGCGCCGCCACGTAACCCGCGCCGTAAGCCATCTCGCCGTGGGTCAGGGTCGGGCCGTCCTCGATCACCAGGACGCGCTTTCCATGGATCTCCTCCGGCCGGTCGACGAACAGCGGGGAAGCGGCTTCGATCACGATCGCCCTGGGGTTAAGGGCGGTCAGGTTGTTGCGCACCTGGATCACCGCCTCATGGTTGGCCGTGTCGACCTTGTTGATCACGAACACATCCGCCGAGCGGACGTTGGTCTCACCGGGGTGATAGGTAATTTCATGCCCGGGGCGGTGCGGATCGGCCACGACGATCGCCAGGTCGGGCTTGTAGAAGGGAAAATCGTTGTTCCCGCCGTCCCAGAGGACGATGTCGACTTCCTGCTCGGCCTGGCGGAGGATCTTTTCGTAATCCACGCCGGCATAGACCAGGACGCCGTTATCCAGATGCGGTTCGTACTCCTCGCGCTCCTCGATGGTGCATTCGTACCTGTCCAGGTCGCTGTAATCCGCGAAGCGCTGCACGGCCTGCTTGACCAGGTCCCCGTAGGGCATCGGGTGGCGGATCGCGGCGACTTTGTAGCCCATCCGGCGCAGGATGAGCGAGACCCGCCGGGTGGTCTGGCTCTTGCCCGACCCGGTCCGGACGGCGCACACCGAGACGACCGGTTTTGTGGATTTGAGCTGAGTGGTGTGCAGCCCCATCAGGCGAAAATCCGCCCCGGCGGCAAGCACAGTCGATGCTTTGTGCATCACGTATTCGTGGGGCACGTCGCTGTAGGCGAACACGACCTGCTCAACCTTCAGATCGTTGATCAGGCTGACCAGATCGCTCTCCGGGCAAATCTGAATGCCCTGCGGGTACAGCGAGCCGGCCAGCTCCGCCGGGTATTTCCGCCCTTCGATATTGGGGATCTGTGTCGCGGTGAAGGCAACCACTTCATACTCCGGGTTGTCGCGGAAGAAGACGTTGAAGTTGTGGAAATCGCGCCCGGCTGCGCCCATGATGAGGGTCCGTATGGGTGACATGAATTTGATTCTCCTTATGCTTGTAAATAAGAAAGGTTTGACAAGATTCACATCGCTTATGGGGCTGTGATGCCCATCCCACCGCTTATTGGGGCTGGGATGCCCATCACATCGCTTGTGGGGCTGTGATGCCCAACAGCGCCAGGCAATTGGCAATCGCCTGCCGGGCGGCCGCGACCAGGCGGATGCGGCTCGCGCGCAAACCAGGCTCTGCCTGCAGCACGGGACACTGATTGTAAAAATCGTTGAAGGCTTTGGCCATCTCAAAAGCCAGCGTGGCAATGTACAGCGGGCGGTATTCCGCCGCTGCGCGCTGGACTTCCTTGGGAAAGCGCGAGATCAAGTCCACCAGGGCGATCTCGACCGGGCTCAACTCGGCGGGCGGCAGGGTCGATCCCGGCATCTCCTCGACCCTGCGCAGGATGCTGTTCGCCCGCACGTGGGCGTACTGGATGTACGGCGCAGCCTGCCCGTTGAAATCCAGGGCAGCTTCCCAATCGAAGGTGGCGATCTTGGCGCTGTCACGGTTGAGCATCGGGTATTTGATCGACCCGATCCCCACCGCGGAGGCGACCTCGTTCATCTCACTTTCGCTCAGCTCGGGGTTTTTCTGGCGCACGATCGCCAGCGCCCGCGCGGTTGCCTCGCGGATCAGGTCCTCCAGCAGGACCACCGTCCCATCCCGCGAGGCCATCACCACGTTGCCCGGCAGGTTGACAATCTCGTATGCCAGGTGGTAACAGCGGCTCGCCCACGGGTATCCGGCGATCTCCAGGGTCTTGAATACCTGCTGGAAATGTAGCGACTGGCGCACGTCGACCACGTAGATCGATTTGGCCAGGTCGTACTCGCTGAACTTCATTTTCGCCAGGGCCAGGTCCTCGGTCGCGTACAGGGCCGTCCCATCCGAGCGCAGCACCACCAGGACGCGGTATTTTTCTTCCTTCAGGCCCAGCTTTTCGTCGATTTTCACGATCACCGGCCCGGTGGGGCGCTCGTCCTCGGCGATTCCCCGCTCGATCAGCTCTTCCACCGCTACTTTGCCGGGCTCCTCCGCTTCGCTGTTGCTGTACAGCCGGTCGAATTTGATGTCCAGGGTTTTGTATATCTGGTCGAAGCCATCCAGCGACCACTGGCGCGTCTCGCGCCACAGCTCCACCACTTCCGTGTCGCGCCGGTCCCAGCGTGAATATACCTCGCGGACTTCCGCCTCCAGCTCGGGGTGCTCTTCCAGGCGGCGGCTGGCCTCGAGGTACAGGTCCCCCATCCAACGGGTGACGTCTTTCCCCGGCTTTTCCCCGCGGTGATATTTCATGTAATTCCACAGCCACTTAATCACGTGTAGGCCGATGTCGCCGTAATAATTGGCCCGCACCACATCGTAACCGGCAAAATCGAGGATCCGGCAAACGACGTCTCCCAGTATCGCGCTGCGCAGGTGCCCCACGTGGAAGGCCTTATGCGTATTGGGCTGCGAAAACTCGACCATCACCTGCTCGCCGCGCCGGGGCTGGCAGCCAAAATCTTCGTCTTCGCTCAGTACCTCATCCACCACCCGCCGGGTATATTCAGCGGTCGAGAAATACAGGTTCAGGTAGCCCTTGACCGCCTCGACCCGCTCGAAACCTTCCGGCACACCCAGCTCCGCGGCGACCTGCTCGGCCAGCTCCGCGGCGCGCTGCGGCACGACCACTTTTTTCCCCTGGCGGGATTCCTGGGCTGCGAGCTGAAAGAAAGAAGTGGAAATCCCCCATTGCCCGCTGAAGGGGATCCAGTTCCACTGCAACGTGGGCTTCGGGAGACCCTCCCTCCGGCAATATTCCCGGATCCTGTTCTCGACTTCTTGTTGCTCGGCTTCAAACATGGCTGCTCTTTATTGACACATCGTTCTTCTCAGTGGTTCTCTCTTCTTTCTCTGCGAACCCTCTGCGTACCCTATGCCCTCTGTGTTGAATCTTTTTACGCAAAAAGCGGGAGGCTGGTGCTCCCGCTGCTCTTTTCCATCTCGTGACTGGCGCCGGTGAAGGCTGCCTGCCGGGAATTTATTTCTTCAGGGCAGCCAGTTGCTTCATCAGGCGGCTCTTGCGGCGGGCGGCATTGTTCTTGTGAATCACGCCTTTCGCGACAGCCTTGTCCAGCGAGCGAATCGCCTGGAGTGTCGCAGCCTGAGCAGTATCGAGTTCGGAGCCTTGTTCGATGGCTACCCGGGCTTTCTGGACGAACGTACGGGCAGTTCCCCGGTAAACACGGTTGCGGATGCGGCGTTTTTCGTTTTGCTTATTGCGCTTGATCGCGGATTTGATATTAGCCAAAGTGATCCTCCAAAAATTCTTACACCATTGCGGGTTGGAATTTTACCTGAAGGCCCGAAATTTGTCCAGTCTCTCCATGGTTCAATCCGTGGAGAGTGGGAAATAGATTGCGACTTTTCAATGTTTTTTGGATGAGCAGGATCAACCGGCGAGCGCATAGGCCACTGCCTGCGCTAATGTCATCGCTTGACCTTCTACCTGAGCGATGGCTGATGCATTTTCACCCAGTGAGTCGCGGGCGAGGCGCATGATACGGTCGTAATGGGCTTGTTCAAAGGCGTCCACGTAAGAGGAGATTTTTTAAATGTGCCTTGGCGGCATTGCATAATCGCACCGCCCGCTGAAGTTCTCCCCGATCGGCCGCCAGATCCGCCAGCCACAGCAAATAGTTGGCGTAGATCCAGATCGGCCCTGTCTCACGGGCAAGAGTTAACCCTTCTTCCAATAAGGATTGCGCCAGAAGATCGTCGCCTTGCAGGTGTGCGAAAAGACCCTGGTATTGAAGGGAAAGAACGATGCCGCTCTTATCCCCTATCGAACGAAACAGGAGTAGATCCTGTTCGAAGAATTCTCTTGCCCGACCTAAATCGCCTTGAGCCAATGTGAATATCCCCAGATTATGGATCGAATAGGCGATGCTAGGCCGATCCCCAAGTTGATGCCTTATATTCAGGACTTTTTCCGTCAACGCATAAGCCGCCCTGTAATCACCTTGCCGGTAGTTAACCAGCCCGAAGGCATGCAGGGCTTCAGCCAGGCCCCACTCATCACCCAGTGCATGCCAGAATCCTCCAGGGTGGGTATCGTGGGAGCAGACTTCCAATCACCTCGTGCAAAACGCAGGAAGAGAGTTCGTTCGCTTTCGGGGATGTCGAATATGTCCGCCAAAAGCCCAACGATCTGCGCGGAAGGATGCCGTTCTTCTGCTTCAATCTTGCGGATGGCGGCTTCTGAACAACCTACCTGATCGGCCAATTCTGCCTGGGTTAAATCGAGCGCTTTGCGTTTGCGCTTCAACCAGGCTCCATTGGCCGCTACAATCAGAGCATAGAGATGCATTCGAAACTCTGAAAATATTATACGGTTCAAGGCCAAGCAGCGCAAAATGTGTGTCAGGCGTGTATTCATGTTTTCAATGGCTTTAGTCTTGCTGGTCAGCGCATGCGCGCCGAGGGAGGTGAAATATACGAACCCATTTCATCAGTGGCGCACCGTTGACGTGATCAGTGCGTTTCAGGCTGCCGGACTGCCAGTTGAGATCCCCCGGTTGCGCAAAGATGAGCGGGATATATTCTCGTATGATAAGGCGATCGAAAGCCAACGAATCAAGATCCCTATCCAAAGCGAACTCACATCAGGGAATGGCTTAATTTTTAGTTTTCAGAACGAAGGGGATTTGCAGGAGATGCAAGAATTTTATGTTGGATTGGGTGAAGCCCTGCCTCAGTACGACTCTTGGATTTTCATCAAGGACAACCTGCTCCTGCAAATCAACCGTGAAATCCCGGAAACGGTTGCGAAGCGGTACACTGCGGCCCTGGATCTGTTGGATGAACAATAGGTAACGTGAATACGGCGAAAGAATAACCCTCTGAACGCCGGTTATCCCGAATGGAAATTCCTTCCTCACGAACCGTTGACGTTCCGCATTTCCCAAGGTATGATGGATACGCCCAGGCCGGTCGGATGAGCGCGGCTCCGTGACACTGGCGCCTGCCAGATCGACGGGGTCGAGGAAAGTCCGCACTCCGCAGAGCAAAATGCCGGGTAACCCCCGGAACGGCGTAAGCTGTTGGATCGGGCCACAGAAACAATCCGCCCCTTCACGGGGTAAGGGTGAAAAGGTGGTGTAAGAGACCACCGGCGCCCGTAGCAATACGGGCGGCCAGGCAACCCCCATTTGGAGCAAGGTCAAGCAGAGATGTGAGGCGGCTCGTCTCACGCTTCCCCTCGGGGAGGCGACATCTCGGGTAGACTGCACGAGCCGTCCGGTAACGGGCGGCCTAGAGAGATGCTCATCCAGGCGGAAGCATTCCGCCGGACAGAACGCGGCTTACAGGCTGGCCTGGGCAATAAATCATCCAATTGTCTGATATTCACTTATTTTTTTTGCCTTTCCACCTCATTCTTACCGTTATATAATTAAATTTAATTAAGGGACCCAACCTCTCTAGAACGGCCATGCAGATTCTTATCGTCGACGACGATCCAGTATCCCGCCAGATCCTTCACTCCAGTCTGGTCCGTTCCGGCTACCAGGTGCTCGAAAAGAACGACGGCCAAGAAGCTTGGGAGTACATCCAGCGCGAAACCGTACGCTTCATGATCACCGACTGGGTCATGCCGGGGCTGGAAGGCCTGGAGCTGATCCGCAAGGTTCGCACGGCCAATTTTCCCCAATACATCTACATTATTATCCTCACCGGGAAAGGCAACAAGACCGATGTCGTCGTCGGGTTGAGCGCCGGGGCTGACGATTACCTGGTCAAGCCCTTCGACCTCAGCGAGCTGCGCGCCCGGCTGATGATTGGTAAACGCATCCTCGATCTGGAAGACCGCCTGCACGCCGCCCGCGACCAGATGGAGGTGATGGCCATGCACGATACCGTCACCGAGCTGTTGAACCGGCGGGCGATCTATAACCATGCCCAGGCGGAGATCAACCGCGCCCACCGTGAAGGGCGCCGCTGCGCGCTGGCATTGATCGATATCGATCACTTCAAACAGGTGAACGACTACTTTGGCCATCTCCAGGGCGACCAGGCGCTCCGCCACGTCGCTGACTGCATCGTTCACTCCGTGCGCTCCTACGACTGGGTCGGCCGCTGGGGGGGGGACGAGTTCCTCGTCGTTTTCCCCAACACCGACCGCGCCGCAATCGAGCCGATCGCCGGGCGCATCCGCGAGTACATCGCCGAGAATCCCTTGATCCTCAAGGAGGACCATCCAGTCAGGATCCAGGTCAGTATTGGCGTTTCCATCCTGAGCCCTGGCGAGAGCGGCGCCAGCCTGGATACTGCCATCCAGCAGGCTGACGAATGCCTCTACCGGGCGAAAGCAACCGGCCGCGACCGGGTCATCATCTGGCAGGATCAGATCAATACTCCCTCCTGATCTTTCAGGGCCATCTGTTACGCGAAAAACATCCTGATGCGCTATCCCTTCTTTTCGCGATTGTACACCCGTCTGATCATGCTCATTCTGATCGCGGTGATCCCGCCTCTGGCAATCTTCCTCTTCAGCGGCATCCGCCAGCGCGACTATGAAGCCCAGCTTGCCAAAGATAACGCCCGCCAGTTTGCCCTCATGTTTGCCGGCCGGCGCGAGCAGCAGATGGGCGACGCGCGCCAGGTGTTGATTGCCCTGTCCAGAATCGGGGCTGTGGTCAACCAGGATAGCCAGGCCTGCAACCTGATTTTTGCCAGCATCCTCGCCCAGTACCAGGGATTTTCCAATCTCGAAGCCGTCACGCCGGATGGCAGGACTTTTTGCGCAGCGATTTCTAATGAAGAGGCCGGTTCCCCTGCCAAGCACCACTTCTATGAAGAGATCCTCCTGACCCATGACCTCACCTTCAGTGGGTTTTTTGAAGGGCCGGTCAGCGGAAAAGCGGTCGTCCTGGCCGGTTATCCGGTCGTGGATGAATTCGGAACAGTCAAAGCCATTGTGACCGCTTCTCTGGATACGAACTGGGTCGACCAGGCGGTAGAGAACGTTGCCTTGCCCGCCGGGTCCACGGTCACTTTTGTCGACCAGAACGGCGTGATCCTCGCTCATTTCCCCCGCAGCTCCATCCCTGTCGGTAGCTCATTGCCCGGCGGGCTGCGCCAGATCCTCCAGCCTACTCTAAAAGGAATGACCACCACCGACGCAGGTCTGGATGGCATTCCCAGGTTATTCGGTTCCTCGTCGTTGGTGGTGGACCTCCATACGGAATTCGTCCTCGTCGGCATTCCGGAATCGGTCGCTTTTGCCGCCGTCAACCAGATGATGACCTATAATATGAGCCTCCTGGCCCTGGCTGCGATTCTGGCCATCCTGGCCGCGGTCCTTTACGGGGGAATGTACTTCCTCCAGCCCGTTCGGAATCTGCTCAACGCCACAAAACGACTGACCGCGGGAGACCTGACCGTGCGCAGCCGTCTGAGCCCGCGGAATGGAGAAATCGGCCACCTCGGCCAGGCTTTCGACCACATGGCCGCAGCTCTCCAGCAAAGGGAAGCAGAAAATAAGCGCTCGGCGGACGAGATCCAGCGCCAGAAAGAATATTTTGAGACCCTGCTGGAGAACAGCCCGATTGCGATTGTCACCCTGGACCTGAGCTCGCGCATCGTAAGCTGCAACCCGGCCTTTACCCAGCTTTTTGGCCATCGTTACGAGGATGTGATCGGCAAGGATATCGACAGCCTGGTTGCCTCGGGGGCGAGCCTGAAGGAAGCCGCGGCGATCACCCAACAGGTAACGGACGGCGAAAAAGTGCACTGCATCTGCCAGCGGCAGCGTTCTGATGGTTCTCCCATCGAAGTGGAGGTGTTTGGAGTGCCGGTGATCTTTAAGGGTGAGCACATCGGCAATCTCGGCATCTATCACGACATTTCTGCCCTGATCCAGGCGCGCATGACAGCCGAAGCCGCCGCGCAGGCAAAATCTGAGTTTCTGGCCAATATGAGCCACGAAATCCGCACGCCCTTGAACGCGGTGATCGGGATGACCAGCCTGCTGCTGGATACATCTCTGGATGCCGAACAGCAGGATTACGTAGAGACCATCCGCAGCAGCAGCGACAGCCTGCTTACGATCATCAACGACATCCTCGACTTCTCCAAGATCGAAGCCGGCCGGCTGGAGTTGGAGAAGCAGCCCTTCGGTCTGCAGGAATGTATCGAGACCTGTCTTACCCTGGTCGCGCCATCCGCGGCCCAAAAAGGGCTGGAAATCCTCTGCCAGGTGGACTCCAGCGTCCCGGCCACCATCTATGGCGACATGACCCGCCTGCGCCAGGTGCTGGTCAACCTGTTGAGCAACGCGGTCAAATTTACTGCCAGGGGAGAGGTGTCGGTCACCGCTGAGGCTGCCCTGCGCGGTGAAAACCAGTATCAGGTTCACATCGCCGTCCGCGACACCGGGATCGGCATCCCTTCCGACCGGCTGGACCGCCTGTTTCAGGCGTTCAGCCAGGTCGATGCGTCCACCACCCGGAAGTATGGAGGATCCGGCCTGGGATTGGCCATCTCCCGTAGGATTGTGGAGATGATGGGAGGCAACATCTGGGTCGAGAGCGAGCCGGGTTGTGGATCGACCTTCCATTTCACCATTCTGGTGAATGGCGGTCCGGATGCGAGTTGGGAGGTAAGCTCCGGCAGGGAAACCATCCTTCAGGGCAAACGGGTATTGATCGTCGACGATAACGAAACGAACCGCAAGATCCTGGCCCGGCAGACCGGCTCCTGGAAGATGGTCCCTCTGCTGGCCGCTGGTGGAGCCGAAGCGCTCGAGCTCATTCGCCAGATGGCGGAGGTGGATATCGCCATTCTGGATATGCAGATGCCGGAGATGGATGGTCTGACCCTCGCCAGCGAGCTTCGTAGAATGCGCCCTGTGGATCAGCTCCCCCTCATCCTTCTCACCTCCCTGGGCTGGCGTGACGACCTGGCCAACAGCCCGATTTTTTCAGCCTGCCTGACCAAACCGGTGCGTCCCTCTCAGCTTCTGGATACCCTGGTCAATGTATTCGATCACCGCACATCCCAAAAGGATTTCGCCAACCGCCCTCAACCGCGCCCCCTGGCCCGCTTGGATGCCTCTTTGGGCGCTCGCCACCCGCTGAGAATCCTGGTCGCTGAAGACAATGTCGTCAACCAGAAAGTGGCCATATGCACCCTCGAACGCCTCGGCTACCGGGCAGACGTGGCTGCGAACGGCGAAGAGGTCCTGGAATGCCTTCGCCGCCAGCCATACGATGTGGTTTTGATGGACGCTCAGATGCCGGAAATGGACGGGGTTCACACGACCCAGGAGATCCACAGGCGCTGGCCTTCCGAAAACCAGCCGCGGATCATCGCCATGACCGCCCATGCCATGGAAGGCGATCGTGACCGTTTTCTATCCGCAGGCATGGACGATTATCTCAGTAAACCCGTCCGTGTGGAAGAGCTTATCGCCGTGCTCGAACACAGCGATGCCCGCTCCCGCCATACCCAGTTAAACCACCCGGCTGGTGAGGTTTCTGCGCCTGAATCCGGCCAGCCGGGCCAAATCCCACAGCCCACACAGGCCGGCCCCGTTCCAGAAATCCTTCACATCGACCCTTCGGTCCTGGCTGGCTACCAGGAGATTATGGGTGAAGAAACCCTGAGTTTTTTCTCCGATCTCATTCATACCTACCTGGATAGCTCGCTCCGCCTGATGATATCGTTGGACGAATCGCTCGCAGCCGGTAACCAGGAAGTGTTCCACCGCGCGGCTCACACCTTAAAATCCAGCAGCGCCAGCCTGGGTGCCATGCTCCTTGCGGAACAGGCGCGTGAACTGGAAATTGCGAGCCAGGAAACTCTATCCGCTGTCCACTCCGAAAAGCTGGCCGCCCTTTGGATCGAATACAACCGCGTGCGGGAGTATTTCAAGGCCACGACAGGACCCTAAAGGGATTCTGAAATCCTTAGGATCTGCTCCATTCCTATCATAAACACCGACACAATTGGTAATTAATATCTTTATTTGTGCGCTTCCTCATCTGATTCTTAACTTAATCCCTTGCCATTCTCGTAAAAGTATGCTATGATAACTACGACAGTGACTTGGGTGCCCCCCTCACCCAAGTCACTGTCATTTATATTTCCCAGGGAGGAATCCCTTAATTCCCAGACACTCAGTCAGCCGGCATCTCAACGGGCGTGGTATTGCCCGCCAGTCCATCCCCGGTTTTCTCAATATTCATAATCGCCGGAACCCAGAATGCCGCAGTGCCCATGAACAGGCAAACCACTCCGCCGACCAGGTACCAGATTGGTATTCCCAGGCGATCTGAAATCGGGCCGGCGATCGCCATGCTCACAGGGGTCATCGCCGCCGACATACTCATCGCCAGCGAAAGCACCCTGCCCTGCATTTCCGGCGCGACGGTGCTCTGGAGCACTGCGAAGAACGGGCCATTCACAATCGGGCTCATCGCGCCCGCGATAAACATTCCCGCCACACCCAGCAGAAATATGTTCCCCGGGGTCAGGCCGACCAGGATGACCCCCAGGCCCAATCCGATCAGGCCGATCATGCTTGTCACGACCCGCCGGCGGAATCCTCCCCAAACGCTGAGCCCCAGTCCACCGGCAACGTATCCGATCCCGACCGCGGATTCCATCCAGCCCAGGTCGTAGACGTTCCCGTGGAAATGCTTGGTCACCAGTAGTGGGGAGAGCGCAAAGGCCGGGATGAGCACGAAATTGATGATCATCGCCATGCCCATGATCGCCATCAGTCCAGGCCAGCCGCGTACGTAGGCCAGACCGGCGCGGAAATCCTGCCAGAAGGATGAAATACCGCTATTTCCCTGCGCAATCTCCGGAGCTTCAGGTTGGGGAATGCGTGTGATCAGCAGCGGAAAGATCGCCAGGGCCGCGGTGGTGATATCCACCAGCAGCACAGACTGCATGGGAAACAGGCTCAGCAACAGCGCGCCCAGCGGCGGCGCGGCGATCGCCAGCACTCCCTGCAGAGCCTGGTCCATCCCGGCGACGCGGGATAAATGCTCTTTGGGCACCATTAGCGAGGTAGAAGATTGCATCGCTGGGAATTGAAACGCCCCGCCTAATGCCCGCAGCGCCATGGCCAGGTAGATGTGCCAGGGACTGGTTAAACCAGAACCGAAGAGCATGATCAACCCGAGAGTGATCAGGGCTGTACCTCCATCGGCGACCAACATGATCAGCTTTCTATTCCAGCGGTCCACCAGCGCGCCGACGAACGGCCCCAGCAAGATCTGGGGAAGAACGGCTACCAGGGTTGCTGTGGCCAGTACGGTGGCCGATTGGGTTGTCCTGGTCAGCCACCAGACCAGGGCGAACTGCACCACCTGGCTGCCCAACAGCGAAAACGCCTGGCCGGTCCAGATCGTAAAGAACGATGATTTCCAACGTGGATTAACTTGGTTGACAGACATTCTGATCCCTCCTCCCCGATCGTAGATCGCTCATCCGGGGAAATGCAGCCTGAAACCTTCCCCGAGAGGGTTGGAATTCGCTCTCAACCCTCTCGGTAGAAGCAGGTATGCTCAATTGATACAGCTTTCGGAAAATTACTCGATGTAGACTTCCACGTGCTCGCCGTCTTCTTGGTCGTAGACGTCCACGACCTGGCCGATCTCACCCGATTTGATGAATTCGATCAGTTGGTTCATGTCCATTCCCTCAACCTCGGGGACGAATTTTGCTCCCATCTTCAGCCCTGTGTTGATCAACCCGACTGGCAGGCGGACATTAACCCGCGTCTTTCCGCTGTTCGTATCGGTCACCACCACCCGGAACCAGCGCCCGGGCTTTTTTCCGGCGTTTGTCTGGACTGTGCCAGGCTCGCTGCCCGGCTGGCCAGGCCCGCCTGTCGAGCTTTCCAGCGTTTCGAGGAGCTCGGCGCCTTCTTCTGCCGTAATCTTGCCTTCGGCGATCATTTTCAAGATTTTCATGCGTTCTTCGCTAGTCACCATGGTTTTCCTCCTGTGTATCGGTTCGTCCCTCGTCTCAGGCGCTTTGCCCTTGCAGCATGCGCCGCGCCTGGTCGGGGGTAATCTTGCCCTGGTCCAGCTCGTCCAGGATCCGCTTGCGTTCTTCGATGGACATCCTTGGCGGTGTCTCTTCCTTGCCGGGTTCATATCCAAGCGCGCGGATCACCTCGAAGAGCCGGTTGCGGACGGTCGGGTAGGATATATCCAGCTCATCCCCCACTCGATTTAAACGGCCCTCACTGCGCACGAAGGTCAGCACAAACTGGACCTGCTCGGGGGATAACTGGGCGAAGGGCCCGCTTGCTGCGCTGAAATGCCCGGTAATCGTCGTGTCGCAGGTGTTACAGTGCAGCTCGGACACTTCGAGCTGCGAACCACACACCGGGCATTTGCTCAATAATGTATTCATTATGCCTCCTGTTGATACTGAAACCGCTATTCACCAAAATCAAGAATATTAAATACAAAATTCATATTCTGTGATTATTATAGTGATTATTTGAATTTTGTCAATAGTATTTTTATTTTATTTATATTTATTTGAATTTTCTTCAACAAGAAGATCCTGGGGGTTCTCGAAACCCTTAGATCCTTTTCACCCCGCCCCGCTCTCCAACCTCACACGAGAATAAAAGCATCCCCCCTCCCCACGAGCCGCGGCGCGAAGCCACCGCGACGTGCTTTGGCTACTTATTTCTCGCCATCCCCCCGCGTCCTTGATAATCCACCCTGGCCGCCAGCATCGCCGCGACTTCACAGGTTTGTTCCCGCCTCGGAAACCGGTCTGGGCAGTACGGGGCTTCTCCAGCAGCGCTACCCGATCTTCATTTCCCTGGCTTTTTACCGATAATGGTATCATCAAGGACAGGATTTCGACTATGACCTCACTGAATTTCCGTTCCTGGATGCGCCGGACCGCCGTCCGCTGGGTCGCCGGGGGTATCCTGCTGATTGCCATTATGGCATTCATCCTGCTCGCCGTGCTGAATTCCGCGGCTGGCGTGCGGGTGGTCGAAACATTCCCGCAAAACGGCGGAGAGATTGGCGCCCGGGGCCGCGTCGGCATCACCTTTAATCAGCTCATGCAGGTCGATTCGCTGGCAAGCCTCTTCGAGATCCAGCCGCGGATTCCCGGAAAAATCGAGTGGAAGGGAAACACGCTCTGGTTTATTCCATCCAAAGCCCTCGAGCCAGGCCTGACCTATATCGTCGAGGTCCGGCCGGGCGGCGTCGCAAAGACCGGCCGGAAGCTCACAACAGCCATCCGTTTCAGTGTCCGCGTCCGCCCCGCCGAAGCGCTCTATCTCTCAATTCAGGATCGGAAAACCGACCTCTGGCGGCAGTCGCTCACCGGCGCGCTGGTTCAGCTCACCCACACCGGCGGGACTGTCTATGATTTTGCGCCTTCTCCGGATGGGGAGCGGATCGCCTATTCCGCCGCGAACGACCAGGGAGGGTTCGATCTGTGGCTTATCCAGCGCGACGGCAGCCAGAACCACAGGCTGGCCGCCTGCGCGGCTGACCGCTGCATCCAGCCCGCCTGGAACCCGAATGGGGAGAGAATCATCTACTCCCGCCAGCAGTCCAAACAGGGCGAAGCCGCGGGTGGCCCGCAGGGCGGCCTGTATGAGCTCGTTGTGGCTTCAGGGAAATCCACTTTCCTCTTCCCCGGGACCAGCCCATCCTTTTCACCGGATGGGCAGTGGCTGACCAGCGGCGAACCGTCTCTCGGCGTGATCAGCCTCTATAATCAGCAGACCGGTGAGCGGGTTCAGATCCAGGGCAGCCTCAGCCAGGTCCCCACCTGGTATCCGGACAGCTCGAAAATGCTCTATTCGATCCTTAGCACGGCGGATGGCGCCCCTCAGGAAAACGTCTATGAAATCGATTTTGGAGAGAAAAAGGTCAGCCGGCTCTGGAAAGAAGACGCCAACCTGGTGGAATATTCCCTTCCCGCGGTATCGCCCGATGGACAGCTCCTGGTGACAAGCCTGCACCTGCTCTCGGGCGGCCAGACGAAACAGCTTTGGTTGTTCGATCAAAATGGGAAAAAGCTCAAGGCGATCACCCAGGACGAGCTGTTCAACAACAGCGCCTTTTCCTGGGACCCCTGGGGAAAATCCATCCTCTTTCAGCAGATCCACTTTGGAAGCTCGGACGCCCAGCCCCAGGTGATGATCTGGGATCTGCAAAGCGGCCAGACCCGCACGCTCGCCCAGGGAGGAGTTCTGCCTGCCTGGTTACCCTGATTTTCCACCTTTAGCGGTGCTCGTGATCCTCGCCGTGGCCGTGGCCGTGCTCGCGCTCCACCACGGTCAATCTATGGTTTTGCTCGTTCAGGGTGATCACGATCCCAAAGGCTTCCAGCAAGGCATCCGGGGTGATGATCTCTCGCCCGATCCCATAAGCCACCACTTTTCGCGCCAGGAGCATGGCTATGTCGCAGGCAATTGCATCCTGGATATCGTGGGTGGCCACAACCAGGCTGGCGCCCCGCTTCAGCTCCTCCTGGATAGCCGTCTGGTACAGCTCTTTTCCGGCGGCGTCCAACCCGCCGGTCGGCTCGTCCAGGACGAGCAGATCTGCCCGTTTGGCCAGCGCCTGGGCAATGTAAACCCGCTGCTGCTGTCCACCCGAAAGCGAGCGCAAAGATTGGTCGGCCAGGTAAGCGATCTCCATCCGCTGCATTGATTCGCGGACGAGTTCTTCATCTTCCTGGCCCATCTGGCCTAGTAGCCCATGGTCCGCATAACGGCCCATGCGCACCGCATCGATCGCCGGCAGGGGCAGGATAAACCCCGAGGTGTGGAACTGGCTCACGTAGGCGATCTGGCGCGGTGTTTTTCCCGGCTGCGCTCCAACCACCTCCAGTTCGCCGCGCAGCGGGGGGAGCAGCCCCACCAGGGTCTTCAACAGGGTCGATTTCCCCGACCCGTTCACCCCCACCAACGCCAGCGACTGCCCGCGTTTCAGTTCAAAGGCCATGTTCGCCACGATCGTTTCGTTGCGATAGCCGATATCCAGGTTCCTGGCGTAGACCAGGACGTCAGAGGGCTTAGAGATAGGCAGCGAAGAGTTAGCCATGATTGGGTTGGCCCACAGTCTGCTTCCGGGATTCCTGGATGTTCTTGGCCGTCAGCACCACGAAGAAGATCGTCACGGCAACCAGGACGATGGTCGAACCGGCGGCGAGATTGAAATAATAGGAGATCAGCAGCCCGAAATAAACCGAGATCGAGCCAATTCCCGCCGCCCAGGCTATCATGGCCTCGATCCGCCGCGCGATCAACGCCCCCGTTCCGGCCGGCGCGAGGAGCATCCCAAACACCAGCAGCGTCCCCACCGTCTGGAAGGAGACGATCACCGCGAGCGCGATCAGCGCCAGCATGATATTGTGGTAGAGCTTCGCTGAAAACCCGGCCACCTGCGCCTGCTCGGGGCTGAAGCACAGCAGCAGGAACGGGCGCGCGCAGATCCACGCCGTCACCCCGATCACCAGCGTGGCGATAAGCTGGATGATCACCGCCTGGTTGTCGATCCCTAAAATCTCGCCGAACAGCACGCGGACGATGTCCCCCGAAAAGGAGTTCGAGCGAGAGACGATCACCACCCCCAGGGCAAGCATACCCACAAAAAGCAACCCGATCGCCGTGTCCGAAGACAGCCGCGACTTGCGGGTGATCAGGCTGATTCCGGCGATCATCACCACCGCGCCGAGCGCCGCCCCATAAATCCCGGGAATGCCCAGCAGCATGGCCACCGCGATCCCCGGAAGGACGCCATGGGCCAGCGCGTCGCCGATGAAAGCCAGCCCGCGCAGCACAACGTAGGTCCCCACGATACCGCAGGAGATCGAGACCAGGATCCCTGCAATCAGCGCGCGCTGCATGAATATGTTGTTCACAAATGGCTCGACGAAAAGGTTCATAACATCATTAAATCTCGATTTCAGTTCTCAAAGTTTGGGGCTAATCATAACTTAATTCCATAAAATGAGGACACCGATTGCAAGGATTCAATCGTTTTCACGGATCAGGAGCTGAACCATGAAGAAACAAAATATACGAAGATAACGCGAAGAAGATGCTCTCCGCTTTCTGTTCTCTGTTCCTCTGTGTGCTTTGTGGTGAGCCCTTTTTACAGATGGAAAGCTAACTGCTGAGCGGGGCGGCGACCGTCAAGTAAAACGAACGGGGCAGCGCGGCCTATCTGAACCCCATACGCGCGCAGCTCGCCCAGGTCGTGGAGACGGCCTTTCCGGCGTGCACCCAGGATCGCCCGCGCGCCTTTCGGCCCGATCCCCGGAATGCGCATCAGCTCGTGCAGATCGGCCCGATTGATCTCTACCGGGCTGTGACTGAGGTTATTCTCCGCCCAGGCCAGCTTGGGATCCCGCGCCAGGGGCAGGTTGCCCTCAGCTGAGAACGGCAGCTCCTCGAGATCGAAGCCATAATCGTGGAGCAGGAAGGACGCCTGGTAGAGGCGGTGCTCGCGCCAGGGATTTTCCGCCGGCAGGTTCTCGAGTGGGGTGTCTTCGACCGGGTTAAACCCCGAGAAATACGCCCGCGCCAGCCGCAGGTCGCGGTACAGTCGGAAGATCGTGTCGAGCAGCTCCAGGTCCGTCTCCCCCGCCCCGCCCACCACGAATTGTGTGGTGGTTGATGGCCAGCGCCCGTTCCAGCCCTTCCTCGCGGGCTGGCTGCGCCGGATCTCCTCGACCCACTTCAACGGCTGCAGCAGCTCATCCAGAAAGGCCTTTTGCGGCGCCAGCCGGATCAGGCGGCGCGTGTTAGGCGCTTCCAGGTTGACCGAGACCCGGTCCGCCAGTTGCAAGGCCCGCTCGACCTGGGCGTACTCTGCGCCGGGCATCAGCTTCAGGTGCAGGTAGCCCTGAAAACCTAGCCGGCTGCGCAGAATCTCTGCCGTGGCGATCAGGCGGTCCTGGGTGCGCATCCCGCCCCCCGCGATCCCCGAGCTGAGGAACAGCCCCTGGACTGCCCGGCCCTGGTAAAGTCGCATGAACATCTGGGCCATTTCCTCCGGCTTGAAGGTGATCCGCCGGTAGTCCCGTCCAGCGCGAAAGGGGCAGTAATAGCAGTCCCGCTCACAGGCCGAGGTCAGCAGGGTCTTGAGCAGAGCGATCCGCTTCCCTCCGGGCATCACCGCGTGATAGACGGGTAGCCCATTCCTCGGCGGCGAAGGGTCCCTGGTGGAGCGCGGCGAGAACGACGGGCAGGTCGCCTGGCCGGGCAGGCTGGCATTTTGGCCACCCACAGGCGCGCGCAGCTCCTCGGCAGGCTCGAAATGCATAAAATCGCCCAGTCCGGCCAGTTTCTCCATCGCGTCCATGACATTGATTATAGAACATAAGTTTCATTAATTCAACATTGGATGCTGGCTATCTCTCCCGCATCCTGGCCCGCCTGGAGCAGCAGGGATCGTCGAGAAGCTCCCCTCGGAGACAGATGGACGCCAGCGCCTGCTGCGCCTCACTCCCAGTGGAACCGAGGCGTTCCTCCTCCTCGACCAGCGCTCGCGGGACGAGGTCGCCGAGATGCTCGCCGAGCTAAGCGTCGAGGACCAGAACTTTCTGCTTAACGCCATGCAGAGCATCGAAACCCTGATCGGCAAGGGCCGCGGTTACAAATACGCGGAGACCTTCTTCTTGCGCGGCCCGGAGCCGGGGGATTTGGGCTGGGTCGCCCACCGCCACGGCGTGCTCTATGCCCGGGAATACGGCTGGGATGAGCGCTTCGAAGCCCTGGTCGCCCAGATCGTCGCCGATTTCGTCAACCATTTCAACCCGGATCGCGAGCGCTGCTGGATCGCCGAGATGGGCGGCGAAATCGTCGGCTCGGTGTTCCTCGTCCAGCTCAGCGATAGCGTCGCCAGGCTGCGCCTGCTCCTGGTCGAGCCCAGGGCCCGCGGTATGGGTCTGGGCGCCCGCCTCGTGGACGAGTGCATCCGCTTTGCTCGCCGCTGCGGCTACCAGAAGATGACCCTCTGGACCAACAGTATCCTGGTCGACGCCCGGCGGATCTATCAGCGCGCCGGCTTCTGCATCACCGCCACCGAAGCGCATCACAGCTTCGGCCACGACCTGGTCAGCGAGACCTGGGAACTGGATCTATAACAGAATACCAGCCGCCAGGTTTTGGCATCGATGGCCGGTTGGCTGATCGCGGACCGCTTGAAATCTGACGGTCTTTACTCCTCTTTCCGCGCCTGCATCAAAAAACGCAGCAGAATAAACACGCCAAAGACCACTACAATCATCAATACGGCAATCGGTTGGGCCGCGTTCAATCCGAATCCGGTAAAGCGTTCGAACACCAGGACCGGGATGATCTTCGGGTTGTAGGCCAGGATCACCACCGCGCCGAACTCGCTGATCCCCCGCGCCCACATCATCAGGATCCCGCTCGTCACGCCGTTCCAGGCTTGGGGAAAAATCACGTGCCAGAACGCCTGCCACGGGGATGCTCCATCCACCAGCGCGGCGCGTTCCAGCTCCGGATCGAGCAGAGCAAAGCTCTCCCGGCTCAGGTTGACCAGGTACGGTAGGCTGACAAAGGCCATCGCCACCACAATTCCCCCCAGGTTGTCAGTGAAAGTCAATCCAACAGGTGCCAGGAATTTCCCCAGGATACCCTGCCGGCCAAAGACAAGCAGTAGAGCGATCCCGGAGGCGGTATGCGGGAGCACGATCGGCAGGTCAATGATGCTTTCGATCACCCGTTTTCCCATAAAGCGCACCCGCGCGAGCAGGTAGGCCATGGGCACACCGCAAAGAACAGTCAGCCCCGTGGCCAGCGCTGAAGCGCTAAAGGTCAGCGCCAGCGAGCGACCTACCTCCGGATCACCGAATGACTGAAAAATCGATCCTGGCGTCGTTGAGAAAAGCGCGGCGGCCAGCGGCAGCAGCACAAAAATGAGCAGCAACGAGCTGGCCGCTCCCATAAAGGCCACGAACGGCGAGGGCTTCATCGGCTGGCGGCCGCCAGCGCCTTCAGTCCCGGCGGAAGGGCTTCATATCCATCCGCCGGGACCGGATCAAACAGGGGATGATGATCCCTCTCCATGATCTGCCGGCCGGCCCGGCTCAACAAAAAAGCGACGAACTCTTCGGCCTGTTTGGAATGCGGAGCATTGGAAGGGATGGTGATCCCATATCCGATCTGTTCTCCGCGGAATTCCGGCTTGACCGAAGCAAACCGTTGGAAATCCAGCAGCACCGCCACTTTTCCATAATTTGGATTTTCCGCGGCCTCGCCCAGGTCCAGGCTGGCGGGCAGGCTCACCATCTTCAACCCGTGCTGCTGGATGACGCTCTCATATTCAAAGAAGTAATCGATATCCCCGGATTCGAGCAGGGCCAGCAGCTCCATCGCGGCTCCGCGAACGACCAGGTGTGTATCTTTGCGGGTTTCCAGGATTTCCGGGACGCGGATGCGGGTCAGCCCGGCCTCATCGGTTACTTTGATCGGATAAGTAAACTGTCCGGCAAATACCCGGCTGAACAGGTCAACCGGTCCCTGAGTTTGCTCGGCCAGTTTGAGCACCATCAGGGTGCGGTATCCCGAAGCGTCGAAGCGCGGGTCGGAGAGCCCCAGCCTGACCCCGGGTCGGGTGATCACCTCTGCCCAGTTCTTCCCGTTGATCTCCGCTGCATACTGGCTTTTTGGCGTATAAGCCAGGGCTAGCCGGTTTGTCGCAAAACGCAGGTACCACGCCGCATAGGGTTTCCCCGTCTCCGGATCCTTTTGCTGGTACATCAGCAGCGGGATCAGGGCTTGATCCGCGGTGGCGACCACGTCGATCTTTACGTGCAGCTCGGTCACATGGCGCATTACCTGGATGCTGCCATGATATTCCGCCTGCACGTCGATATCCGGATGTTCCGCCTCAAAGGCCGCCGTCAGATCCCCAAAAGGCTGGATCAGGCTATCCGCCGCAAAAAGAACCAGGGGCGTTTTCGGTTTTGGCCCACAGCCGCTGAGAAGCAGACCAGCGCACAAGAAACCTGTCAGCGCTTGGGTGAACCGTTTCATTTCAGCTCAATCTTTTCCACGTCCCGCGCCCAGAAGTTACTCTGCATCCCCGGCATGGCGGCGTTCAACCCTCCTTTGTCAGTGAAATAAATCAGGCAGTCCTTACATGCACGCACCGCTGCCAGGTCCACGTCGCTGACATACCCGTCCGAGGCGATCATGGAAACTATCTTTGCTTCTGGTTTGAATCCAGCGAGATCGAGCAGTTCATTCAATCGGACCCCTTCTACGTCCATCTTGCCCGATTTAGGATGCTCTACTGTGGCCTTGACCACATCCAGTTTCTTCAGCTCTGGGAGAGACCACGATAGGGGCCTATCCACCAGGCCGCTCAGGCTCAGCGCGGCCACTGCATTTGAGGTTGCCGCTGCAGCCTCGGTAGGGCATACGGTCGCGGTGGCTTCAGGTGCGGGGGATACATCCAGGTGGAGAATGATCTTTTCGATCCCACCCACGCTTTCTTTTGGGGAGACGTCTGATCCGACCAGCTTTAATGGAAAGTCCTTGTCCGTCAGTGGGTTTCCATCGGCGGTATTGGCCACGAGAATGTTTTTATTCCCTCGCACTCGCTTGCTGTCCAGTGTGACCGAATAGCCATCTTTCCCCACGATCTCGATGGTATATCCCGCCGCGGCCAGGGCGGCGTCAAATGCCCCGGTCCCATGCTTGTTTTCATCATCGACGCGCCCGGCCAGCAGGTACAACGGGGTTCCATTCCACTTGACCGCCTTTTCATCCGTCCAGGAGGCTGGATGGCACTGGCCTGTAGAGCAGGATTCGAAGGTGCCCCGGTCGACCTCGTCGATGATTTTGCCTTGCAGCACCAGCGACCAATCTGCTGCCATGGGCTTGATCGTCACTTTATTGATGAACTTCACCGACCAGTGCCCGTCCACCACCTGGGTGGGTTGATCCCCCAGTACGACCAGGCGCAGGTTCCCATCTGTCTGCGGGTCGAGGGGTTTGCCTTCCATTTCATAAGCCAGCGCGACCCGCAGATTGCCCGGGTTCGCGATCTCATCCCCGGTCGCCGGATCGTAGGTCACAAAATTCCCCTTCGTTACCTGGTCGTATGAAAAGGTCATCGCATACCCGTCCGAGGCCTCGACCTGTACGCCCATTGAGGCGTCTAAGCCACCGGTCTGGTCGAGCAGGTCGGTCAGCAGCACGCCCTTCATTTTCTGGGGCGGGTATATCTTTCCCGTACTGGTCTTATATCCCGCGAGACCCTCGGCAGCGGGCAGGTTTTTCAGATCCTCCAGGCGGAAAGTTTTCGTTCCATCGCTCCCCGCCACCGTCAGCACAACCGCAGCCGGCTGCGTGGGAGCGATCAGAGGCTCCACCATTGCCGTTGGCGCTGACTGCGGCAGCGTGGTCGGCGCTGTGGTTGGCGTTGGCTGGCAGGCGGCGATTGTCCACACAAGAGCTGCAAACAGGATAAAAGACGGCAGGTTTTTTTTCATATCAGCCTCGCCTCGATGGTTATCAGGATTGAATATTTGTATCCGGACAAATATACATCTCAAGCATCTATTTCGCCTGAATTTCCACCAGGCCTTTGACCGCCAGTTTGTTGGGGAAACCGGGCATCACCAGGATATACCCTCCCGCTGGATTAAAGCCCACCGCGCATCCGTCGCAGGCCAGCACATCCTTCAAAGCCGCTTCCGCCTGGTATCCATCGCTGCCGATAAATACCAGGGTAGCGGCGTCTGCCGCCGGTTTGGCCAGCTCGATCAGTGTTTTCAAGGAAACACCGGTATATTCGGTGGTCGTGCCATCCTTATTGGTCGCGGTGGCTTTGACTGCGGGCATGGCCTTCAAATCCGCGTCCTTCCAGCTCTGCGCGGTTGCGACTTTGCCGCTGAACTTCAGCCCGCTGCCGGCGGGGGCCGCGAAGGGGTTTTTCGCGTCCGGGTGGGCCGCCAGGTACGGCTTGGAGATCGGGAAGAACAGGCTCGTCCCAAAATCGGCCTTGCCGAAAGCGGCCACTTTTTCCATCACCGGCGCGGAGATCAGCCAGTCGATAAACTTATTGGCCAGGTCGTTCTGGATCTTGGGGCTTTTATCCGGGTTGACCGCGATCACCCCGTAGGGATTGAGCAGGGTCTTATCCCCTTCCACCAGGATCTTCAGCGTCAGCCCTTTTTTGGTCTGGGTCAGGTACGTCGCCCGGTCGCTCAGCGTGTAGGCCTGTTTTTCATCCGACATGGTCAGCACCGCGCCCATCCCCTGTCCGGCGTTGATGTACCAGTCGCCTTTCGGATCGATAGCGGCTGATTTCCAGATCGCCAGCTCCTTGGTATTGGTCCCGGATTGGTCGCCGCGCGAGACGAACGGCGCCTGCGCTGCGGCGATGGCTTTGAACGCATCGACGGCCGACTTCATCCCCGAGATCTTCGCCGGGTCGCTGGTTGGGCCAACGATGACAAAGTCGTTGTACATCACGTCCTCGCGGCGAATGCCGTCTTTGTTATCCATAAATGTTTTTTCCGCGGCGGGTGAGTGAACCAGGAGCACGTCCACGTTGCCATCCTTGCCCAGTTGCAGGGCCTGTCCCGAGCCGACCGCCACGTACTTGATCGGGATGCCGGTATCCTGGGTAAATATCGGCAGCAGGTAACCGAGCAGGCCAGAGTCCTCGGTGCTGGTGGTTGTAGCCATCAGCAGTGTCCCGGCGGTTCTTTCAGGAGCCGTGGGCGCTGCGGTCGGCGCCTTGGTGGGGACTTCTGTTGCAGGAATGGCAGTGGGCTCTTCGGTTGGGGCTGCTGGCGCGGTGGGAGCCGCCGGGGGTTCCGTTGGCGCCGGGGTGGTTGTCGTTGCCGGGGCGCAGGCGGAAAGGAGCAGCGCGGCCAGGATGAGAACGGCAAACAACCTTGTGAGATGAGACTGTTTCAACATTCTTCCTCCTTGTGAAAATCTTTGGGTTAGTAGATCATTTCACCGTTGACGAACGCCCGCGTGCGCTCGTCGCAGGGAGCTTCAAAGAAATCCCGCGTGGGAGCCAGCTCGATGATTTGCCCGTTCAACAGCAGGGCTACCCGCTTCGCCAGGCGCCGGGCCTGGAACACATTGTGCGTCACCAGGATCACCGTGGCGCCTTCTCGCTGGTTGATCTCACGCACCGCTCCTTCGATCAGGCTGACGTTATAGGGGTCGAGGTTGGCGGTGGGCTCATCAAGCAGCAGAACTTGCGGATGGATCACCATCGCCCGCGCCAACGCCACCCGCTGGGCTTCGCCGCCTGAAAGCGTGCGCGCCGCGGCATGGCGCAGTTCCTCCAGGCCCATACGCTGGATAGCCGCGCTCACGTCCGCCCGGCTGTCCCGCTTTCCTCTCAGGCCCAGGCCGTACGTCACGTTCTCCTCAACGCTGGCGTTGAGCAGCGCCGGGCGCTGGAAAACCGTGGTGACTTCGCGGCGCAGGTCGAGCGGCAGGCGGGGGGTGACGACCTGGCCCCTGTACCTGAGCGTCCCCTGGTCCGGGTATTCCAGGAAATTGAGCAGCCGCAGCAGGGTGGATTTCCCCGCCCCACTGGGCCCAACGATCCCCAGGATCTCTCCCCGCCTGAGCTGGAGGTTGTTCACGTTCAATACCACCCGGCCCGCGTAGGCCTTTTTAACCTCGTCGAGTTCGAAGAGGATATCCATCGGCTCAGCGTCCCTTACCCTGGAGCCGGGTCGCCCCAACGTTGATCACGAACGCCAGGAGCAGCAGCACGAGCCCCAGCCCGATCGCCCGGTCGAAGTTGCCCTCGCGCGTCTCGAGCAGGATCGCCCCCGTCAGCACGCGGGTCGAGCCGGCGATATTGCCCCCGACCAGGGTGACTGCACCCACCTCAGAAATAATGCTGCCAAATCCCCCCACCAGGGCCACGATTACCCCCAGGCGCGCCTCGCGCAGAACCGCCAGGGTCACCTGAACTCGAGTTGCTCCCAATGATTGCAATTGCACCCGCAGGTCCTGGCTGACGTCTGCCACTGCCGCCATGGTGTATCCGATCACGACTGGCGAGGCGATGATCACCTGGGCAAGGATCATCGCCTCCACGGTAAACAGCTCGGGCACCCAGGGCCAGTTCAGCGGCCCCAGGATCCCTTTTCGCGAGAGTAGCAGGTAGACCGCCAGCCCGGCTACCACCGGGGGCAGCCCCATGCCGGTATAGACGAGCGCCTGGACTATTCCCTTTCCCCGAAAATAGACCAATCCCAGCAGCGATCCCAATGGAATACTGATCACCGCTGAGATCAGCAGCGCCAATCCGCTGACCCGCGCCGATAAAAAAATAATCGACCACAGCTCCTGGTTGCCCGTGAACAAAAGGCGCAATCCCTCGATTGTCCCGTCGATGACCGTCTGCATACATCAATTCCAAAAAACAAAAATGGGCATTGCTGCCCAGATTATACTGTATATTTGATAGCA